>NZ_JBWJPD010000011.1:0-151012 GCF_056393165.1 Stenotrophomonas sp. Steno-C17
GCCCTGGGGCGGCGTTTTTCGTTTCAGCGACGGTCGGCGACGATGTTGCCGAAGGTGTCGGTGTAATCCTTGAATTCGGGGATGGTCTGCACCAGGTCGGCGGGGATGACCTCCAGCCCTTCCGGCGGCTGGATCTTCACCGGCTGCATGTTGGGGTCGGCCGGGGCAGCCACCAGGGTGTTCTGGCGCAGCACCTGCAGCTTGCCGAACATGGTCTGCAGCATCTGCCGCTGGGTGTCGTCCAGCGGAATCTGGATCTCGTCCATCTTCATCGTGCCGTCGGCCAGGATGATGATGTTCGGCGCGGGCTGGCGGCGCACGGTCACCATGGTCTGGCTGACCGAAATCTTCGGCTTGCCGCGTTCGGCGCGGTGGTTGCGGTACTCCTGGTCGCAGCCGGCCAGGCCCAGGCAGAGCAGGGCGGTCAGCAGCAGAAACAGCTTCTTCATGGCGGTCGATCGGGGCAAACGGGGTGCCTAGTGTAATCCCGCCCGGCCGCGGCGGCCGGCAACGCGGGTGCGCGGCCGGCCGGGTGCGACGAAATGTCTCAGGGCGCGCGCACGACCACGTCGTCCTTGCCGCAGTCGTCCACGTCGCTCTGGTCCATGGTGGCGTAGGGCTGGAAGGCCGGCAGGTCGCGTGCCAGCGCCTGCTGGCTGGCCAGCATCGCCGGCAGGCGGTTGCACAGCTGCTTGGCCTGGGCTTCGATCTTGGCCGCCTCGTCGTTGATGCGCTTCTCGATGCCCTCGCTGTCACCGCTGAAGACGCCCTTCAGGGCTTCGCCGGCGGCATTGACGCCCAGCCGCGCACCGGCCATGCCGATGTCCATGCCATCGCTGGCGATGCCGGCGATGTGGCCGCGGTATTCCTGCAGCTGGCGACGCTGGGCCTCGTTGGTGGGCGATTCGGTGCCGCCGATCAGCAGGCGGCCGTCCGGGGTGATCTCGGCACGGGCCTGGCCCTTGCCGGAAATCTTGATGTTGCCCTGGGCGATCTCGCGGCGCGCCTTGTCGGTGGCGTCCTTGATCTCCTTGCCCACCGTGCTGCTGGCCTCGGCCACGGTCTTGCCGGCGCTGTCGGTGGTGGACGATGGGGACGTGCCACCGCAGGCCATCAGCGGCAGGCACAGCAGGGTAGCGGGCAGCAGGCGCAGCAGGTTCATGACAGTTCCCTTCCGTTGAATGAGGTGGAATTACTTGCCGCGCGGCAGGGTGACGCTGCCGCCGATATCGCGGTGGCGCACGTCGCCACTGCCGCTGTGCTGCACGGTCAGGCTGCCGCGGGCGCCGTTGACGGTGATGTCGCCCGAGCCGTGGCTGCGCACGCGGACATTGCCGCCCACCTCGCTGATCTCCACGTCGCCGGAGCCGACCACGCCCACCTCGACATCGCCCTTGACCCGCTGGAAATCGATATCGCCCGAGCCCACGGTTTCCAGACGCACGCTGCCGCCGATGTCGAACAGGTCCAGGTCACCCGAACCAACGGTGCCGGTGCGGGCGTCGCCGCGGATGTTGCGCGCCTTCACTTCGCCCGAACCGAGCGACAGCAGCTCCAGCGAGCCCGCGCCGTCGATGTCCAGGTCGCCCGAGCCCACCGCGGCATGCACGCTGCCACGGGTGCCACGGGCACGGCCATCGCCCGAACCCACGTCCATGCTCAGCGACTGCGCGTTTTCCACGCTGCCGTCACCCGAGCCGATCTTGAACTGCAGCGGCAGGTTGTCCGGCACGCTGCCGCCGATGTCCAGCCAGGCATAGCTGTTGCCCAGCGACAGCGCCGAGCGGCCGTCACGGCGCAGGCTGACCACCAGCTTGTCACCCACGCGCTGCTGGTCCAGCACCAGCTGGTCCAGCCATTCGGCATTGGACGCGCAGGCGCGCCCGTCCAGCTGGCCGCCGCCACGGCTGGCCACCACCTTCAGATCATGCTGGTTCACTTCGAACACCACCGCTTTCACCCCGGCGGTCTCCAGCTTCAGCGCACGCGGCGCCGAATGCTTGCAGTTCGGGGCATCGGCAGCCAGCGCCGACAACGGCAACAGCAACAACGCAGAGCAGGCAAGCAGGGTACGCATGAGGGTGCCTCCGGTAGTGGTAGAGGGGAACGTCAGATCTCGCCGGCGCGCTTGCGCAGGATGATCGCCAGCACGATGAAGACCACGCCGAAGACTGCACCGATCCACACGTCGGCCATGGCCAGGGTCTTCAGCTGCTGGGCCGGGCTGAGCAGGGCGGCGATCGAATCCAGATCGTTGGCGCCGCGCATGCCTTCGCGGTAGAGCAGATCCATGCCCGGCACGGTGCCCAGCAGCAGGCGGCCGACGATGTGCTGCCAGAACCAGCCGGTGGTCAGGTCGAACAGGTGCATCGCCTTGGTGGTGCTGACGATGATGCCGGCGAACAGCGGCAGCATGACCGCCCACAGGAACGGCTTGCTCTTGGCCCAGGCCGAGCACAGCAGCAGCCAGCCGGCGGTCGGCAGGGCCCACAGCGCGTACACGGGGATGGCGGCGAGCAGGCCGGCGGTGAGGGTGAGCGGGCTGGCCGGACCCCAGATCAGGCGCATGGCGTCGCCACCGTGGGTGGCAGCGACAATGCTGATGATGACCATGAAGCCGAACATGGTGACGATGGCGGCCAGCGTGGCCACCAGCGGGGCCACGATCAGCGCGCTGAGCACCTTGGACAGCACGGTCTGGGTGTCCGACAGCGGCAGCGACTTCCAGAACAGGATGCTGCGGTCGCGGCGGTCGTCGTAGAGGGCGCCCAGGCAGTAGAAGAACACCACGAAGGCCAGCACCACGAACGGCCAGGTCGAGCTGAGCATCAGGGTCAGGTCCAGCCCCTTGCCCAGGTCGGCCATGTCGTGGGCGCTGATGTCGCGGGTCAGCAGGCCCAGGTCCAGGCCGTTGATGTTCACGTCCTCGCCATCGATATGCAGGCCGCCATCGCGCGCGGCCCGGTGCAGGGCGAACAGGCCGAAGGCGATGCCAACACCGCTCATCAGCAGCGAGACGATGCCGGCGATGACCGGGGCATACAGGAAACCGCCGCGGTTTTCCCAGTATTCGCGCTTGAGCAGCCAGCGCAGCGTGCCTGCGGGGCTGACCGGATGATTGACGGCATTCATGCGTAGGTCCCCTTCATGACAGCGACGAACAGGTCGGCGAGGCCCGCATTGCGGATCTCGCCCAGAGTGGACAGCTGGCTGCGCGGCACGCCGTCGTACAGCAGCACGGTCTTGCCGAAGGCCTGGCTGCGTTCATCGATCGGCTTCAGCGCGCGGGCGGTTTCCAGCTGGTCGGTGCCGACCAGCAGTTCGGTGTAGCGCTCGCCCACTTCATCCATTTCCGCGCTGAGCACGATGCGGCCGTCACGGATGAACATCACGTCGCTGAGGATGTGTTCGATTTCTTCCACTTGGTGGGTGGTGACGATGATCGTCTTCTGCTCGTCGAAGTAGTCTTCCAGCAGGCGCTGGTAGAACTCCTTGCGGTACAGGATGTCCAGGCCCAGGGTCGGCTCGTCCAGCACCAGGATGCGGGCATCGATGGCCATCACCAGGGCCAGGTGCAGCTGCACGATCATGCCCTTGGACAGCTCGCGCACGCGCTGCTTGGGCTGCAGTTTGGTGTTGGCCAGGAAGCGTTCGCAGCGGGCGCGGTCGAAGCGCGGATGCACGCCGGCGACGAAATCGATGGCCTCGCGCACGCGCAGCCAGCGCGGTAGCACGGCAACGTCGGCGATGAAGCAGATTTCCTTCATCAGCTCGTCGCGGTGCAGGCGCGGGTCACGCCCCAGTACGCTCAGTTCGCCCTCCACCGAGGTCAGGCCGAGGATGGCCTTCAGCGCGGTGGTCTTGCCGGCACCGTTGGGGCCGATCAGGCCGACGATGCGCCCGGCCGGAATCGAGAACGAGGTGCTGTCGAGGGCGACGGTGTTCTTGTAGGCCTTGCGCAGGCCCTTGGCGGTAATGACCGCAGAGCTGGGTTCAACATTCACGACACTGGCATTCATGAGGATTTCCCCTGGGGCAGCAATTCGTTCAGGCTCAGGCCCAGGCGCTGGATGCGCTCCAGGACCGCCGGCCATTCTTCGTTGAGGAAGCGGTCGCGCTCGCTGCTGCGCAGCTGCGTGGCCGCCTGCTCGGTCATGAACATGCCCAGACCGCGGCGCTTTTCCACCAGGCCTTCATCGGCCAGTTCCTGATAAGCGCGCGAAACAGTGATGGGGTTCAGTTGATAGTCGGCCGCCACCTGGCGGACCGAGGGCAGGGCATCGCCCGGCTTCAGGATGCCGTCGAGCATCATGGCAATCACGCGCTCCTTCAGCTGGCGGTAGATGGGAGCGCCGTCGCTCCACTGGATGTCGCTCATGGTCAGCTCCGTGGGGTCAGCGGCTGTGCGAACGAGAAATACGGCATGGACAGGGAGCTGTGCAGCCGACGCGGGGGGGAGGGTTCGGCGGTCCCTGCCGGGGTGGAGATCGCGTCCTGCGTGATATCGGGGGAGGGGGAGGATTCGGCCGGCGGGGCCGGCAGCACCAGCCAGGCCAGCACGAACAGGGTAGAAACAGCGGTGACCGCGGGGGCGGTGTGGCTGCGACGCATCCGGATGTTCATGGTTCCCCCTGTCTCAGGTGACTGGTGTTGTATGCAACTATAACACCGGCACGCCTATGTGCAACCCCCGTCACGCCCCAACTGATGGCAGGGGCCCCCGCAGGAGCCGTTGGCACTGCCAAGTCATTGATTTCATTTGAATGCCATCTGCGCACCCCCTGCAGTACACGGGCCTGGCATTCATACATGTGTACAGCGTGTCCAGCAAGCGCGCCCAGGATCGGGTCCTCCGCCGTGCCGCCACGGCGGGCAAAGTGATGGCCCGGCGCCCGCGACAGTGCGCTGGCAGGCCGGTGCTATAGTTCGGCCGATCCCCGGTCTGCATGGGCCGGGCCCCTGTTGCAGCTACCGTGGAATGCCCCGCATGCCTGTGTTTCCCACCGCTCCGCGCCGCCTGCGCGGCCTGTCCCTGCTGGCCGTGCTGGCGCTTGGCCTGGCCGGTTCCGCCAGCGCCTTTGCGGCCGATCTGTTGGACGTGAACTACCGCCCGCTGGCCGGCAAGCAGCAGGTCAACCTGCTCAAGCGCTACCAGGGCCAGGTGCTGCTGGTGGTCAACACCGCCAGCAAGTGCGGCTATACCCCGCAGTACGAGGGGCTGGAAGCGCTGCAGAAGCAGTACGCCAGCCGCGGCTTTGCCGTGCTCGGCTTCCCGTCCAACGATTTCAAGGGGCAGGAGCCCGGCGATGAGAAGCAGATCCAGGACTTCTGCACGCTGACCTATGGGGTGAAGTTCCCGATGTTCGAGAAGGTGCATGTGGTGGGCGACCAGGCCACGCCGCTGTACCAGCGCTTGACCGCCGCCACCGGCGTAGCGCCGGGCTGGAACTTCCACAAGTACCTGGTCGGCCGCGATGGCAAGGTCATCGCCCAGTTCGCCAGCAAGGTCACGCCCGATGACCCGCAGCTGACGGCGGCCATCAGCAAGGCGCTGGCCGCGCCTGCACCGCGTTGATTGCCGGCACGCATGCCTCGACATCTCCGGCGTGCGTGCGACAATGGTTCTTTTCGCGCCGACGTCGGCGCCCAGACACTTCCAGGAATGCAGCGAATGAAGATGGGAATGCGCGGCGCCGCGGCGTCGGTTCTGATTCTGGCGATGGGCACCTCTGGTGTCGCCCTGTCGCAACAACCGGCCGCAGCGGCGGCCGCCAAGGAGACCGCAACCTTGAATTCCCCCAAGCAGAAGCTCGGCTACGCCATCGGTCTGGATGTGGCCAAGTCGTTCGCGCCGATCGCCGATGAAATCGACGTGGCCGCCCTGCGTACCGCCGTGGAGCGTTCGTTCGAAGGCCTGCAGCCGCAGATCACCCAGGACCAGGCCAAGGCCACCGATGCCGCCCTGCGCCAGGTGGTGATGGCCCGCAATGGCCAGCAGGTGCCGGGCATGGCGCCGGGCTCGCAGCCGGCCAAGGTCGACCGCGTGAAGGTCGCGCAGATGATCGGTTCCTACTCCATTGGCCCGTCGCTGGCGCAGCTGAAGGACGATCTGGATACCGCGTCTCTGTTTGACGCGATCAGCACCGGCCTGAGCAAGGGCCAGGCGAAGATGACCGAAGCCGAAGCCACCGCCACCATCCAGTCGTTCATGGGTGCCAAGCAGGCCGAGATGCAGGCCAAGGCCGCGCAGGCCGCGCAGACCAACCGCAGCGAAGGCAATGCCTTCCTGGCCAAGAACAAGACCCAGCCGGGCGTGGTGACCACCCCGTCGGGCCTGCAATACCAGGTGATCCGCCCGGGTAGCGGCGAGCGTCCGCTGCCGAGCAGCAAGGTGCGCGTGAACTACGAAGGCAAGCTGCTGGACGGCACCGTCTTCGACAGCTCCGCGGGCCGTGGCCCGGCCGAGTTCGGTCTGGACCAGGTCATCAAGGGCTGGACCGAAGGCGTGGCACTGATGCCGGTCGGTTCCAAGTACCGCTTCTGGATCCCGGGCGAACTGGCCTACGGTGAGAACGGTACGCCGGGCGGCCCGATCGGCCCGAACGCGACCCTGACCTTCGACGTCGAGCTGCTGGGCGTCCTGCCGTAAGCGACCACGGAGCCAGCACGGATATGCGCGTTGCGATTTTCGGTACCGGGTACGTCGGTCTGGTGACCGGCACCTGTCTGGCCGATGTAGGCCACCAGGTGGTCTGCGTCGATATCGACCAGGCCAAGGTGGATGGGCTCAACCAGGGCATCATCCCGATCTACGAACCCGGCCTTGAGCCGATGGTGAAGGCCAACCATGCCGCGCTGCGGCTGTCCTTCACCACCGATGGCGCCAGCGCCATCGGCCACGGCCAGGTGGTCTTCATCGCGGTGGGTACGCCCCCCGATGAAGACGGCAGCGCCGATCTGCAGTACGTGCTGGCCGTGGCCCGCACCATCGGCCGCCACATGGCAGTGCCGACGGTGGTGGTGAACAAGTCGACGGTGCCGGTGGGCACCGCCGACAAGGTGCGCGCGGCCATTGCCGAAGAGCTGGCCGCCCGTGGCGCCGACATCGCCTTCGATGTGGTGTCCAACCCCGAATTCCTGAAGGAAGGCGATGCGGTGGCCGACTGCATGCGCCCGGACCGCATCATCATCGGTGCCAGCAGCGCCGACTCGGTGGCGGTGATGCGCCGCCTGTACGCGCCGTTCAACCGCAACCACGATCGCGTGGTGGAAATGGACGTGCGTTCGGCCGAGCTGACCAAGTACGCGGCCAATGCCATGCTGGCCACCAAGATTTCGTTCATGAACGAAATCGCCAACATCGCCGAACGCGTGGGTGCCGACGTCGAGCAGGTCCGCCAGGGCATCGGCTCTGATCCGCGCATCGGCTGGCACTTCATCTACCCCGGTGCCGGCTACGGTGGTTCGTGCTTCCCCAAGGATGTGCAGGCGCTGGCGCGCACCGCCCAGCAGTACGGCCTGGAGCCGAAGCTGTTGAATGCGGTCGAAGCCGTGAACGATGCCCAGAAGGGCCATCTGTTCGCGCTCATCCAGCGCCATTACGACAAGGGCGAGGACGAGGGCGTGCGCGGCAAGACGTTTGCCGTGTGGGGCCTGGCCTTCAAGCCCAACACCGATGACATGCGCGAAGCCTCCAGCCGCCGCCTGCTGGCGCAGCTGTGGGAAGGCGGTGCCACGGTGCGTGCCTACGATCCGGAAGCGATGCACGAATCGCAGCGCATCTTCGGTGAGCGCGACGACCTGGTGTTCTGCGCCAATGCCAGCGAAGCGCTGGAAGGTGCCGATGCACTGGTGGTGGTGACCGAGTGGAAGCAGTTCCGCAGCCCCGATTTCCAGATGCTGCGCGAGCGGCTGAAGGATGCGGTGGTGTTTGACGGTCGCAACCTGTACGACCCGGCCGAGGTGGAAGCCGCCGGCGTGGCGTACTACGGCATTGGCCGGGGGCGTTCGCTGCATGTCTGAGCTGCCTACTGAACGCGAACAGGCGCTGGAAGCGCGCCTGGTCGAGCTGGAAATGCGCGTGTCCTTCCAGGAACACGCGCTGGCCGAACTGAGCGATGCATTGGCCGACGCCCGCATGCAGGGCACCCGCAACGCCGATGTGCTGCGCGTGCTGCTGGAAGACCTGGGCAAGGTCCGCAACGCACTGAATTCTTCTGATCCGGCGAGCGAACCGCCGCCGCCGCACTACTGATCTGCATTCCTATGAGCGATACCCTCCGCGACCAGCTGATGGGCCTGGGCTTCAAGCCGGCGCCCAAGCCCGAGCGCAAGAACGATGCCCCCCGCCGTGACGGCCGTCCGCAGGGCAAGGGTGGCCATGGCCAGCCCAAGCCGCAGGGTGCGGGCAGGGGTGAGAACACGCCCGGCGGCGAGCGCCGCGGCCACGGTCGCGGCGCTCCGGGCAAGCCCGGCCAGTCGCGTGGGCCGGGTCAGCAGGGCCCGCGCAAGCCGCGCTCCGCCGAAGAGATGGACCTGGCCAAGGCCTATGCCATCCGCGCGCAGAAAGAAAAGCAGGAGCGCATCGAAAGCGAGCGCCTGAAGCAGGAAGAAGCGCGCGTTCGCCGCGAGGCCAAGGCCAAGCTGGAAGAACTGCTGAAGGACAAGAGCCTGAATGCCGAGGCGGCCGAGATCGCGCGCCACTTCCCCTATGGCGGCAAGATCAAGCGCATCTACGTGACACCGGAACAGCTGACCGCGCTCAATGCCGGTGAACTGGGCGTGGTCCAGCTCAATGGTCGCTACCTGCTGGTGACGGCCGAGGTGCTGGCGCAGTCCGAGGCGGTGTTCGCCGCGTCGGTGGCGTTGAAGGTCGATCCGAATGCGCCGGCGGAGGAAGACCCCTACGCCGACCCGCAGTACCAGGTCCCCGACGACCTGGTCTGGTAATACCGCGGCACAGACGCAGGGAACGCCGGGCCAGTGCCCGGCGTTCGCGTTTGCGGCCGGATCAGCGCTCGATCGGCTGCCCGGCCTGCCACACCGCGTGGATGCGCTGGGTGTTGCCGATATCGGCCAGTGGATCGGCATCGAGCACCAGCAGGTCGGCGCGCTTGCCGGCGGCAATCCGTCCGCGGTCATCCAGGCCCAGCAGCGCGGCCGCTTCGGCGGTGGCCGTCTGCAGCGCCTGCGCCGGTGTGAATCCCGCGTCGGTCAGCAACTGCAGTTCGCGGTGCTCGGCAAAGCCGATCACCCGCTGCGGCATTGCGCCGGCATCGGTACCGAAGCCGAACTTCACCTTGGCCGCGCTCAAGCGGCGCAGGTTTTCCAGGTTCATCGCCACTGCCGCGCGCGCGCCGGGAATATTGCCGCCGCTCAGCTGTTCGCGCTGCCACTGCGGCTGCTGCCAGCGCTCGCGCACCGCGGCGGGCAGTGCATCGCGCAGGAACGGCTGCTGCAGCGCCTGCGGGTTTTCCGCATACCAGTAGTTGGCTTCGTCGATGTTCACCGTGGCGATGTACCAGGTGCCCTGGTCGTGCATCTTCCGCGCCAACATCGGGTCCACCGCGCGATCGCGGATGCCGTGGGCGATGATGTCCACGCGTGCATCGACCAGGTCGCGCGCCTGGTCCAGATCATGGATGTGCGCGGCGACCTTCAGGCCGCGCGCATGGGCTTCGGCAATGGCGGCACGGTAGATCTCCGGCGACATCATCGGGAACTTGCCGCCCAGTGAGTCCACCCAGAGCTTGATCACGTCCACGCCGTCCGCCTGCTGGGTCGCCACGGCGGCACGGGCTTCCTCGGCATTGCGCGGGCGCGCCACCGGGTCGTGGGCCAGGCCCATCGCGGCGGCCGGCGGCGCACCGGCAAACGCGCCGATGCCGGCGCCAGCACCGTACAGCTGCGCGCCCAGCGACGGCGAGGCGTTCACTTCCTTGCGGATATCGAAGAAGGCCGGGCCGTTCATGCCCAGCGCGGTGACGGTGGTGATGCCGTAGCGCTGGAACTGGCGCAGGTCGCGCACCACGTTGTCGCGGGTGTAATAGCGATCACCGTGCTGCAGTCCATCAGTGTTGCCCACATGGGCGTGGTTGCTGACCAGGCCGGGCAGCAGGGTCTTGCCCTGGTAGTCGATCCGCTTGGCGGCACGGGCCGCGGCCGGCAGCGGCGTCCCGACATGCACGATGCGCGTGCCGTCGATCAGCACCGGGGTGATGCCCAGGTCGCGGCGGCCGTCGAACACCCGGGCGTTTTCCAGCAGGATCGGCTCCGCGGCGGCAGGGAGGGCGGCAGTGGCGGCAAGCAGCAGCGCCCACAGGCGGGTCGGTCGCATCGGCAACTCCGTTCAGGGGGAAGCCCGAGCGTAACCGATGGGCCGCCCGCAGGCGTGTGGGCGGCGTCTATTCGGGGTCGTAGTCCAGGTTCGATGCCAACCAGCGCTCGGCCTGCGCGCGGTCCACGCCCTTGCGCCGCGCGTAGTCGCCCACCTGCTCGCGGCTGAGCCGACCGACCACGAAGTACTGGCTCTGCGGATGGCTGAAGTAATAGCCCGATACGGCAGCGGTGGGCAGCATCGCGAAGCTTTCGGTCAGTTCCATGCTGGCGTGGGTTTCGGCCTGCAGCAGGTCGAACAGGCGGCGCTTTTCACTGTGTTCGGGGCAGGCCGGGTAGCCGGGGGCAGGGCGGATGCCGCGGTACTGCTCGTCGATCAGCGCCTCGTTGTCCAGCGTCTCGGCACGGTCGTAGCCCCAGAATCCGGTGCGCACGCGCTGGTGCAGGCGTTCGGCCAGCGCTTCGGCGAAGCGGTCGGCGAGTGCCTTCAGCAGGATCGCGTTGTAGTCATCGTGGTCGGCCTCGAAGCGGGCCACGTGTGCGTCGATGCCGATGCCGGCGGTGACCGCGAATGCGCCGATCCAGTCCTGCCGGCCGCTGTCGGCCGGGGCGATGAAATCGGCCAGGCAGAAATCGGGGCGCTCGGCGGGCTTGTCCACCTGCTGGCGCAGGAAGTGCAGGGTGGTTTCGCCGTCGGGGTGCTGCACGCGGACATCGTCGCCCACGCTGTTGGCCGGCCACAGGCCGAACACAGCCTTGGCGGTCAGCCAGCGCTCGTCAACGATGCGCGCCAGCATGGCCCGCGCATCGCGGTAGAGGTCGCTGGCCTGCTCGCCGACGATCTCGTCGGTGAGGATGGCCGGGAACTTCCCGGCCAGTTCCCAGGCCTGGAAGAACGGTGTCCAGTCGATGTAGTCGACCAGTTCGGCCAGCGGGTAATCGTCGAACACATGCAGGCCGGGCTGTGCCGGCACCGGTGGCGTGTAGTTGGCCCAATCGCCCTGGAACTTCTGCCCGCGCGCGTGCTCCAGCGAGACCAGGCGCTTGGCATCGCCACGGTTGCGATGGCGGGCGCGGATCTCGGCGTAGTCGGCTTCGTTGGCGGCCACGAAGGCCTCGCGCAGCTCACGCGAGATCAGCGACTGCGCCACGCCCACCGCACGCGAGGCATCCTTCACCCACACGGTGGGGGCCTGGTAGTGCGGGTCAATCTTCAGTGCGGTATGCGCGCGCGAGGTGGTGGCGCCGCCGATCAGCAGCGGCAGGTCAAAGCCCTGGCGCTGCATTTCGCGGGCGACGTGGCTCATCTCCTCCAGCGAGGGGGTGATCAGCCCGGACAGGCCGACCAGATCGGCGTTGTGCTCGCGTGCGGCATCGAGGATCTTCTGCGCGGGCACCATCACGCCCAGGTCGATCACTTCGAAGTTGTTGCAGGCCAGGACCACGCCGACGATGTTCTTGCCGATGTCGTGCACATCGCCCTTCACCGTGGCCATGATGATGCGGCCGTTGCTCTTGGCGGTATCACCGCTGCGGGCTTTTTCGGCTTCGATGTACGGCAGCAGGTAGGCCACCGCTTTCTTCATCACGCGCGCGGACTTGACCACCTGCGGCAGGAACATCTTGCCGGCGCCGAACAGGTCGCCGACGATGTTCATGCCATCCATCAGTGGGCCTTCGATCACGTCCAGCGGGCGGCTGGAGGCCTGCCGGGCCAGTTCGGTGTCTCCTTCCACCCAGGCATCCAGGCCGTGCACCAGCGCATGGGCCAGACGTTGCGCCACCGGTTTCTCGCGCCAGGACAGGTCCTCGGTTTTCGCCGCACCCTTCTTGCCCTTGTAGCGCTCGGCGATCTCCAGCAGGCGCTCGGTGGCGTCGCTGCGGCGGTTCAGGACCACATCCTCCACGCGCTCGCGCAGGTCCGGTTCCAGCTCGTCGTAGATCGGCATGGCGCCGGCGTTGACGATGCCCATGTCCATGCCGGCGGCAATGGCGTGGTACAGGAACACCGAATGGATGGCCTGGCGTACCGTTTCGTTGCCGCGGAACGAGAACGACACGTTGGAGACGCCGCCGGAAACATGGCAGTACGGCAGGGTCTGCTTGATGATGCGGGTGGCTTCGATGAAATCCACCGCGTAGTTGTCGTGCTCTTCGATGCCGGTGGCCACGGCGAAGATGTTCGGGTCGAAGATGATGTCCTGCGGCGGGAAGCCGATCTCATCGACCAGGATGCGGTAGGCGCGGGTGCAGATTTCCACCTTGCGTGCGCAGGTGTCGGCCTGGCCGGTTTCGTCGAAGGCCATCACCACGGCGGCGGCGCCGTAGCGCAGCACCTTGCGCGCGTGCTCGCGGAACAGCGCCTCGCCTTCCTTCAGCGAGATCGAGTTGACCACGCTCTTGCCCTGCAGGCACTTCAGCCCGGCTTCGATCACGCTCCACTTCGACGAATCGACCATCACCGGAATGCGGGCGATGTCCGGCTCGGACATGATCAGGTTCAGGTAGCGGGTCATCGCCGCTTCCGAATCGATCAGGCCCTCGTCCATGTTTACATCGAGGATCTGCGCGCCGCTGGCCACCTGCTGCCGCGCCACGTCCACGGCCTCTTCGTAGCGGCCTTCCTTGATGAGCTTGCGGAACTGCGCGCTGCCGGTGACGTTGGTGCGCTCGCCTACATTGAGGAACAGCAGATCCGGGGTGATGACCAGCGGTTCCAGGCCGGACAGGCGGGTGTAAGGCGTGGTGCTCATGCGGCCTGCGGCTCCCGTGCGCCGGACACGGCGCGTGGCGCCAGCCCGGCCACGGCCTGGGCGATGGCGCGGATATGGTCCGGGGTGGAGCCGCAGCAGCCGCCCACCAGGTTCAGCAGCCCATCCTCGGCGAAGCTGCGCAGCGTGGCGGCCATTTCCTCCGGTGTTTCATCGTATTCGCCGAAGGCGTTGGGCAGGCCGGCGTTGGGGTGCGCGCTGACGTAACAACTGGCGACCTGGGCCAGGGTTTCCACGTGTGGGCGCATCGCGTCGGCGCCCAGCGCGCAGTTCAGGCCGATCGACAGCGGCCGCGCATGTGCCAGTGATGCATGGAAGGCTTCGGCGGTCTGACCGGACAGGGTGCGCCCGGAAGCATCGGTAATGGTGCCGGAGATCATGATGGGCAGCCGCGCACCGCGCGCATCGAAGGCCTCTTCGATGGCGTACAGGGCGGCCTTGGCGTTCAGCGTATCGAAGATGGTTTCGACCATCAGGGTGTCCGCGCCGCCATCGATCAGGCCATCAATGGCCTCGCGATAGGTATCGCGCAGGGCGTCGAAGCTGGTGTTGCGGAAGCCCGGATCATTCACGTCGGGGCTGATCGAGGCGGTGCGGCTGGTCGGGCCGAGCACGCCGATCACGAAGCGCGGCTTGTCCGGCGTGGTGGCCTGCACCGCGTCACAGCAGGCGCGCGCGACGGCGGCACCGGCCTTGTTCAGTTCGTACACCAGGTGTTCCAGGTGGTAGTCGGCCTGGCTGACCGAGGTGGCGTTGAACGTGTTGGTTTCCACCAGATCCGCGCCGGCCTGCAGGTAGGCGGTGTGGATGTCGGCGATGACCTGCGGCCGGGTCAGCAGCAGCAGATCGTTGTTGCCCTTCAGGTCATGGCCTTCGGGCGTGCCGTGGTCGCAGCCGGTGCCGTGGCTGTGGCTGTGGTCGTAGCCGCCGGCGAAGCGTTCGCCGCGGTAGTCCGCTTCCTGCAGGCTGTGGCGCTGGATCATCGTGCCCATCGCGCCGTCGATGATCAGGATGCGCGCGCGCAGGGCGTCGAGCAGGGCGTTGGCACGTTCGGGATGCAACCACGGCAGGCTGGACACGGCGACCTCAGGGCTTGTTGGCGATCAGCGAGATGACTTCAAAATGCGGCGGGCGCTTTTCGCGGGTCACGGTTTCCAGGCTCGATACCTGCAGGCCGGCCTTGTCCACGAACTTGCGCAGTTCCTTGTCGCTGAAACCCAGATTGACGTGGCCGTAGGCTTCCACCGCCGCCTTGTGTTCGTGGCGGGCCAGGCTGCACAGCAGCAGCCGACCGCCCGGGCGCAGCACGCGCGCCGCCTCGGTCACGGCCTGTGCGGGCTTGCTGGCATAGGTCAGCGCGTGCATCAGCACCACCAGGTCGAAGCTGCGGTCCTTGAAGGGCAGGGCGTGCATGTCGCCCTCGCGCACTTCCACGTTGGGCAGGCGGCGCAGGCGCTCGCTGGCCGCAGCCACCACGCGCGCGCTGGTGTCGATGCAGATGTAGCGCTTGGCGTGCGGGGCCACCAGTTCGGCCAGCACGCCATCGCCAGACGCAATGTCCAGCACGTCGCCGGTTTCCAGCAGCGGCAGCGCGGTGCGCGCCAGCGCTTCCCAGGTGCGGCCGGGGGAGTAGTGGCGCTCCATGTCACCGGCCACGCTGTCGGCCCAGTTCTGGTCGGCGGCGCGGTGGGCCAGCACCGCGGCCACGCGTTCGGCGTCCTGGCGCAGCAGCGGGTCATCGCTTCCATTGCTCAGGGCATGCCACAATGCGCGCTGCGCCGGGTCCAACTGGGCCTCGTCGAAGCGGTAATAGGCCGACACGCCCGAGCGGCGGTCGCGCACCAGGCCGGCTTCCTTCAGGCGTGCCAGATGGGTGGACACGCGCGGCTGGGCCAGCCGGGTAATGGCCGACAGCTCGGCCACGGTCAGCTCCTCCTGCTCCAGCAGCGCCAGCAGGCGCACGCGGGTGGCGTCGGCAAACACCTTCAGGCGGGTCGACCAGTCTTCCAGATCCATAAATATCTACCTATCGCGATATAGAGATATATTCGCCGACCGGTGCTGTCGTGGTCAAGCCGGCGCGCCGGGCGAGTCAGCCGCCGATGCCCGCCCGCAGTTACAATCGGGACATCCGGGGGCGCCTTTTACCGCCCCCGTCATCATGTACCTGGGAGGGTGTTGTGGATTTCAGCTTTACCGAAGAGCAGTTGATGCTGCAGGACGTGGCGCGGCGCATCGCGCAGGAAAAAATCGCCCCCAGCGCGGAGCACCATGACCGCACGGGCGAATTCCCCCTTGAGAACATCCGCCTGCTGGGCGAAAACGGCCTGATGGGCATCGAAGTGCCGACCGAGTACGGTGGCGCGGGCATGGACCCGATCGCCTACGTGCTGGCAATGGTGGAAGTGGCCGCCGGCGACGCTGCACATTCGACCATCATGTCGGTGAACAACTCGCTGTTCTGCAACGGCATCCTGACTCACGGCAGCGAGGCGCAGAAGCAGAAGTACGTTCGTGCCATCGCTGAAGGCGAGGCCATCGGTGCGTTCGCGCTGACCGAGCCGCAGTCCGGTTCCGATGCCACCGCCATGCGCTGCCGCGCAGTGAAGCAGGCCGACGGCACCTACGTGATCAACGGCAAGAAGAGCTGGATCACCTCCGGCCCGGTGGCCAAGTACATCGTGCTGTTCGCGATGAGCGAGCCGGACAAGGGCGCGCGTGGCATCACCGCGTTCCTGGTCGACACCGACAAGGCCGGCTTCGGCCGCGGCAAGACCGAGCCCAAGCTGGGCATCCGTGCGTCGGCCACCTGCGAGATCGAGTTCAACGATTACGTGGCGCAGCCGGAAGAAGTGCTGGGCCAGGAAGGCGAGGGCTTCAAGATCGCCATGGGCGTGCTCGACGCCGGCCGTATCGGCATTGCCTCGCAGGCCATCGGCATCGCCCGCGCTGCGTATGAAGCCACGATCGAATACGTAAAGGACCGCAAGGCCTTCGGCGCGGCCATCGGCACCTTCCAGATGACCCAGGCCAAGATTGCCGACATGAAGTGCAAGCTGGACGCGGCGCTGCTGCTGACCCTGCGTGCGGCATGGGTGAAGGGCGAGGGCAAGCGCTTCAGCAACGAAGCGGCCATCGCCAAGCTGACCGCGTCGGAAGCGGCGATGTGGATCACCCACCAGGCCGTGCAGATCCACGGCGGCATGGGCTATTCCAAGGAAATGCCGCTGGAGCGCTACTTCCGTGATGCCAAGATCACCGAGATCTACGAAGGCACCTCGGAAATCCAGCGCCTGGTGATCGCCCGCAACGAGACCGGGCTGCGCTGAGTCGCATTGGGGGGCCGCCCTGGTAGGTGCCCACCTTGGTGGGCACTGAATGGCGGCCTGGCAGGTGCCAACCTTGGTTGGCACGCCTCTACGAGCGCCAACCAAGGTTGGCGCCTACCGAAAGCCCCGACAGTGGCGACACCGCGCGCCGACATGGTCAAATGCGATCCGCATTTCGTTGTGGATACGTTGAATGATCTATCGCGGTTGGGGGTTGATGACCCTGGTGACGCCGATTGCAGCGATCCTGCTGCTGGCGTATTTCTTCCCGCACGACGGCCCGAAGGGCGACATTCCGCTGCAGCAGGTGCTGCTGGGCGCCGGCATCGGCGCTGCGCTGAACGTGCTGCTGGGCCTGTGGGTGAACCGCGCGCCGCGGCAGAAGGGTGAGGCCGCGCCGCATCATTTCTTCTTCGTGCCGATGCAGTGGGTGGCGCTGTTGATCGTGGTGGTGTGCGGCGCGATCGGGTTGCTGCGCTGAAGCGTGGCCCGTGCCAACCAAGGTTGGCACCTACCCGAACTGCCCGCACCCGGTAGGTGCCAACCGTGGTTGGCACGCATGCCGGTAGTCACCAACAAAAAGGCCCCGGATCGCTCCGGGGCCTTTTCATTTCACTCTACCGCCGGATCAACGATCCGGACGGTGTGCCGCTTCTGCGTCGCGCTGGCGTTCCATGAATTCCTTGGACGGTTCGTCCAGCTTGTCGCCCAGCATGCGGCGCACCACCACGAAGAACACCGGGATCATCAGCAGACCCAGGAGGGTGGCGAACAGCATGCCGCCGATCACGCCGGTACCGATGGCGTGGCGCGAGTTGGCGCCGGCACCGGTGGAGATGGCCATCGGGATCACGCCCATGATGAACGCGAACGAGGTCATCAGGATCGGGCGGAAACGCAGTCGGGCCGCTTCGATGGTGGCATCGCGCAGGGTCTTGCCTGCCGCACGCTGCTCCACCGCGAACTCCACGATCAGGATCGCGTTCTTCGCGGCCAGGCCGATCACGGTGATCATGCCGATCTTGAAGAAGATGTCGTTGGGCAGGCCACGCATCATCGACAGACCGATGGCACCCAGCACGCCCAGCGGCACCACCAGCAGCACCGCCACCGGAATCGACCAGCTTTCATACAGCGCGGCCAGGCAGAGGAACACCACCACCACCGACAGCACCAGCAGCAGCGTGGCCGCGTTGCCCGCCAGGATTTCCTGGTAGGACATGCCCGACCAGTCGTAACCGTAGCCGGCCGGCAGGTCGTTGTTGACGATGTCTTCCATCGCGGTCATCGCTTCACCCGAGCTCTTGCCCGGTGCCTGCGAACCGACGATGTTGATGGCCGAATAGCCGTTGTAGCGGCTCAGCGACGGCGGGGCCGACACCCACTCGGAACTGACCACCGTGCTCAGCGGGATCATCGCGCTGGTGCCATCGGCATTGGTGGTCAGGCTGGACGGGCTGTAGAAGCTCTTCAGCGATTCCTGGCCGGTGCGGTACGGCGCGTCGGCCTGCATGGTCACGCGCTTGATGCGGCCCTGGTAGAAGAAGTCGTTCACGTACACCGGGGCCAGCATCAGCTGCACCGTGCTGTACACGTCCGACACCGACATGCCCATCGACTGCGCCTGCACGCGGTCCACGTGCAGCTGCAGCTGCGGGGCGTTTTCCAGGCCGTTGGGGCGCACGCCGGCCAGCTTGTCGGTCTCCTGCGCGGCCTTGCCCAGCAGCATGTTGCGCGCCTGGGTCAGCTGTTCGTAGCCCTGGCCACCGCGGTCCTGCAGCCACATGTCGAAGCCGCCGAACTGGCCCAGACCCTGCACGGTGGGCAGGTTGACCACGAAGATCTGCGCTTCCTTGATGCCGTAGAACGCGCCGTTCATGTTCTGGATGAACTCCGGCACGGTGACCTTGCGCTCGTCCCACGGCTTGAGGCGGATGAAGCCCATGCCCACGTTTTCGCCGGAACCGACGAAGCTGAAGCCGGCGATCTGCATCAGGCCTTCGTAGCCTTCCTGCTTTTCCAGGATGCCGCGCATCTGGGCGAAGACTTCGTTGGTCTGGCTCTTCGGCGAGCCCGGCGGCAGCTGCACGATGGCCAGTGCGTAGCCCTGGTCTTCTTCGGGCAGGAAGCTGCCTGGCATGCGGGTGAACAGGAAGCCGCACAGCGCGGTCAGCACCACGGCCAGGATCATCCAGCGCGGCGCATGCTTCACCGCCGAGGTGATGTGGCCGACGTAGGTGTTGCTGATCTTGTCGTAGTACTTGTTGAAGGTGCGGTAGACGATGTTCGGGTGGTCGTTGTGGGTCGGCTTCAGGAAGGTGGCACACAGCGCCGGGGTGAAGCCCAGCGCCAGGAACGCCGAGAAGCCCATCGAGATGGCGATGGTCAGTGCGAACTGCTTGTAGATCTCACCGGCCGCGCCGCCCTGCAGCGCCGAGGGGATGAACACCGCCGCCAGCACCACGGTGATGGCAACCACCGCGCCGGTGATCTGGGTCATCGCCTTCTGCGTGGCCGGCTTGGGCGCCAGGCCCTCCTCGGTCATGATGCGTTCGACGTTCTCGATCACCACGATCGCGTCATCGACCACGATGCCGATGGCCAGCACCATCGCGAACAGGGTCAGCTGGTTGATCGTGAAGCCGATCATCCACATGCCCAGGAACGTACCCAGCAGGGCCACCGGAATGACCAGGGTGGGGATGATGGTGGCGCGGAAGTTCTGCAGGAAGATCAGCATCACCAGGAACACCAGCAACACCGCTTCAAACAGCGTCTTGACCACTTCCTCGATGGAGATCTTGACGAAGGTGGTGCTGTCGTACGGCGAGAACCAGCTGACGCCGGCCGGGAAGCTGGGCTGCAGTTCGTCCATCTTCGCGCGCACCGCATCGGCCACGTTCAGGGCGTTGGCGCCCGGCAGCAGCTGGATGGCGAAGGCACCGGTGGGTGCACCGTTGTACTGGGTATCGAAGCCGTAGTTGTTGGCACCGAAGCCGATGCGGGCGATGTCCTTCAGCAGCACGCGCGAGCCGTCGGCGTTGGCGCGCAGGATGATGTTCTCGAACTCTTCGGGCGAGCTGAAGCGGCCTTCGGCCGAGACGGTGGCGGTGAAGTGGCCATCGGGCGAGGGGTCAGAACCCAGCGAACCGGCGGCGAACTGCACGTTCTGGGCGCGCACCGCCGCCAGCACCTGGCTGGCCGACAGGCCGTAGCCCTGCATCTTTTCCGGGTTCAGCCAGATGTTCATGGCGTACTCGGAACCGAACTGCTGGGTGCTGCCGACGCCGGGGATACGCGAGACCTGGTCGAGCACGCGCGAACCGACGATGTCGTTCAGCGCATCACGGGTGATCGACGGGGTTTCCGAACGCAGGCCCACCACCATCAGGAAGCCGGCGTTGGCCTTGGCCACCACCACGCCCTGCTGGGTCACTTCGGTGGGCAGGCGCGGCGTGGCCAGCGAGACCTTGTTCTGCACCTGCACCTGGGCGATGTCCGGGTCGGTACCGGTTTCAAAGGTCAGGGTGATCTGCGCACGGCCGTTGGACGAGGACGACGAACTGAAATACAGCAGGTGATCGATACCGGTCAGCTGCTGCTCGATCACCTGGGTGACCGATTTTTCGGTGGTGTCCGCGCTGGCGCCCGGGTAGGTGGCCGAGACGGTCACCTGCGGTGGGGCGATGTTGGGGTAGGACTCCACGCCAAGGTTGAGGATCGCGATCACGCCGCTGAGCGAGATCAGGATCGCCACCACCCAGGCGAAGACCGGATGTTCGATGAAAAATTTAGGCATGACGGAAGGGTCCCGTTACTGCTTGTTCGATTCGGTGGCAGCCGGTTCGGCCTTGTCGGCCGCCTCGGCCGGGGCCTTGTCGGCGGCCGGTGCGGCACCGGCGGCGGCCGGCTTGGCGCTGGCATTGGCGTCCTGGCCCGGGGTCCAGGGCTTGGCCGTGGCCGGTGCCCCTTCCTTGACCTTCTGCACGCCGGCCACGATCACCTTGTCACCGGCGGCCAGACCGTCGCTGACCAGCCAGTTGCCGCCCTGGGCACCGTCGGTCTTGACGTTCTTGCGCACCACCTTGCCGTCGGCGCCGACCACCATCACGAAGCCGCCCATGGTGTCGCGCTGCAGCGCCTGCTGCGGCACCAGGAAGGCGTTGTTGCGGTCACCCAGGTTGGCCTGGAAGCTGACGAAGGCGCCCGGCAGCAGGATCTGCTGCGGGTTTGGCAGCACCGCACGCAGGGACACCGCACCGGTGGTCGGGTCGACCGTGGTGGACGAGAAGTCCAGCGTGCCCTGTTCGCCATAGGTGGTGCCGTCGGACAGCTTCACTGCCACGGTGGCCTTGCCATCGCCGGACAGCGCCAGCGCGCCCTTGGCCTGCTGCGCGCGCAGCAGGCTCAGCTCGTCCACGCTCAGCGAGAAGTTCACGTACAGCGGGTCCAGCTGGTCCACGGTGGTCAGCAGGGTCACGTCGCCCTGGCCGACCAGCGCGCCTTCGGTCACCTGCTGCTTGTTGGCCACGCCGCTGATCGGTGCGGTCACTTCGGCATAGCCCAGGCTGATGCGCGAGGACGACACGGCCGCTTCGGCCTGCTTCACCGCGGCCAGCGCGGTGCGCTCGGTGGCCTGCGCGGCATCCAGGTCGGACTTGGACACGTACTGCTGCGGGGCCAGCGAACGGGCGCGGTCGGCGGCGACCTTGGCGTTGGCGTAGGTGGCGCGGGCCGAGGCCAGCTGGGCTTCGGATGCATTCAGTTCGGCGCGCAGCGGGGCCGGATCGATCAGGAACAGGGTCTGGCCCTGCTTGACCTGGCTGCCTTCCTGGTAGACGCGCTTGAGCAGCACGCCCGGCACGCGCGCGCGCACGTCGGCACTGCGGTAGGGCGACAGGCGGCCGACCAGCTCACGCTGCAGCGGCAGGGTCTGCGGCTTGGCATCGATCACGCCCACTTCCGGCGGCGGGGGCGTCTGCTGTTCCGGCTTCTTGCAGGCCGCCAGGGCGACGGCGACGGCGCACGTCAAGGCAAGGGTGCGGAGTGGGGCGGTCATCAGGAGAAACTCCGGTGTTGGTTTGTAGACGGGACCGCTGCCGGTTCCGGCGCGAACGCGCGCAGGAAACCGTCAACGGAGAACTCGGCCCAGCGCCTGCGCGCACGCGCGTCATCGCGATGGGGGGTATGGAAGCGTTGTTTGTCGAAATCCTGACCGGCGATCATGCTCAGCAGCAGTTCGGCCATGTAGTGCGGGTCGTCATGCCGGAGCAGGCCACGCCTGCAAACGGTTTCAATCCATTCAGCAAGATGAAGTGTCAGCGCCCCGGCGCCTTCCCGGTACAGCGTACGCGCCTCTTCGGGGAACTGGGATGCATCGGCAGCAATCAGTCGGCAGGCCTGGCCCACGTGGGGCTGGTTGAAGTGCTCCAGGAAGTCGGTGGCGAACTGCAACAGGCTGGCACGCAGGTCGTCACTGCGGAGTGCACGCAGCAGGATGCCGCTGGCATCGCCCACGTGCCGCTGCACGACCCGGCGCAGCAGGTCCTGCTTGTTGCCGTAGCGCGAATAGAGCGTCTGCTTCGAGCACCCGGCCTGCTGGGCCACCGCGTCCATGCTCATCTGCATGCCCTGGCGGCCCAGCAGTTCGCGCACGGCATCGAACACGCGCTCATCGCGCGCGTCCACGGCAACGGGGAGGGTAGTGGGGTTCACGCGGTGGACTATACCGTCCAGTTCAGGATTGTGGAATCGTGCCGATAGTCCTGCTTGTCACCTGCTGTGTGGTTTTCCGTAACACGCTTTGCCGATCCTGTCGGCAGCGCCGGAATCGTCGTGCGCGCCATACCGGTGCGAACTGAATAGGCGTCTAAACCGCAGCAAACCCGAATCTGGTTATTCCGTCCTGCAGCAAGGCCTTTACGCGGGATAGGTCTACAATTTCATTTTCCCAACTGAGCAAGCGCATCGCTCTGCCATGAAACCGCAAAAAACCGCAGCCAAGACCGTGAAAAACAAGACCAAGCCAGCTGAGTCGGAGGTCGCAGTGACCGCTGGTTTCTCCCTGGAGCCGGTGTACACGGCCTTGCGCAAGCGTTACCCGTCGGCCGCGCAGGCCGAGGCAGTGGCCTTCGCCGCGGATTTCTACAAGCGCATGGAGTCGGACGAGTTCCCGCACCACAGCGCCGACGAGTGGGCCGCGCTGGCCGCCGACACCCTGGAATTCGCCCGCGCCCGCAAGGCCGGCAAGGCCAACGTCCGCGTGTTCAACCCGACCACCAAGGCCAATGGCTGGGAATCGCCGCACACGGTGCTGCAGATCGTCAATGACGACATGCCGTTCCTTGTCGATACCGTCACCATGACCCTGGCCGAACAGGGCGTGGGCGTGCACGTGCTGGGCCACCCGGTGCTGCGCTTCACCCGCGACAAGGCCGGCAAGCTGGCCAAGGTGGGCGAGGGCGAAGCCGAATCGGTGATGCTGCTGGAGATCGACCGCCAGCCGGCCGATGCCATGGCCGCCATCGAGCAGGCCATCAACAAGGCGCTGGACGAAGTGCGCGCCATCGTGCGCGACTGGCAGCCGATGAAGGACAAGGCGCTGGCCCTGGCCGACGACCTGGGCAGCCGCACCCTGCCGGTGGACGACACCTCGCGTGCCGAAGCACAGGAATTCCTGCGCTGGGCCGCCGACAACCACTTCACCTTCTTCGGCTACCGCGAGTACCGCGTTGAGAAGCAGGGCAAGGAAGAAGTGCTGGCGCCGCTGAACGACACCGGCCTGGGCCTGATGCGCGGCAAGGACAAATCCGCTGCGCGCCCGGTCAAGACGCTGGCCGCGCAGGGCCTGAACACCACGTCCGGGCTGAAGGACGCGCTGATCCTGACCAAGACCAATGCCCGTTCGCGCGTGCACCGCGCCGGCTACATGGACTACATCGGCGTGCTGGCATTCGACGCCAAGGGCAAGATCATCGGCGAACAGCGATTCCTGGGCCTGTTCACCTCCAGCGCCTACAACCGTCGCCCGTGGGAAATCCCGCTGGTGCGCCAGCGCCACGAACACGTGATGAAGCAGTCCGGCCTGGCCCCGGCCAGCCACAGCGGCAAGGCCCTGCGCCACATCCTGGAAACCCTGCCGCGCGAAGAGCTGTTCCAGTCCAGCGAGGACGAACTGCTGCGCACCGCCATGGGCGTGCTGGGCCTGCAGGAGCGCGTGCGCAGCCGCCTGTTCCTGCGCCGCGACAAGTACAGCCGTTTCATTTCCGCGCTGGTCTACCTGCCGCGCGAACGCTTCAACACCGACGTGCGCCTGCGCATCGAAGCCATGCTGAAGGAAGCGCTGCACGGCGAGTACGTGGACAGCTCGGTGGTGCTGGGCGAATCGCCGCTGGCCCAGGTGCACCTGATCGTGCGCCCGAAGCCGGGCGAAATGCTGGACGTCGATACCGCCGAACTGGAGCAGAAGCTGGCCCAGGTGCTGCGCAACTGGCAGGACGACCTGCGTGAAGCGCTGGTGTCGCGCCACGGCGAAACCGAAGGCCTGCGCATTGCCGCACGCATCGGCAAGGCGCTGCCGGCCGGCTACATCGAAGACAACAGCACCGCTGTTGCCGCCAACGATGTCAGCCAGCTGGACGCGCTGACCGGCCCGGACGACCTGCGCCTGAGCCTGCAGGCCGTGCCGCGCGAAAGCGGCGATGGCCTGCGCCTGAAGCTGTACCGCCAGCTGGACGACATTCCGCTGTCGGACGCGCTGCCGATGATGGAAAACATGGGCCTGCGCGTGATCGCCGAGCGTCCGTACCGCCTGTCGGTCGACAACGCGCCGGTGTACGTGCAGGACTTCGAAGTCGAATCGACCGCCGGCGCCATCGATGCCGCGCGCGTGGACGAAGCCTTCGGTGAGACCTTCGCCCGCGTCTGGCACGGTGATGCCGAGAACGACGGCTTCAACCGCCTGGTGCTGGCCGCCGGCCTGCACTGGCGCCAGGTCGCCATGCTGCGCGGCTACTGCAAGTACCTGCTGCAGACCGGCGTGCCGTTCTCGCAGGCGTACGTGGAAGGCACCTTCGCCCGGTACCCGCTGCTGGCGCGCCTGCTGGTGGAACTGTTCGAAGCCCGCTTTGATCCGGCCACCGGCCACGAGAGCAAGGAGGACATCGCCGCGGGCCAGGCCCAGCTGAAGGCGCATCTTGATGTGCTGGCCGCCGGCGACGAGGCCACCCTGAAGGTGCTCAAGACCGTGGTCGACGCCCGCAAGGGTGACCGCGATGCACAGATGCAGGCCGCGCGCGATGCGCTGCTGAAGCTGATGGACCGCGTGTCCAGCCTGGACGAGGACCGCATCCTGCGTTCGTTCATGGGCGTGATCGACGCGACCCTGCGTACCAGCTACTACCAGACCGATGCCAATGGCCAGCACGGCCACGTGATCAGCTTCAAGTTTGATTCGGCGCTGGTGCCGGACCTGCCCAAGCCGCGCCCGTACCGCGAAATCTTCGTGTACGGCCCGCGCGTGGAAGGTACCCACCTGCGCTTCGGTGCCGTGGCCCGTGGCGGCCTGCGCTGGTCGGACCGCCGCGAAGACTTCCGTACCGAAGTGCTGGGCCTGGTGAAGGCACAGATGGTGAAGAACACCGTGATCGTGCCGGTCGGCGCCAAGGGTGGCTTCTTCGCCAAGATGCCGCCGGTCAATGGCGATCGCGATGCGATCTTCGCCAACGGGGTGGCCTGCTACAAGCTGTTCATCCAGGGCCTGCTGGACATCACCGACAACATCGTCAACAACAAGATCGTGCCGCCGGTGGATGTCGTGCGCCACGACATGGACGATCCGTACCTGGTGGTGGCGGCCGACAAGGGCACCGCGACCTTCAGTGACATCGCCAACGGCCTGGCCATCGCCCACGGCTTCTGGATGGGCGATGCGTTCGCCTCCGGCGGTTCGGTCGGTTACGACCACAAGGGCATGGGCATTACCGCGCGCGGTGCGTGGGAATCGGTCAAGCGCCACTTCCGTGCGCTGGGCCGTGACAGCCAGACCCAGGACTTCACCACCGTCGGCGTGGGCGACATGTCCGGCGACGTGTTCGGCAACGGCATGCTGCTGTCGCGCCACATCCGCCTGCTGGCCGCGTTCGACCACCGCCACATCTTCCTGGACCCGAACCCGGATGCGGCCACCTCGTTCGTCGAGCGTGAGCGCATGTTCACCGTGCCGCGTTCGAGCTGGGCCGACTACGATGCCAAGCTGATCAGCAAGGGCGGCGGCATCTATCCGCGCAGCCTGAAGTCGATCGAGATCACCCCGCAGGTGCGTGAAGCGCTGGGCCTGGACGAGAACGTCAAGGCGCTGTCGCCGAACGATCTGATGAGCGCGATCCTGAAGGCACCGGTGGACCTGCTGTGGAACGGCGGTATCGGTACCTACGTGAAGGCTGCCAGCGAACAGCACAGCGATGTCGGCGACCGCGCCAACAACGCGCTGCGCGTGAACGGTGGCGAGCTGCGCTGCAAGGTGGTGGGCGAGGGTGGCAACCTGGGCATGACCCAGCTGGGCCGCATCGAAGCCGCCCAGGCCGGCGTGCTGCTCAACACCGACTTCATCGACAACTCGGCCGGTGTGGATACCTCCGACCACGAAGTCAACATCAAGATCCTGCTCAATGATGTGGTGCGGGCCAAGAAGCTGACCGTTGAACAGCGCAACAAGCTGCTGGCGTCGATGACCGACGAAGTGGCCGACCTGGTGCTGAACGACAACTACCGCCAGAACCAGGCGCTGAGCCTGATGGAGCGGATGGCCGTCAAGCGCCTGGGTTCCAAGCAGCACTTCATCCGCACGCTGGAACAGCAGGGCCTGCTGGATCGCCAGATCGAGTTCCTGCCGTCCGATGCCGAGCTGTCCCAGCGCAAGGCGCGCGGCCAGGGCCTGACCCGTCCGGAACTGTCGGTGCTGCTGTCCTATTCCAAGCTGGTGGCGTTCGCCCAGCTGCTGGATTCGGACATCCCCGAAGACCCGTACCTGTCCAAGGAACTGCAGCGCTACTTCCCGACCCCGCTGCAGAAGAAGTATGCCGACGCGATGGAGCGTCACCGCCTGAAGCGCGAAATCATCGCCACGGCCGTGACCAACCAGACCATCAACCGCATGGGCGCCACCTTCCTGATGCGCATGCAGGAAGACACCGGCCGTTCCATTGCCGAGGTCGCCAAGGCCTACACCATCAGCCGCGAAACGCTGGATGCACGCGCGCTGTGGGCGCAGATCGACGCACTGGACGGCAAGCTGCCCGAATCGGTGCAGATCGATGCACTGGAAGTGATCTGGAAGCTGCAGCGTTCGTTCGTGCGCTGGCTGCTGTCGCGCCCGGGCCCGATGCCGGGCATCACCGAGGCAGTGAACCGCTACCAGGGTCCGTTCAACGACATCCGCGTCGCTTCGGGCGTGCTGCCCGATTCGCAGCGTCCGACCTACGAAGCCCTGGTGGCCGAGTGGAAGGAGAAGGGCCTGCCGTCGGCACTGGCACAGCAGCTGGCGGAACTGCACTTCCTGGAGCCGGCGTTCGACATCATCGAACTGGCCCGTACCCGCAAGCTGAAGCCGGTGGACGTGTCCAAAATCCACTTCCGCCTGGGCGATGCCCTGCAGCTGCCGTGGCTGTTCGAGCAGATCGACGCGCTGGAGGTCAACGGCCGTTGGCACGCGGTGGCCCGTGGCGTGCTGCGCGACGAGCTGGCCCACCACCACCGCAACTTGGCCGGCCAAGTGCTGGCGACCAAGGGCGGCAGTGCCGAAGCCAAGGTGTCGGCGTGGATCGGCCGCGACGACAACAGCCTGCGCTTCACGTTGTCGATGCTGGCTGAGCTGGCCGAGCAGAAGACCCTGGACTACCCGACCGTTTCGGTCGCGGTGCAGCGCTTGGGCCAGCTCGCTGCCCACGGTGCGTAAGTGATGTAGTGCCGGGCCACGCCCGGCGAGCATGAAACAGAACGGCCCCGCGAGAGCGGGGCCGTTCTGCGTTGCGGGCCGCCGTTCGCCGGGCATGGCCCGGCGCTACCAACGTGCGGGATTGCAGGTAGCGCCGGGCCATGCCCGGCGGGCGCCGCGGCGCTCGGTTATGCTCTTCAACAGCCTTCCCCCGGATCCACCGATGAGCGACATCCCCCGCATCGCTTTCCTGGCCAGTACCACCGAGCCGGCGCAGATGGCCCGCGCGGCCATGGTGTCGCGCTATGGCGACCACGCGCCCGACCAGGCCGATGTGCTGTGCCCGCTGGGCGGCGACGGTTTCATGCTGCAGACCCTGCACCGCCATGGCCACCTGGGCAAACCGGTGTTCGGCATGAAGCTGGGCACGGTCGGTTTCCTGATGAACCAGTACCGCGGCGACGATGACGTGCAGGCCCGCATTGCGCGTGCCGAGCCGGCCAACCTGCGCCCGCTGGAAATGATCGCGCTGACCGAGTCGGGCACCAGTACCGGCTCGTTGGCCTACAACGATGTGTCCCTGCTGCGGCAGACCCGCCAGGCCGCGCACATCGGCATCGATCTGAACGGCCAGGAACGCGTGGCCGAGCTGATCGGTGACGGCGTGCTGGTGGCGACGCCCGCCGGCAGCACCGCCTACAACTATTCCGCGCATGGGCCGGTGCTGCCCTTGGGCTCGCACACCATCGCACTGACGCCGTTGGCCCCGTACCGCCCGCGCCGCTGGCGTGGCGCGATCCTCAAGGCCGACACCGAGGTGCGCTTCCGCGTGCTGGACCCGTACAAGCGCCCGGTGAGCGTCACCGCCGATTCGCACGAGACGCGCGACGTGGTGGAAGTGACCATCCGCGAATCGAAGGACCGCCGGGTGACCCTGCTGTTCGACCCGGAACACAACCTGGAAGACCGCATCCTGAGCGAACAGTTCGTTTTTTGAGGACAATACGCCGCCGGCCCCCGCCGTCCGCTGCAAGGAACCCCCGCCATGGGCGACAACACCCCCCGTTTGCTGACCGTCGCGGTAACCTCGCGCGCGCTGTTCGACCTGGAGGAGAGCCACGCGCTGTTCGAGAGCGACGGCGTGGCCGCCTATGCCGAGTACCAGCGGCAGCATGAGGACGACATCCTGGGGCCTGGCGTGGCCTTCCCGGTGGTGCGCAAGCTGCTGGCGCTGAATCAGGGCGCCAGCCCGGAAAACCCGCGGGTGGAGGTGATCCTGCTGTCGCGCAACTCAGCCGACACTGGCCTGCGCATCTTCAATTCCATCCAGCACTACGGGCTGGGCATCATCCGCGCGACTTTCACCGCCGGCGAACCGACCTGGCCCTACGTGAAGCCGTTCGGCACCGATCTGTTCCTGTCGGCCAACCCCGAATCGGTGCGCAGTGCGCTGCGCCATGGCATTGCCGCGGCCACCATCCTGCCCAAGCCGCCGGGTGAAACCGCCGCAGCCGCCGAGGACCAGGTGGTGCACAGCGAACGCAATGCCGGCCAGCTGCGCATCGCCTTCGATGGCGACGCGGTGATCTTCGGCGACGAGAGCGAGCGTATTTCGCGCGAGCAGGGCGTGGAAGCGTTCGGTCGCCACGAGCGCGAGCGGGCCCGCGAGCCCCTCAGCGGCGGCCCGTTCCGTGGCTTCCTGTCGGCTCTGCACACGCTGCAGGAAGTGTTCCCGGCCGGCGAGAGTGCGCCGATCCGCACCGCGCTGGTCACCGCGCGATCGGCGCCGGCGCACGAGCGCGTGATCCGCACCCTGCGCGAATGGGGCGTGCGCCTGGATGAAGCCCTGTTCCTGGGCGGGCGGCACAAAGGCCCGTTCCTGCAGGCCTTCGGCGCAGACATCTTCTTCGACGATTCCCAGCACAACATCGACAGCGCCCGCGAACACGTGGCCGCCGGTCACGTGCCGCACGGCGTCGCCAACGAGGGGTGACGCCATGATGGGTGGGTGCCAACCGTTGGTTGGCACGTCATCGCCCCGGTAGGTGCCAACCTTGGTTGGCACGTCATCGCTCCGGTAGGTGCCAACCTTGGTTGGCACGGTTGTGCGTCAATGCCCACCAAGGTGGGCATCTACCAAAGTGGGGTTTACGGGCTGCCCGACATCCCCAACTGCAGGTCCACCACCTTCCAGCGCAGGCCCTGCGGTTCCAGCACCACCTTCAACGGCGGTTGGCCAGGCCCGCGGTCCACGTCCACCACGAACCGGTCCAGTGCCTCGAAATGGTGTTCGGCGTGCTTCAGGGGTTGCGCCGGTTCGGTCGGCCCGAACGCATCACCGCCCTGCAGTTCGTTGCGGCCACGCTTCCACAGCACGTGGCCCTGCAGCAGGGCGCCGATGCCGGTGGGGGTCACCATCGTGTCCACTGCCGCCCCGCCCAGCTGGTCGCCCAAGCCATACAACAGCGCGCCGAAGGGGCTGCTGGCCAGCTCGGGCCCGGCCTGCCGCACCAGATAGTCGTTCAACTGCGCGCGCAGGCTGCTGCGTACGCGAGGGAAATCCACGTAACGCTCCAGCCGCGCGGTGTCGCGCTGCTCGATGGCCTTGGACAGACCATGCACGGTCAGGTAGGGGCCGCCAAACCACCACGCGCAGACGGCCGCAACTGCCAGGATCAGGACGCCGATGAGCTTCTTCATGCTGCCCAGACTGCCGCAAACGCCGGCCGCGCGGGTGAAGACTCAGTGACTGGGCGACCCGCTGCCATCGCCAAAGGCCGTCACCAACCGCTGCCGCTCGGCCACGCTTAGCGCGTCCACGCGCGTGGCCAGCACCTCGTCCAGGCCGCCCGGGCGCGTGGTGCCCAGAATGCCGCTGGCCACGCCCGGGTGCTGCAGCACATAGGCGAAGGCGGTCTGCGCCGGGCGCTGGCTGTCGATGCTGGCCACTGCACGGCGCATCGCACCGGCACTGCGCATCAACTGGCGACTGCTCGGCTTCAGCCACGCGCGGGCGAGGTACCAGCCGTCGGCCAGGCGCGGCAGGCGCGGGCGGGCCGGTAGCAGGTGCCCCTGCGCCAGCACGGTGCCGGCCAGCACGCCGATGCCGGCCGCGTGCAGCCGATCGATCAGCGGTGCGCGGTCCTGCTGCAGCGCGTTGAAATCCAGCAGCACCACGTCGAAGGCCTGGGGGTGGGCGATCATCCATTCCAGGGTGACTGCCGAGTGGGTGTTGATGCCGGTGTGCCGGATCAGCCCGCGTTCGCGCAGGCGTTGCAGCGCTGCCAGCAGATCGTCATTGATGTCGTGCTCGCTGGCGCCGTGCAGCTGGTACAGATCCAGGTAGTCCAGGCCGAGGTTGCGCAGCGAGGCTTCGCAGCTGGCGGTGATCGCGGCGGGCGAGAAATCCCGCTGTTCGGCGCCGCTGATGCCGGCCTGCCCGGTCAGGGTGCCGCCCTTGCTGGAAATGACCAGCGATTCACGCGGGAACCGCGCCAGCAACGGGCGCAGGATGCGGCCCAGGCGCGGTTCGGCATGGAAGCCGGAATAGTTGTGGCCGGTATCGAGCAGGTTCACGCCCTGCGCCAGGGCGCGTTCCACCACGGCCGCTGCAGCATCCTCGGCGAAACGGGGGTGCCCCCAGAAACCGGAGCAGCCCAGCCCGACCGGCGAAACCGCCAGGCCGGTACGCCCCAGGGGGCGCCGTTGCTGGGCCAGAGGCAGTGCGTGGCTCATCAGAACTCCAGGTCCAGGGCCGCGCACAGGTAGTCCACGAACGGTGCCAGGGTGGCCAGGTCCTTGCCGAGCGTGGACAGCAGGCGCGGGCCGGTCATGGTGTCATCGTCCAGCGAGCGCCACATGACCCAGTTGCGGTGCTTCAGGTCATCGATGAATTCGAAGTCGGCCGGGAAGCCGCGCGGCGGGCGCACCAGCTTCTCGCTTTCTTCGAAGTCGAAGCGCTTGCGCAGGGGTGCGGCATGCGCGGCCGCCTTCCAGCTGCCCGGGTTGTCCAGGATGAAGTGGCGCACGCGGCGCTGGGTTTCCGGTTCCGGGTGCCACAGGCCAGCGCCGACGAAGCTCTCGCCTGGCTGCAGGTGGATGTAGAACGATGGGGCGGCCACTTCGCGGCGGCGTTCGTGGAACAGGCGCGCACCCTGCCAGGTCTTGTAGGGCGACTTGTCGTTGGAAAAGCGCGCATCACGATGGATGCGGAACAACGAACCACCCACCCCCCGGGTGTCGGCGCGGAAGTGTTCGCTGACCTCGCCCAGTGCCGGCTGCAGGTCGCCCAACAGGCGCAGGAACGGCTGCCGCACGTGGTCCTCGTACTGCTGGCGATGGTCGTTGAACCAGGCCTTTTCGTTATGCCGCGCCAGGCTGCGCAGGAACTTGAAACTGGCGTCGGAAAAATACGTGCTCACAGGTGCTCCTGCAGGTGGTGGCCCCAGTCGCGCAGCGACTGCAGCAGCTCGCCACGGCGCGCGTCATCGGGCGCTTCGGCAGCCAGCGCGTCGATCTGCTGCTGGTACTGGGGCAGGTTCAGTTCGCCCAGGCCCTGTTCGCCCAGCAGACGCTGGCGCCGGTAGTCGTGCCAGCGTTCCAGCTCGGCTGGCGACAGGGTCTGCGGGTGGTTGCGGGCGCGGTAACGGAACAGCAGCTCCGGCAGCCGCGGGTCGCGGAAGCGCTCTTCCAGCGCGGCCAGCTGCGGCGGCGGCGTGGTCCGCGCCAGGGCCAGCAGGGGTTTGTCGCCGGCGCCGAGGAAGCCGTCGTACAACGAGGCATCCACATCGGTCAGCATCGGTGGGCGTGGCTGGTTGAACACCTGGCGGGCCTTCTCGGCCAGTTGCGGTGCTACCTCGCGCAGGCGCGCGGCTTTGGCCTCGATGGCGGCCACGTCCAGCCCCAGCCGTGCATGGTCATCGGCACGCAGGTGGTTCCAGGCCACCAGCGCCGGCACCTTGTTCAGATGCACTTCCTTCAGCGGCACGCGGGCCACGCCCTCGGGCAGTTCGCTGGCGCGCAGGTACAGGCGCTGGGCGATCACCTCGGCGGGCAGGGCCAGCAGATCGTCGATCTCGCCGTCCAGGTCGAACACGATGGCGCGGTTGCCGATGGTGGGGTGCATGGCCAGCGGTAGTACCGGCGCCGCACACAGGCGGCTGGCCGGGTAGCGCATGGAAATGTGCAGCACCGGCTGCATGGTGCCCACGTCCAGCAGGCTGCCCACGAAGCGCTTGTCGCGCAGCTTCAGGGCGTAGTCCCACAGGCGCGGCTGCGACTGTTTGAACAGGCGGGCCATGCCCAGCGTGGCGCGCACATCGGAAAGTGCTTCATGCGCATCGCCTTCGCGCACGCCATTGGCCTCGGCCAGGTGTTCCAGCTTGAACGAGGTGGCGCCGTCCTCGCGCTGCGGCCACTGGATGCCATCGGGGCGCAACGCGCGCATCAGGCGCAGCATGTCCAGCAGGTCCCAACGCGAATTGCCGTTGCGCCATTCGCGCTCGTAGGGATCGTGGAAATTGCGGAACAGCCCGTAGCGGATGAATTCGTCGTCGAAGCGCAGGGTGTTGTAGCCCAGCGCACAGGTGCCGGGCCGTGACATCTGTTCGTTGATGCGGTCGAACGCTTCGGCCTCGCTCACGCCCTCGGCCATGGCCTGCTGCGGGGTAATGCCGGTGACCAGGGTGGCCATGGGCGAAGGCAGCAGGTCATCGGCGGGGCGCACGAAGAAGCTGACCGGCGTGTCGATCACGTTCAGATCGGCATCGGTGCGCATGGCCGCGAACTGCGCGATGCGGGTGCGGCGGGGGTCCTGGCCGAAGGTTTCCAGGTCGTAGAACAGGAAGCTGTCAGCCATCAGTGCGCGCCCTCCAGCACCGGCAGCTGCGCGTGGATCTGCGCTTCCAGTGCGGCCCAGTCGATGTTGTCCAGCGTGGTGTGGCCGGCAGTGGCCGCCACCAGCATGTCGCGCTGCAGGTCGGTGCGGCGCAGCGCCTCGGCGTACGGCGTGTGCAGGAAGGTGACCATGGTGTAGTGCGGCACGAAGCGGGTCGGCCAGCGCCGTTGCAGTTCCTGTTCCAGCTCGCGCTGCAGCAGGAAGGCCGGGTCGGCCACGCGGTCGCGCATTTCCAGGTAGTTTTCCAGCGCCATCTGCTGGATGGCCTGTGCGTTGGGCTTGCGCTCGGCCTCGAACGCCGCGAAGGCGCCCTGCAGGTCGTCGGCCTCCATCAGGTGCCGGGCCAGTGCCACGCAGTCCTCGAACGCGCAGTTCATGCCCTGGCCGTGGAAGGGCACCATCGCGTGCGCGGCATCGCCGATCAGCACCGCGCGGCCATCCTGGTGCCAGCGCTCCAGGGTCAGCGTGCCCAGCAGGCCCGGCGGATGCTGTTCCCAGTCGGCGCGCAGGTCCGGGATCAGCGGCAGCGCGTCGGCGAATTCGGCCGCAAACAGCGCCTCGGCCTGCGCGCCGGTGTTGACGGTGGCGAAGCTGGGGCTGCCCTGGTTGGGCAGGAACAGGGTGACGGTGAAGGTGCCTTCGTGATTGGGCAGGGCGATGCACATGTAATGGCCGCGCGGCCAGATGTGCAGTGCATTGCGCTCGATGCGGAAGCTGCCATCGGCGGCCGGCGGGATTTCCAGTTCCTTGTAGGAATGGTCGAGGAAGGCGATGTCCTCGCCCAGCGGCGCGCGCCGGTTCATTGCCGCACGCAGCGCCGAGCCGGCACCGTCGGCACCGATCAGGCTGTCGAAGTGGATGTCGTGCGGGCTGTCGTCGCGGTCATCGATGAAGCGCGCGTAGCCGGCGTCGAAATCCACGGTGTGCAGGCGGCGGTGGAAATGCACGGTGGCGCCGGCCGCTTCGGCCAGCTGAAGCAGCGTGGTATTGAGTTCGCTGCGATGGATCGACCAGATCACCTCGCTGTCGTCGCGGCCGTAACGCTGCAACTGCGGCTCGCCTTCGCGCGGGTGGATCATGCGCCCGCGCATCATCACCGCGCGGGCCATCACTTCGTCTTCCACGCCGGCCTGGCGCAGCGCGTTGCGGCCGCGCTCGGCCAGGGCCAGGTTGATCGAACGGCCGCTTTCATAATCGGCCACGCGCGGGTCGCCGCGGCGCTCGTACAGGGTGATGCGCCAGCCCTGCCGCGAAAGCAGGATGGCCAGCAGGGAACCGGCCAGGCCGGCGCCGATGATGCTCAGGGAGCGGGAGGCGTGTGCGATCAACGAACTGTCCAGCAGGAGGGGAGGGCGCGGCTTACAGGCCGGCCCAGGCTTCCACTTCCTCGACGAAATGGTGCACGTCCAGGTAGCGGTTGTAGAGCGGGGTGGGCGAGATGCGGATGACGTCCGGTTCGCGCCAGTCACCCAGCACGCCGATGCCGCGCAGGTACTCGAACAGGGCGCGGCCGCGTTCGCGGCCGCCGATCACCCGCAGCGACAGCTGGCAGCCGCGGCGTTCCGGTTCGGACGGGGTCACCACCTCCAGCACCTGCGGCAGGCGCGCGCGCACCAGCGCATCGAGCAGGCCGGTCAGCGCCAGCGACTTGCTGCGCAGCGCGTCCATGCCGGCACGCTCGAACAGGTCCAGCGAGGCGCGCAGCGGTGCCAGGCCCAGGATCGGCGGATTGCTCAACTGCCAGCCTTCGGCGCCCACCGCCGGGGTGAACTGCGGGGACATCTGGAAGCGGGTGGCTTCTTCATGGCCCCACCAACCGGCGAAGCGCGGCAGGGTGGTGTCGCGATGGTGGCGCTCGTGCACGAACGCACCGGCCACGGCACCCGGGCCGCTGTTGAGGTATTTGTAGTGGCACCACACGGCGAAATCCGGCGCCACATCGTGCAGGTGCAGCGGCACATTGCCCACCGAATGGGCCAGGTCGAAGCCGATGCGTGCGCCCTGCAGGCGCGCGGCGCGGGTGATCGCGTCCAGGTCGAACACCTGGCCGCTGCGGTACTGCACGCCGGGCCACAGCACCAGCGCCAGGCGCGGGCCCTGTTCGGCGATCGCGCGTTCGATGGCGGCCATCGAAATCGTGCCGTTCGGTTCATCCGGCTGCACTTCCACCAGACTGTCGGCCGGGTCGAAGCCGTGGAAACGGATCTGCGCTTCCACCGCGTGGCGGTCGGTCGGGAACGCGCCGGCTTCCATCAGGATGACCGGGCGCTGCGCGGTGGGCCGGTAGAAGCTGACCATCATCAGGTGCAGGTTCACGCTCAGCGTGTTCATTGCCACCACTTCGCTGGGCAGGGCGCCGACCACGCGGGCCAGCTGCGCGCTGACCAGGCGGTGGTAGGACAGCCACTGGGTGGGGCCGGTGAAGTGGCCTTCCACCGCCAGTTCGCCCCACTGTTTCATCACTTCCTGCACCGCCGCCTGCGCGCCGCGCGGTTGCAGGCCCAGCGAGTTGCCGACGAAATAGGTCTGCTCGCCGCCGCCATGGCGCGGAATCAGGAATTCGTTGCGCAGCGGGCGCAGCGGATCGGCGGCGTCCAGGGCGATGGCGTGGGTGCGGCTGAGCAGATCGGACATGGGCGGGCAACAGGCTGCAACGGGATTGCCAGTGTAGCGCCTGGCGCCTGCGTGATGCCGCGCGGTGCGCTCGCCGGGCATGGCCCGGCGCTACCCGGAGTTCACGCGTCCCGGTAGCGCCGGGCCATGCCCGGCGAACGCGTGATGAATCGCGATGGACGGTAGCGCCGGGTCGTTCCCGGCGAAGCCTCAGCCTGCCGCGGGCGCCGGCAACGGGTCCACGTGCCCGCATTCACTGCACGTGCGCAGTTCCAGGCTGGCCTGGTAGCGCGCGAACACCTTGGGTAGATCGGTCTCGATGTTCTGCAGCGTGAAGTACTCTTCGTACAGCTTGTGGTTGCACTGCTCGCAATGCCAGATCACGCCATCGCGCTCGTGCGGCAGGCGCTTGCGCTCCACCACCAGGCCGACGCCGCCGGGCGGGCGCCGCGGCGAATGCGGCACCTTGCCCGGCAGCAGGAAGATCTCGCCGGCGCGGATCGGGATATCGCGCACGGCGCCGTCTTCCTGCACCTTCAGCACCATCTCGCCTTCCAGCTGGTAGAACCACTCCGGGCCTTCGTCGTAGTGGTAGTCGGTGCGCGAGTTTGGGCCGCCGACCACCATGACGATGAAGTCGCCGTTCTCGATCATCTTGTTGCCCACCGGCGGCTTCAGCAGATGCCGGTGTTCTTCGATCCAGGCCAGCAGGTTGATCGGCGAGGCGAGCATGGCAGTCTCCGGGCGGTCAGTCGCGCTTGCCGTGGCGGGGCACGAAGGCCAGGGCTTTTTCGTAAGCCGGCTTCAGCTCGTCCTGGGCGCCAACGTCGATGCCCATCTCGCTTACCCGGCCGTCCTTCAGGCTGTACACCCAGCCGTGCACCATCAGCTTCTGGCCGCGGGCCCAGGCGTCTTCCACGATGGTGGAGCGGCACAGGTTGGCGACCTGTTCGATCACGTTCAGTTCGCACAGGCGCGCGTGCTTTAGCTCGTCATCGTCGATCGCATCGAGGATGGCCGCGTGCTTCTGCGCCACATCGCCCACGTGGCGCAGCCAGTTGTCGGCCAGGCCCACGCGGGTGTTGTGCAGGCAGGCATGCACGCCGCCGCAGCCGTAATGGCCCACGATCAGGATGTGCTTCACCTTCAGCTGGTCCACCGCGTACTGCACCACGCTCAGGCAGTTCAGGTCGCTGTGGGCCACCACGTTGGCCACGTTGCGGTGCACGAACACCTCGCCCGGGGCCATGCCGATGATCTGGTTGGCCGGCACGCGCGAATCGGAGCAGCCGATCCACAGGTATTCCGGATGCTGCTGCTTGGCCAGCTGGTGGAAGAACTCAGGGTCTTCCTTCTCGATGCGGTCGGCCCATTCGCGGTTGTTCTGCAGCAGCTTGTGGATGTCTTTCATGTGCGTGTGTCCCTGACGTCAGGTGGGCGCACGAGGCGGCCCTGCCGGCCGCGTCGTGGTGGGGAAGCGTGCGCTCAGCCGCCGGCGGCGGCCTCGTCGCGGTGCCAGCGCATCCACTGCGCCAGCTCGGTGGATGCGGGGGTATGCAGGTCATCCAGCGCGGCGATCACTGCCTGCTGGTTGGCTTCGGGATGGTTCTGGCTCAACTTCAGCTTCAGCTGCACCTGTTCGACCTGGAAACGGAAGCCGACGATGGCGCGCAGTTCCGGGCCGTGTTCGGGGCGGTCGGCCTCGAACTGCCACGACTTCCCGACGCTGGCTTCAAAACGGTCACTGATGGCACCGACCAGATCGGCCAGCGCGGCCGGATCATAGAACCGCTGCAGCTGCCCGCGCAGTTCGGCGGCGGCGTAGTTCCAGGTGGGAACGCGCGCGGCGGGTTCCTTGTCGGGGTACCAGCTGGCCGACACATACCCGTGCGGGCCATCGACCAGCACCTTGGCCGGGCCGTCGCGGCGCGACTGCGGATTGGCCCGGGCCCAGTGCCCGCGCAGCTGGATCTGCGCGCCCTGGCGCTGGTACAGCACCGGCACGCGGGTCAGTTCCGGCAGGCCGTCGTCACCGGTGGTCAACACCGTGACAAACGCATCGCGCGCCAGCAGGCGGTCCAGCCAGCGCAGGTCGGTCTCGGCGAAGGCGCGCGGGGTGAACATCGGCCTGGGCTCAGGCGCGCCCGCCCAGCGTCTGCACCATGCGGCCGCGCAGGCCTTCATCGCTGCCGGCCTGCGGCGGTTGCACTTCATGCAGGCTGAAGCCGCGCACCAGCGCGTCTTCTTCGTCCAGACCGTCGTACTCGACGAATTCGGCATCGAACAGCTGCGAACGGGCAGTATCTTCGCTGTCGTAGCTGAGCGTGTTGCCGTCGCTGTCGAGCACTTCGGCGGTGCCGGCCGGACGCACGCGCAGGCGGGCCCAGATCAGGGTGTTGCCGAGGCTGGCCAGCCACCAGCTGTCTCGTACGGTGTCATCGTTCATGTGTGTGTTACCAGAGCGAGGCCAGCCAGAGCAGGGCAGCCATGCCCAGTCCGGCCAGCAGGGTCAGCAGCGAAACCCAGGCCGGCGTCGCCAGCCCGGACAGCGAACGGTCCGGTTGCTGGCGATAGTCGCGGCGCAGCAGCCAGGCCAGGGCATCGGGCTTGAGGAAGGCGCCACTGCCAAAGCGCGCGGCGAGCGCCGGGTGGCGATCGCGCACATGCACCAGGGTCAGCGGCCAGAAGATCACGAAGGCACTGAACCCGGCCACTGCTACGCCAACGAAACAAAGGGCGAAGAACAGGGTCATGGGGGCAGTACCTCCGTGCTCGTATGGGGCTTAGAAGTCCGCGCTGCCCGGGGCGCGCGGGTACGGAATGGCATCGCGGATGTTGGACAGGCCGCAGACGTAGACCACCAGGCGCTCAAAGCCCAGGCCGAAGCCGGCGTGCGGCACCGAGCCGTAGCGGCGGAAATCGCGGTACCAGCTGTAATGCTCGCGATCCAGGCCGAACTGCGCCATGCGTGCATCCAGCACATCCAGGCGCTCTTCGCGCTGGCTGCCGCCGATGATCTCGCCGATGCCCGGGGCCAACACGTCCATCGCGGCGACGGTCTTGCCGTCGTCGTTCAGGCGCATGTAGAAGGCCTTGATGTGCTCGGGGTAGTTGGTCACCACCACCGGGCGGCCGACGTGTTCTTCGGTCAGCCAGCGCTCGTGCTCGGTCTGCAGGTCCAGGCCCCATTCGACCGGGAAGTCGAACTTCTTGCCGGACTTCTGCAGCAGGCTGACCGCATCGGTGTAGTCGATGCGCTCGAACGGCGCATTGATGAAGTCTTCCAGCTTGGTGATCGCGTTCTTGTCCACGCGCTCGGCGATGAAGGCCAGGTCGTCGCCACGCTCGTTCAGCACGGCACGGAACAGGTACTTCAGGAACTCTTCGGCCAGACGCGCGTCTTCGGCCAGGTCGGCGAAGGCGATTTCCGGCTCGATCATCCAGAACTCCGCCAGATGGCGGGTGGTATGGCTGTTTTCAGCGCGGAAGGTCGGGCCGAAGGTGTACACCTTGCTCAGCGCCAGGCAGTAGGCCTCGACGTTCAGCTGGCCGGACACGGTCAGGAAGGTTTCCTTGCCGAAGAAGTCGCGGCTGAAGTCGATCGCGCCCTTCTCGTCGCGCGGCAGGTTCACCATGTCCAGGGTGGACACGCGGAACATCTGGCCGGCGCCTTCGGCGTCGGAGGTGGTGATGATCGGGGTGCTGATCCAGTTGAAGCCGTTCTCGTGGAAGAAACGGTGCACGGCCTGGGCCAGGCAGTTGCGGATGCGGGTGACCGCGCCGAACAGGTTGGTGCGCGGGCGCAGGTGCGCCACTTCGCGCAGGAACTCTGGCGACATCGGCTTGGGCTGGATCGGGTAGGTCAGCGGGTCTTCCACCCAGCCGACCACTTCCAGCGCACTGGCCTGGATCTCGAACGACTGGCCCTTGCCCTGCGACTTCACCAGGGTGCCGGTGGCGATGACCGAGCAGCCGCTGGTCAGGCGCTTGATCTCGTCGAAGTTGCCCAAGGTGTCGTTGGCCACGACCTGGATCGGGGCGAAGCAGGAGCCGTCGCTCACATTCACGAAGGCCAGATTCGCTGAACCGCGCACCGTGCGCACCCATCCGCGTACCGTGACTTCGCCGCCTTCCGGGATCTTCCCGGCAAGCGCATGTTCAACGCTGACCACCGTCATGACTTGAATCCTCTGCTGATCGACTCGATCTGTGAACACGGGAGTTTACCGGTTGCAGCGTTCTGCTTGCGAGGCATTTTTCGTGGCAACGGCTCCTTATAATGTCCCCGTACCCCTGGAGTGAGCCTCATGGCCGTCAGCCTGACCCCCATCGCCTTCGAGCGCGTGCAGCGCTTTGTAGCCCAGACCCCCGGCGCCCTGGGCCTGCGCTTCGGCGTGACCAAGACCGGCTGCTCCGGCTGGGGCCATGTGACCGACCTGGCCCGGGACGAGCGCGAGGGCGACACCGTGTTCGACCAGGACGGGGTGAAGATCTTCGTGGACGCCAAGAGCCTGGCCCTGGTGGACGGCACCGTGATCGACTTCGGCAAGCACGGCTTGAGCGAGACGTTCACGTTCAGCAACCCGAACGCCACCGCCGAGTGCGGGTGCGGTGAAAGCTTTACCACCGACGCCGACAAGGCCTGACGCACGTTTGTGGCATCCGCCGGGCATGGCCCGGCGCTACCGCCGCTCGCGCCAGGCGCTCCACCCCAGCAGCGCTGTTCCCAGCATCGCGCTTGCCGCGGCCCAGTGGCCCGGCAGGCCGGCGGGCTCGCGCAGCAGATGCATCAGCAGCCCAGCGAGCAGGCTCAGATAGCCCGCAATGGCAGCTGCGCCGAGCGGGGCATTGCCCACCCGGATCAGGTGCCCATCGTCGCGGTTGATCCATCGCCGGAGGCGGCCGAAGCGGTTCATGGGCGGAATGTAGCGCAGAAAGGACCCACGGATGGAACGCCCGGTTTTCACCTACCACCCCAACGCCTACGCGACCGCCTTCGAAACGGTCGATGGGGTCTGTGACGGCTGCGGCCAGTCGCGCACGCTGCGCTACCGCGGGCCGTTCTACACCGCCCGGAAGCCCGATTACCTGTGCCCGTGGTGCATTGCCGATGGCAGTGCGTCGGCGCGCTTCGATGGCGAATTCACCGGCTGGACCGACATTGAAGGGGTGTCGCCGGACCCGGCCGCCCCCCCGCCGAGCATCCCCCGTGAGATGCTGCTGGAGATCTGCGAGCGCACCCCGGGCTACCCGTCCTGGCAGCAGTCGGTCTGGCTCAGTCATTGTGAACGGCCCTGCGCGTTCCTCGGATTCGCCGGCGGCGAGGATCTGTTGCCGATCCTGGACCAGGTCCGGCCGGACGTGGCGGCGGTCAACCCGCGCGACGCCGACGGGGTGCTGGAAGGCCTGACCCGTGATGGCGAGATGGTCGGTTGCCTGTTCCAGTGCCTGCAGTGCGGCCAGCACCGCCTTCACGTCGATCTGGGCTGACACCGTCACCGTTCAGGCTTGGTAGGTGCCGACCTTGGTCGGCACGACGGCAGGGCAGGCCGGGTTGCCCGCCACCCCCATCTGCGCCATAATGCGCGGCTTCCTGCCCTCCGGGCGGGAACCCTTGCCCCACCGCGGTATCCACGGCGGGGGGCTGTCCGGCCGCAAGGCCACATCCGAAAGGTAGAAAAAACATGAGTCGTCATTACGAAATCGTGTTCATGGTCCACCCGGACCAGAGCGAGCAGGTCCCGGCCATGATCGAGCGCTACAAGTCGCTGGTCGAGAACGGCAACGGCACCATCCACCGTCTGGAAGACTGGGGCCGCCGCCAGCTGGCGTACCCGATCCAGAACCTGGTGAAGGCGCACTACGTGCTGCTGAACATCCAAGCCGACCAGGCCGTGCTGAACGAGCTGACCGAAAGCTTCCGCTTCAACGACGCCGTGCTGCGCAACCTGGTCATCAAGCGTGACGAGGCTGACACCGAGCAGTCGCTGATCATGAAGAGCAAGGACGAGAAGGGTGACAAGCCGGAGCGCGGTGAGCGCCGTCGTCGTGACGACGAAGAAGGCGAGTCCACCACCACCGCTGACAACGAAGCCGGCGACGACGCCGCTTCCGCCGCCTAAGGAGCCTTCCCATGTCCAAGTTCTTCCGTCGCCGCAAGTTCTGCAAGTTCACGGCTGAAGGTGTGAAGGAGATCGACTACAAGGATCTCAACACCCTGCGCCAGTACCTGACCGAGAACGGCAAGATCGTGCCGAGCCGCGTCACCGGTACCAAGTCGAAGTACCAGCGTCAGCTGGCGACCGCCGTCAAGCGCGCTCGCTTCCTGGCCCTGATCCCGTACACCGACAACCACGACGTCTGATGCCCGGCGGGGCGGCCCCGTGCCGCCCCGCTGTGCCAGCTATTCGGACAGCCACAGTTGCGGGGCAGCGCCTCGCTAACGAATAACTTATCTGGAGCACTACCATGCAGCTGATCCTCCTGCAGAAGGTCACCAACCTCGGCAACCTGGGTGACCTGGTCACCGTCAAGCCGGGCTACGGCCGTAACTTCCTCGTGCCGCAGGGCAAGGCCGTGCCGGCCACCGAGAGCAACAAGGCCGAGTTCGAAGCCAAGCGCGCCGAATACGAAGCCAAGGCACAGGCCATCCACGCCGACGCTGAAGGCCGCAAGGCCAAGCTGGAAGGCGCGAGCGTGACCATCGCCGCCAACGCTTCGACCGAAGGCAAGCTGTACGGCTCGGTCGGCGCCCGCGAAATCGCCGATGCCTTCACCGCTGCCGGCCTGGAGCTGAGCAAGAGCGAAGTCATCCTGGGCGAAGGCGCCTTCCGCAACATCGGTGAGTACGACGTCCTGGTGCACCTGCACGCCGACGTGGAAACCACCGTCAAGGTTGTGGTCGAAGCCGAAAAGGCCTGATTCCGGGCCGAAAGGCCAGGTATCACCGCAGAACGGGCGCCCGCAGGGGTGCCCGTTTTGTTTTGCGCGGTCGCCGCCCGCCCTGCGATGTTCCACGCCGATTCGTAGAACACGGCCACATCGGTATACTCAGGGCGTCACGCCCATGTCATTGTCATCGATCCCAGCAGGATCAATGACTTGCAGGGCAAGCAGGCCGCCAGACGGCCCCAGCCCGGAACCCCTATGCGTCTTTCCACGATCAAGCTGTCCGGCTTCAAGTCGTTCGTCGATCCGACCACCCTGCACCTGCCGACCAACATGACCGGCGTGGTGGGCCCCAATGGTTGCGGCAAGTCGAACATCATCGACGCCGTACGCTGGGTCATGGGTGAGAGTTCGGCCAGCCGTCTGCGCGGCGACTCGCTGACCGACGTGATCTTCTCCGGTTCCAATGCGCGCAAGCCGGTTTCGCAGGCCACCGTCGAGCTGATCTTCGACAACTCCGACCATACGATTTCCGGCGAGTACGCCTCGTTCAACGAAATCTCGGTCAAGCGCACGGTCAGCCGCGATGGCAGCAGCAACTATTACCTGAACGGCACCAAGTGCCGGCGCCGCGATATCACCGATCTGTTCCTGGGCACCGGCCTGGGCCCGCGCAGCTACTCGATCATCGAGCAGGGCATGATCAGCCAGATCATCGAGGCGCGCCCGGAAGACCTGCGCGTTTACCTGGAAGAGGCCGCCGGCATTTCCAAGTACAAGGAACGCCGCAAGGAAACCGAAACCCGTATCCGCCACACCCGCGAGAACCTGGACCGGCTGGGCGACCTGCGCGATGAGATCGGCAAGCAGCTGGAACACCTGAAGCGCCAGGCCAAGCAGGCCGAGCAGTACCAGGCGCTGCAGGAAGAGCGCCGGATGAAGGACGGGCAGTGGAAGGCGCTGGAATTCCGCGGCCTGGATGGTCGTCTTTCCAAGCTGCGCGAGGGACTTCTGCAGGAAGAGACGCGCCTGCAGCAGCTGATTGCCGAGCAGCGTGAAGCCGAAGCCCATATCGAAACCTCGCGCGTGCGCCGCGAAGAGGCCGCCGACGCCCTGAATACCGCGCAGGCGGCGGTGTACCAGGTCGGCAGCACGCTGGCCCGGGTGGAACAGCAGATCCAGCACCAGCGCGAACTGTCGCAGCGCCTGCACAAGGCGCGTGACGAAACCCAGCAGGCGCTGGCCGAGCTGGGCCAGCACATCAGCGGCGACGAGGCGCGCCTGGGCGTACTGCGCGCGGCCGTCGAAGACGCGACGCCGCAGCTGGAAGCGCTGCAGGAGGAGAACGAGATCAAGCAGGAAAGCCTGCGCGAGGCGGAGGACCGCCTGGCCAGCTGGCAGCAGCGCTGGGAACACCACACCTCGCAGAGTTCGGAAGCCTCGCGCGCCGGCGATGTCGAGCGCACCCGCGTGGACTACCTGGACAAGCAGATCGTGGACGCCGATCGCCGCCGCGAGGCGCTGGCGGCCGAGCGCGCCGGTCTGGATGTCGAGGCGCTGGAGGAGGCGTTCGAGCAGCTGCATCTGCAGCACGACACGCAGAAGACCGCGCTGGACGAGCTGACCGAAGACGTCGAGCACCGCAAGGACGGCGTGGCCGCCGTGCAGGAGCAGCAGCGCGCGGGCCAGAACGAACTGGCCGAGTTGCGCAAACAGGCCAACGGCCTGCGCGGACGCCTGGCCTCGCTGGAAACCCTGCAGCAGGCCGCACTGGGCCAGGAGCAGGGCGCTGCAGTGGCCTGGTTGCAGTCGCACGGCCTGGATTCGGCGGCGCGTGTGGGCGAACGGCTGGACGTCGATGCCGGCTGGGAGAATGCCGTTGAGCGTGCGCTGGGCGAACTGATCGAAGGCGTGCTGGTCGACGATCCGGCCCGCCTGGTCGACGCGCTCGGCGCGCTGGGCGAGGGCCGCATCGCGCTGGTGTCCAGCGATGACGCCGCACTGGATGTAGCGCCGACCTCGTTGGCCGCGCGCGTGCGTGGCCCGGCGGCAATCCGTCGCCTGCTGGCGCACCTGCATGGTGCCCGCGATCTGGCCGAGGCGAAGACGCTGCAGGCCGGACTGCCTGAAGGCGATTCTGTCATCACCCAGGACGGCGAGCGCCTGGGCCAAGGCTGGCTGCGCGTGTCGCGCTCCGGCGCCGCGCAACAGGGCGCCTTGCTGCGCGAACGTGAAATCAACGAGCTGCGCGAACAGATCGAGCAGCTGCAGGACCGCGAAGCGGAACTGGAAGAACGGCTGGCCGGCCTGCGCGAGCAGTTGCTGGCGGCCGAACAGCAGCGCGAGGATGCGCAGCGCACCTTGTATCAGGCGCATCGCGCGGTGTCCGAACTGGCCGGCCAGTTGCAGGGCCAGCAGGGCAAGGTCGAGGCCGCACGCACCCGCATCGATCGCATCGAAGGCGAGCTCAAGCAGCTGGCGGAGACGCTGGACGCCAACCAGGAACAGGCGCGTGAAGCCCGTTCGCGGCTGGAGAACGCGGTCAGCAGCATGGGCGACCTGGAATCGACCCGGCAGGGCCTGGAAGGCGAGCGCCGCCAGCTGACCGAAGCGCGCGACCTGGCCCGCGATGCGGCACGCGCGGTGCGCGAGCGCTCGCATGCGCTGGCGCTGACCCTGGAATCGCAGCGCGCGCAGCTGGCGTCGCTGGGGCAGGCGCTGGAGCGCATGAGCACCCAGCGTGGCCAGCTGGATTCGCGGCTGGGCGAACTGCATTCGCAGCTGGATGACGGCGATTCACCGGTGGAATCGCTGCAGGCCGAGCATCAGAGCGCGCTGGAAGAGCGCGTGCGCGCCGATCGTGTGCTGACCGAAGCGCGCACCCTGCTGGACGGCATCGATGCCGACCTGCGCACCTATGAACAGACCCGCCACCAGCGCGACGAGCAGGCATTGGCGCAGCGCGAGCGCATTTCCCAGCGCCGGCTGGACCAGCAGGCGCTGGTGCTGAGCGCCGAAACCCTGCAGGCCGCCGTGGAAAAGGCCGGCTTCGTGATGGCCGAGGTGCTGGAGGCGCTGCCTGACGATGCACGGTTGGGCGAGTGGGAACAGGCCGTGCACCAGATCGATGCGCGCATGCGCCGGCTGGAGCCGGTGAACCTGGCCGCCATCCATGAGTACGGCGAAGCGTCGCAGCGGTCGGATTATCTGGATGCGCAGCACACCGACCTGACCACCGCGCTGGAAACCCTGGAAGACGCGATCCGCAAGATCGACCGCGAAACGCGCGGGCGCTTCAAGGACACCTTCGACCGGGTCAACGCCGGCGTGCAGGCGCTGTATCCGCGCCTGTTCGGCGGCGGCCATGCCTATCTGGAACTGACCGGCGAAGACCTGCTCGACACCGGCGTGACCATCATGGCGCGCCCGCCGGGCAAGCGCGTGTCCAGCATTTCGCTGCTGTCCGGTGGCGAGAAGGCGATGACCGCGGTGGCGCTGGTGTTTGCCATCTTCCAGCTCAACCCCGCGCCGTTCTGTCTGCTGGACGAAGTGGACGCACCGCTGGACGAGGCCAACGTCGGTCGCCTGGCCAACATGGTCAAGGAAATGAGCGAGAAGGTGCAGTTCCTGTTCGTCAGCCATAACAAGGCGACGATGGAAGCGGCGCACCAGCTTTCCGGCGTGACCATGCGCGAGCCGGGCGTCAGCCGCCTGGTCAGCGTGGACCTGGAAGAAGCCGCGCGATTGGCGGGCGCGGCCTGACGTGCCATTCTAGTTACCTGAATGAACTAGCCGGAGAACCCATCGAATGTCCGACACGGCACTGTTGCGCATCGGCATCCTGGCCGCCGGCCTGCTGCTGGTGGTTGCGATCTTCCTGTTTGGCCGCCCCAAGAAGAAGCCGCAGGGCCGCCGCGTGGACGGTCCTGAGCCGGCCGCAGGCGAACGTCGCGAACCGGTATTGGGCGAAGACGGCGTACCGCTGGCCGACACCCGCAGCGAACCCGGCCTGGGCGAAGAGGGCCAGCAGGCCGAACTGGGCCTGGCCGATGCAGACGGCGCGGCCAACGACCTTGGCAAGCGCGCCACCCAGGATTTCGACAAGATCGTTTCGCTGTTCGTGGCCGCCCGCGCGGGCGAACAGCTGCGTGGCGAAGACATCGTGGTGGCGGCGGAAAAGACCGGCCTGGTGTTCGGCCACATGAACGTGTTCCACCGGCTGGTGGAAGGCCACCCCGAGCGCGGCCCGATCTTCTCCATGGCCAGCATCATGAAGCCGGGCAGCTTCGACATGGCCAACATCCGCGCCATGGAAACCCCGGCCATCGCCTTCTTCCTGACCCTGCCGGCGCCGCTGACCGCGCTCGATGCCTGGGAAAAGATGCTGCCCACCGTGCAGCGCATGGCCGAACTGCTGGACGGCGTGGTGCTGGATGACAGCCGCAATGCCCTCGGCCGCCAGCGCATCGCCCATATCCGTGACGAACTGCGCGCTTACGACCGGCAGCACCAGGCCCCGCCGCTGACCAAGACCCCGCGCTGGTAAACGCGCCAGTCGAGCATGGCTCGACTCTACATGTCGGCGCCCGTCTGTAGAGTTGAGCCATGCTCGACTCAAATTCTTACGGCGCCCGATCAAACCACCTGCACCACGCAAACGGATGATCGCCAAGCTGTGCTGCGAGGCCCGCGCGTACGGGATTGGCGGCGATGTACAGCGCCTGGCTCTTCAAGGATTCGTCACACCGTACTGCGTGGTCATAGTAGCCACGCTGCCAGAGCGGGCCGTCGGTCCCAGCCAGACGGCTGCAGCGCGACTTCATCATCTGCACCGACGCAGCCAGGGTTCCTGAGCGCAGTTGCATCAACCAGTGCACGTGGTCAGGCATGACCGCCCAGGCAAGATTGAGGCATCGGCCCTCCCGCTGGATCCATTGCAGGCCGGCAACAATGATGGCGGCGCGGTCGGGGTCATCAAAGTGCCGGCGGCGCAGATGGGTGACCGTCGTGATCGCATAGACATTCCGCACGTGCGACCAACGGCCTTTCAGGAGGAGTGGACTGGGCATGCCTCAGCATTGGCTGGGCTAGGCGGCTTGGGTATCGCTTGAATGCGGGCGGATATGTAGGAAAGGCCCCAGTCGAGCATGGCTCGACTCTACAGATGGGTGTGCTCTGCGTTACGCCGGTACGCCGGCCACCTTCGCAAATGCGCGGCGGAATGCCGCCATCTCCGCGTCGGTGCCCACGGTGACCCGCACGCGCTGCGGCCAGATCGGCCAGCTGCGGCCGATCACCACGCCGTTGTCCGCCATGGCCTTGGCAAAGGCGCTGCCGTCACGCTGCACATCCACCACGAAGCAGTTCGCTTCCGACGGCACGCAACTGAAACCGCGCTTGCCCAGCCAGGCGATGGTGGCCTGGCGTACCTGCGCGTTCTGCAGGCGCCGCTGCGGCACCAGTTGCGCGTCGCCCAGGCTGGCCAGTGCGGCGGCCAGGGCGGGCACGGGCAAGGGGTTCTCGCCCAGGCGGGCCAGTTCGCGCAGGCGCTCGGGATGGGCGGCGGCCACGCCCAGGCGCAGGCCGGCCATGCCATACAGCTTGGAAAAGGTACGCAGCACGATCAGGTCATCGCGCTGGGTGACCTGGCCAATCAGGCTGGGCTGGTCGCTGTACTGCAGGTAGGCCTCGTCCACCAGCACGCGGGTGCCTGCCGGCTTGTTGGCCAGCAGCCATGCCAGTTCGGCCGGCGGGCTGATCGATCCGGTCGGGTTGTTCGGGTTGCAGACGTAGATCAGGCCGGTGGGTCGATCATGGGCCGCTGCCACCATCGCCCGTAGATCGTGCGCACCGTCCTCGCGCAGCGGCACCTGGGCGACATGCGCGCCGCGCGCAGCGGCCAGGTCACCCAGCGCCTCGAAGGTGGGATCGGCCACGACCAGGGCCGACTGCGGGCCGGTCCACAGCGTGGCAGCGCGGTTCAGGGGTTCGCTGGAGCCCGGGTAGAGACGCACATGGTCGGCCGGGACGGCGTTCTGGGTGGCGAAGAGATCGCGCACCTGTCCGGCCAGGGCGAACTGATAGCGGCCACAGCCGGCGATGCTGTCGCGTGCGGCCTGTTGGGCGACGGGCGCGGGTCCGTAGGGGCATTCGTTGAAGTTGAGCAGGACCGGGCCGGTGCGGGTGGGCGCCGGTTGCGCTGCAGCAGGGCCGGGCAGGCCCGTGCTGGCAACGGCCAGGCCGGCACCGGCCAGTTGCAGGAAATGGCGGCGCGAAGTGGGCAGGGTCACAGGCAGGCTTCCGAGGGGCGTCTGCCGCACGCTAGCGCTGGTGGGGGCCAGGCGGCAAGCGGCTGGCATGTAGAGTCGAGCCATGCTCGACTGCTGTTGCCGGGCCAGTCGAGCATGGCTCGACTCTACAAGGGCGGCAGTCGAGCATGGCTCGACTCTACAAGGGCGGCAGTCGAGCATGGCTCGACTCTACAAAAAGCGGGGGATACGGGGCGTTGCGGTCCGGCGCGGTAGAATTCCCGGCCATCCCAGAACCACCGGATTCCGATGAGCCCCAGCCCCGCCGAACGCGCCGAGGACCTCCGCCGGCAGATCGCCCAGGCCAACCGTGCCTATCACGAGCTGGATGCGCCGGAAATTCCCGATGCCGACTACGATCGCCTGGTGCGCGCGCTGGAAGCGCTGGAGCGCGAGCATCCTGAGCTGACGCGCGCTGACAGCCCGACCCAGCAGGTGGGCGCGCGCCCGTCCGGCCGCTTCGCCGAAGTCGCCCATGCGGTACCGATGCTGTCGCTGTCCAATGCGTTCAGCGATGAGGAAGTGGCGGATTTCGTCCGCCGTATCGACGAGCGCCTGCGCCGCGGCGCGCTGCGCTTTTCCGCCGAACCGAAGATGGACGGCCTGGCGATCAGCCTGCGCTATGAAGACGGCCAGTTCGTACTGGGCGCGACCCGTGGCGATGGCAGCACCGGCGAGGACGTGACCGCCAACCTGCGGCAGATTGCCGATATTCCCAAGCGCCTGCAGGGCAGCGGCTGGCCCGATGTGCTGGAAGTGCGCGGCGAGGTCTACATGGCCCGCGCCGATTTCGAGGCCTACAACGAACGCGCGCGCCTGCACGGCGGCAAGGTGCTGGCCAACCCGCGCAACGCCGCGGCCGGTTCGCTGCGCCAGCTCGATGCGAAGATCAGTGCGCAGCGGCGGCTCAGCTTCTTCGCCTACGGTACCGGCGAAGTGCAGGGCGGTGAGCTGCCCGACACCCACTCGGGCACGCTGGTACAGCTGGGCGGCTGGGGCTTCCCGGTCAGCGAGCTGTGCCAGGTGGTGGAGGGCACCGACGGGCTGCTGGGCTACTACCGCATGATCGGCGGCCGCCGTGACGGCCTGCCGTTCGATATCGATGGCGTGGTCTACAAGCTGGACGACCGTGCCGGCCAGCAGACGATGGGGTTTGTTTCGCGTGCACCGCGCTGGGCCATCGCACACAAGTTCCCGGCGCAGGAACAGAGCACCACGGTGGAGGCGATCGAGATCCAGATCGGCCGCACCGGTGCGGCCACGCCGGTCGCGCGCCTGGCACCGGTAGCGGTGGCCGGGGTGATCGTGTCCAACGCCACCCTGCACAACGCCGATCAGATCGCACGGCTGGACGTGCGCGTGGGCGACAGCGTGATCGTGCGCCGTGCGGGCGATGTCATTCCCGAAGTGGTCAGCGTGATCCTGGACCGTCGCCCGCAGGGCACCGCGCCCTGGCAGATGCCGACCCAGTGCCCGGTGTGCGGTGCCGAGATCGTGCGCGAAGAAGGTGCGGCGGCATGGCGCTGTTCCGGCGAACTGTCCTGCCCGGCGCAGCGCAAGGAAGCCATCGCGCACTTCGCATCGCGCCGCGCCATGGATATCGACGGTCTGGGCGACAAGTACATCGAGACGCTGGTGGATGCCGGCATCGTGAAAAGCGTGGCCGACCTGTACCGCCTGAGCCGCGATACGCTGCTGCACCTGAAGCTGGTGCTCGACGCCGAAGATCCCTCGGCGCTGGCCGCGTCGCTGAAACTGCATCTGCCCGCCGAGGGCAGTGGCGCGGTGCTCACGGCAGTGTTGAAGCTGGACGGGGCCGATCAGGGCTGGCGTGCGCAGGCGCTGGTACAGCCGGCCAGCTTCGAGTGGAACACGAAGAAGATCGCCACCAAGTGGGCCGACAACCTGATCGCGGCCATCGATGCCAGCCGTGATGCGACGCTGGAACGGCTGCTGTTCGCGCTGGGCATCGAGCACGTGGGTGAAAGCACAGCCAAGGCGCTGGCGCAGTGGTTTGGCGATCTGGAGCTGATCCGCCACCTGCCGTGGCCGCTGTTCAAGCGCGTGCCGGACATCGGCGGCGAGGTTGCGCGTTCGCTGGGGCATTTCTTCGAGCAGCCGGGCAACCAGCAGGCCATCGACGATCTGCTGCAGGTGGGGCAGGTGCGTATTGCCGACGCCCATCCGCCCAGCGCCAAGCTGCGCGAAGGGCTGGACCTGGCCCAGCTGCTGGTGGAAGCCGAGATTCCCGGCATCACCCGCCTGCGTGCGGAAAAACTGGTGGCCGCGCTGCCGTCGGCACAGGCGGTGCTGGACGCCGAGCACGGCCAGTTCGTCAACGCCGGCCTGCCCGATGACACCGCCCGCGGGCTGGCGCAGTGGCTGGACAGCGACGGCCATGGCGCAATGCTGCTGGCCGCCGAGCGCGCCATGCAGCACATCCTGGCGCACGCACCGGCGCTGGCCGAGGTGGTGGCCGGGCCGCTGGATGGGCAGACCGTGGTGCTGACCGGCACCCTGGCCCAGCTCACCCGCGATGTCGCCAAGGAACGCCTGGAGGCGCTGGGTGCCAAGGTGTCCGGCAGCGTGTCGAAGAAGACCAGCTTCCTGGTGGCAGGCACCGAAGCCGGTTCCAAGCTGGACAAGGCGCAGTCGCTGGGCGTGCCGGTGTGGGACGAAGAGCGGCTGCTGGCCTATCTGGCCGAACACGAGTGATGAACCCGCCGGGCGCCGCGCGCGCCCGGCCTGATGCAAGAGAGGACTACCGATGCAGATCGCCCCGCTGGACTTCCGCCTGGCCACCCGTGCCGATGAAGAGGCACTGATTGCCTTGATGCGCGACTTCTACGCCGAAGACAAGATCGAATTCGATGATGCCCGCGTTCGCCGCGGGGTCGATGCGCTGCTGGCCGACCCGCGCAATGGCGAGGTGCTGCTGTGGCTGGACGAGGCCGGCGAGGTGGTCGGCCACGCGGTGCTGGCGATGGGCTTCAGCCTGGAACAGGGCGGCCATTTCATGCTGCTGGACGAGCTCTACCTGAGCCACCGCGCGCGCGGTCGCGGCCGCGGCAAGCAGGCGCTGGCCATCTGTGAACAGCGTGCACGCGGGCGCGGCGTCACCCGCCTGCGGCTGGAAGTCAATCACCACAACGAACTGGCGCGTCGCCTGTACCTGGCCAGCGGTTACATCGATGACACCCGCAGCCTGCTGACCCTGCCGCTGGACCACCCGCGCGCCGAGGGCATCCTGTGAACCCGCAGCTGATGCGCGCGTTGCAGCAGCGTGCGGCGTTGAATGCGCTGGTGCGTCGCTTCTTTGCCGAACGCGATGTGCTGGAAGTGGAAACGCCGATCCTGTCGGTGGCGGGCAACACCGAGCCCAACATCGACAGTTTCCATACCGATTTCAGCGGCCATGTCGATGCCGGTGGCCGCCGCCGCTGGCTGCGCACCTCGCCCGAATATCCGCTCAAGCGTCTGCTGGCCGCTGGCGTGGGCGACTGTTATGAGCTGGGCCGGGTGTTCCGCAATGGCGAAGCCGGCGGCCGCCATAACCCGGAATTCACCATGCTGGAATGGTATCGGGTGGGCTGGGACCATCACCGCTTGATGCATGAAACCGCCGAACTGGTGCGCCAGGCGCTGGCGATGGTCGGTCGCAGCGCGTCCCTGCATGTGCTCAGCTATCGCGAGCTGTTCCAGCAGCATGCCGGCGTGGATCCCTTCGATGCCGACGAGGCCGGGCTGCGCGCGGCGCTGGGCGACGTGCACATCGATCCGGTTGGGCTGACCCGCGACGACTGGCTGGACCTGCTGATGACCCACCGCATCCAGCCGCACTTCGATGACGCGGTGATGACGGTGGTGCATGACTGGCCCGCCAGCCAGGCCGCGCTGGCCCGTGTCCGCGGCGGCATGCCGCCGCTGGCCGAACGCTTCGAGCTGTACCTGGGTACGGTGGAGCTGGCCAACGGCTACCACGAACTGAACGATGCCGATGAGCAGCGCGCGCGCTTCAACAGCGATCTGCAGCGCCGCCACGCGCGTGGGCAGGTACAGCCAGCGTTGGATGAAGCGCTGCTGCAGGCACTGCCGGGCCTGCCCGACTGCGCGGGCGTGGCGGTGGGCATGGACCGTCTGCTGATGGCGATGAACGGCACGCCGCGCATCGCCGATGTGCTGGCGTTCGACTTCGCCCATGCGTGAGGGCGAGGTGCGTGGGGCCTTCGCGCCGCCGCTGCAAGGCCTGAACGGAACGCGCACATTCCGCGCTTGATTCAGCAATGGCGATGATGCTCTTATCACGCCTGATGCCAGACACTGGCAGCGTGGTTATCGACTCGGTTGGGGAAGGCTTTGGTCAAGTGGTTGGCGGTCGTGGCGGCACCGGTGTACTCCATGGCGATGTGGGGCGCGGTCATGCCGTTGCCGGCGTCGGCGCAGACCGGCTATGACGGCCAGGTCATCACCTGTGAGTCGCGCGACATGGGCTGGGTGCACTGCGATCTGGATGTCAGCAATGGCGTTGACCTGGTGCGGCAGTTGTCCAGCAACAGCTGCATCCGCGGCAGCGAATGGGGCACCGACCGCAGTGGCGTGTGGGTGACCCTGGGCTGCCGGGCCGAGTTCCGCGCACGTCCGGGTGCCGATGCCGCTGCCAGCACGGCCGTCAGCGATGGCGGCAAGCGCCTGGTGCGCCGCGTGGTGCGCTGCGAATCCAGCGGTCGGCCGCAGAGCTGTCCGGTGCGGCTGGATGGGGCGCCGGTGCGGCTGCTGCGCCAGTTGTCCGTGTTGCCGTGCCGCGAAGGGCAGGGCTGGGGCTACAAGCGCAACGAGATCTGGACCAGCCGCGGTTGCCAGGGTGACTTCGAGGTGGCAGATGAACAGGGTCGCTTCGTCGACATGCCGCGGCGGCTGACCTGCGAATCCAAATCCAAGCGGCGGCGCTTCTGCGGGGCCAGCATCAGTGCCGGCGCGGTGGTCTCGCGGCAGATTTCCGGTACCGCCTGCGTGGAAGGGCAGACCTGGGGCTGGAACCGCAACGGGGTCTGGGTGGATGGCGGCTGCCGCGCCGAATTCTCGGTGAATTGACCGCCCGGCAGGGCCACGGGGCAGGGGCTGGCCCTACAATGGGCGCATGAACACTGCCCCCGATATCGACTACGCCCGCTACGACCATATCCGCCCGATCCTGTGGACCGGTGACGCGCTGCAGCTGCTGGACCAGCGCAAGCTGCCGTTCGTGGTGGAACATGTTGCCTGCCATGACAGCGACGAGGTCGCCGCTGCCATCCATGCCCTGACCGTGCGCGGCGCGCCGGCCATCGGTATCGCCGCCGCCTGGGGCGTGGTGCTGGCCGCGCGCGCGGTGCAGGCCGCTGACGGTGCACACGCCCTGCAGCAGCTGGAACCGGCGCTGCAGCGCCTGAACGCCTCGCGCCCGACCGCGGTGAACCTGGCCTGGGCGTTGGCCCGCATGCGCCGCGCGCTGGCCGCTGCCGGCGCCGACTGGAAAGCGGTGCTGGAAGCCGAAGCGCAGGCCATTGCCGAAGAAGACCTGGCCGCCAACCGCCACATGGGCGCGCTGGGCGCCGGCCTGATCGAAGCCGGCAGCGGCGTGCTGACCCACTGCAACACCGGCTCGCTGGCCACCGCCGGCTTCGGCACCGCGCTGGGCGTGATCCGTGCCGGCATGGCCCAGGACCGCATCGCCCGCGTGTTTGCTGGCGAAACCCGGCCGTGGCTGCAGGGCGCGCGCCTGACCGTGTGGGAACTGCAGCAGGACGGCATCGATGCCACCCTGATCGCCGATTCGGCGGCCTCGCACCTGATGAAGACCGGTGCGGTGCAGTGGGTGATCGTGGGCGCCGACCGCATCTGCGCCAATGGCGATACCGCCAACAAGATCGGCACCTACCAGCTGGCCATTGCCGCCCGCCACCACGGGGTGAAGTTCATGGTGGTGGCACCCTCGTCCACGGTGGACATGGATACCGTGGACGGCAGCCAGATCGAGATCGAGCAGCGCGACCCGGGCGAGCTGTACGGCGTGGGCGGCACCCGCACCGTGGCCGAGGGCATTGCCGCCTGGAACCCGGTATTCGACGTGACCCCGGGCGAGCTGATCGACGCCATCGTGACCGAGCGCGGGGTGATCCTGAACCCGACCGTGGAGAACATGCGGGCCGCCGTCGGCGGTTGACGGTCACGCGGGGTCAGAGCCCTTTCCCGCGGAAAGGGATCTGACCCCGGCCCCGGTCGTGCCGGCTACCCCCTAAGTTCCTGATTTGTGCCGGTAAAACCCCCGTAAACACGGGCGGAAAACGGCCCGTTGTGGTAGTATCGGCAGGTTGAATCGAGGTTCCGGCACGACCCCTCCCGCAGTGGGCTGCGCCGGACTGGACCGCTACCAGACAACGGAACCCGAATGGCAGAAACCGCCAAGGAAATCATCCAGGTCAACCTGGAAGACGAGATGCGCAAGAGCTACCTCGATTACGCCATGAGCGTGATCGTGGGGCGTGCGCTGCCCGATGCGCGCGATGGCCTCAAGCCCGTGCATCGCCGTGTGCTGTTCGCGATGAACGAACTGAACGCGCACAGCAACAAGCCTTACTTCAAGTCGGCGCGTATCGTCGGTGACGTGATCGGTAAGTACCACCCGCACGGCGATCAGTCGGTCTACGACACGCTGGTGCGCCTGGCACAGCCGTTCTCGCTGCGCTACATGCTGGTCGATGGCCAGGGTAACTTCGGTTCGATCGACGGCGACTCCGCCGCGGCGATGCGTTACACCGAAGCCCGCATGTCCCGCCTCGCCCACGAGCTGATGGCGGACATCGACAAGGAAACCGTCGATTTCCAGCCCAACTACGACGAAAAGGAACTGGAACCGACGGTCATGCCGACCCGGTTCCCGAACCTGCTGGTCAACGGTTCGGCCGGTATCGCGGTGGGCATGGCCACCAACATCCCGCCGCACAACCTGAGCGAATCGATCAATGCCTGCATCGCGCTGATCGACAACCCGGAAATCGATGTCGACGGCCTGATGGAGTACATCCCGGGCCCGGATTTCCCGACCGCTGGCATCATCAACGGCACCGCCGGCATCGTCGCCGGCTACCGCACTGGCCGTGGCCGCGTGCGCATCCGTGCCAAGGCCGATATCGAAGTGGCCGACAACGGCCGCGAATCGATCATCGTCACTGAAATTCCTTACCAGGTGAACAAGGCGCGTCTGATCGAAAAGATCGCCGAGCTGGTCAAGGAAAAGAAGATCGAAGGCATCAGCGAGCTGCGCGATGAGTCCGACAAGGACGGCATGCGCATCTACATCGAGATCAAGCGCGGTGAATCTGCCGAGGTTGTGCTGAACAACCTGTACCAGCAGACGCAGATGGAATCGGTGTTCGGCATCAACATGGTGGCGCTGGTCGATGGCCGCCCGCAGTTGATGAACCTCAAGCAGATGCTGGAGGCCTTCGTCCGCCACCGTCGCGAAGTGGTCACCCGCCGCACCGTGTTCGAGCTGCGCAAGGCGCGCGCCCGTGCCCACGTGCTGGAAGGCCTGACCGTGGCGCTGGCCAACATCGACGAGATGATCGAACTGATCAAGACCTCGCCGAACCCCAACGAAGCGCGCGAACGCATGCTCGCCCGCCTGTGGGAGCCGGGTCTGGTCGGTTCGATGCTGGGCGCCGCCGGTGCCGAAGCCTCGCGTCCGGAAGACCTGCCCAAGGGCGTGGGCCTGATCGAGGGCGGCTACCAGCTGACCGAGATCCAGGCCACCCAGATCCTGGAAATGCGCCTGCACCGCCTGACCGGGCTGGAGCAGGACCGCCTGACCGAGGAATACAAGCAGCTGCTGGAAGTGATCGCCGGGCTGATCCACATCCTGGAAGATCCCGACCGCCTGCTGCAGGTGATCCGCGAAGAGCTGATCAACGTGAAGGCCGAGTTCGGCGACGAGCGTCGTACCGAAATCCGCCACAGCGAAGAAGACCTGGACATCCTGGACCTGATCGCGCCGGAAGACGTGGTGGTCACCGTGTCCCACGCCGGTTACGTGAAGCGCCAGCCGGTCAGCGTCTACCGCGCGCAGCGCCGCGGTGGCCGTGGCCGCAGTGCCGCGGCGACCAAGGAAGAGGATTTCATCGAACAGCTGTGGCTGGTCAATACGCACGACACGCTGCTGACCTTCACCAGTTCGGGCAAGGTGTTCTGGCTGCCGGTGTACCAGCTGCCCGAAGCCGGTTCCAACGCGCGCGGCCGTCCGATCATCAACTGGATCCCGCTGGAGCCAGGCGAACGCGTGCAGGCCGTGCTGCCGGTGCGTGAGTACGCCGATGGCCAGTTCGTGTTCTTCGCCACGAAGAACGGCACGGTGAAGAAGACCCCGCTGAGCGAGTTCGCCTTCCGTCTGGCCCGCGGCAAGATCGCGATCAATCTGGATGAAGGCGATGCCCTGGTCGGCGTCGGCCTGACCGACGGCGAGCGTGACATCCTGCTGTTCGCCTCCAACGGCAAGACCGTGCGCTTCGGCGAAGACAAGGTCCGCTCGATGGGCCGTACCGCTACCGGCGTGCGCGGCATCAAGATGCCGGCCGGCGAGGAAGTGGTCAGCCTGATCGTGGCCGAAAGTGCCGGTGGCATCGAGGACGAAAACGAGGACGACAACGGTGTCGAGGAAACCGCCGCCACTGGCGATGCGGTGATCGACGGTGCCGACGACGCCAGCGTGCAGTACATCCTCACCGCTACCGAAAACGGCTATGGGAAGCGCACCCCGCTGCCGGATTACCCGCGCAAGGGTCGTGGCACGCAGGGCGTGATCGGCATCCAGACCACCGAGCGCAACGGCAAGCTGGTCGCCGCGGTGCTGATGGGGTCGGGCGATGAAGTGCTGCTGATCTCCGACGGCGGCACCCTGGTGCGTACCCGCGGTTCGGAGATCAGCCGCGTGGGCCGCAACACCCAGGGCGTGACCCTCATCCGTCTGTCCAAGGATGAGAAGCTGCAGGCGGTGGAGCGCATGGATGCCTCGATCGACGAGGACGAGGACGAGGTGGCCGCTGCCGCCCCGGCCGAAGTCGCCGCACCCAGCGAGGACGCGCCGCAGGCGTAAGCCCGCGTCGCAACGCCCTCTCGACAACGCCGGCCTCGTGCCGGCGTTGTTGTTTCCGGACTCACAGCACGCGCACTTCACGGCGACGATGGGATAACAGGCCATGCTGCCCCCGGAGATCAACGATGTCCGCCACGCCGCAGTCCGCCGCCCCCGTTGTGTCCCGCCACCCGTTGGTGACCGTGCTGGCCCTGCTGCTGGTCGTGCTGGGGCTGGTGATCGGTGGCCTGGGGGCGTGGCTGGGTCAGCTGGGTGGTTCCTGGTACTACGCCATTGCCGGCGTCGGCCTGCTCGCCAGTGGCATCCTGCTGTGGGGCAATCGACGCAGCGGCGCGCTGGTCTACGCGGTGCTGTTCGTCGGCACCCTGCTGTGGACCTGGTGGGAATCGGGCAGCGACTATTGGCGCTGGGTGCCGCGGCTGGGCATGGTGACCGCGCTGGGCATCGTGCTGGCCTTCGTGGCGCCCACCCTGCGCACGCCGGTGCCCAAGCGGTTGTCGCGCAGCGTGGGTGGCGTGCTGGTGCTGGTGTTCGTGGCCGCCTTCGCGCTGGCGTTCGCGCCGCACGGCGAAGTGGACGGCCAGCAGCCGTACCCCGAAGCTGCGGTCAGTGCCGGCCTTGACCCGACGCGTGACACCACCGGGCTGCAGCCAGCCGACCAACCCGCCGAAGAGGACTGGTCCGCATGGGGTCGCAGCAATGCGGCCACGCGTTTTTCGCCGCTGCAGCAGATCACCCCGCAGAACGTGGGCACGCTGCAACTGGCCTGGCAGTTCCGCACCGGCGACGTACCCCGCAAGCGCTGGGGCGCGGAGACCACGCCGCTGAAGATCGGCAACCGGCTGTACCTGTGCAGTGCGCGCAACCAGTTGATCGCGCTGGATGCAGCCAGCGGCAATGAAGTCTGGCGGTTCGATCCCAAAGTGCGTGACGCCTCCATTCCCTATACCGCCGCCTGCCGCGGCGTGGCGTATTACGAACAACCCAGCGCGCCCACGGTGGCCGATGCCGTGCTGGCCGATGTGGCCGCCGACCTGGCGCTGCCGGCGCCGCCGCCCACGCCGGTCAGCCGCACGGCCGCGGGCGGCAGCCGGCCGTTCTGCAGTGCCCGCATCATCGAAGGCACCCGGGATGGCCGCCTGATCGCCGTCGATGCGGACACCGGCCGACCCTGCGCCGCCTTCGGCAACAACGGCCAGGTGGACATCACGCTGGGCATGGGCGAGGTGCCGCCGGGCTATGTGTCCATCACCTCGCCACCGGCCATCGTGCGCGGCCTGGTCATCACCGGCCACCAGGTGCTGGACGGCCAGCGCCGCGATGCGCCGTCCGGGGTCATCCAGGCCTACGACGCAATGACCGGCAAGCTGCGCTGGGCCTGGGACATGGACCAGCCCGAGCGCAGCGGGCTGCCGCCCCGCGACCAGACCTACACCCGCGGCACACCCAACATGTGGACCACGGCCACCGGTGATGAGCAGCTGGGCCTGGTCTACCTGCCGATGGGCAATTCGGCCGGTGACTACTGGAGCGGTTCGCGCACCGAAAACCAGAACCGCTACGCCACCTCGCTGGTGGCCATGGACGTGACCACCGGCAAGCCCGCCTGGCACTTCCAGGCCGTGCGCAAGGATGTCTGGGATTACGACCTGGGATCGCAGGCCAGCCTGATCGATTACCCCACTGCAGCGGGCAAGGTGCCGGCGATCCTGCTGCCGACCAAGCAGGGCGACCTGTACATCCTGGACCGGCGCAATGGCCAGCTGCTGACACCGGCCGAAGAGCGGCCGGTGCCGCAGGGCGGGGTGGAACCGGAACAGCGCTCACCCACGCAGTTGTTCTCGCTGTACCACACGCTGCGCCGCGACCATGACCTGACCGAGCGTGACATGTGGGGGCTGACCCCCATCGACCAACTGGTCTGCCGCATCCAGTTCCGCAAAGCGCATTACGAAGGGTTCTATACGCCGCCCACCAGCGACCGCCATTCCATCGAATACCCCGGTTACAACGGCGGCTCGGATTGGGGCAGCGTGGCCATCGATACGCGGCGCGGCATCATCGTCGCCAACTACAACGACATGCCCAACTACAACCGGCTGGTGCCGCGCGCCGAGGCCGACCGCAAGGGCTGGCTGCCGCGCGAACAGATCCGCGCCGACAACAAGGGCGGTGCCGAAGGGGCGGGCGACCCGCAGGTAGGCACGCCGTATGCGATCGACGTCAATGCCGGTTGGCGCCTGCCGTTCACCGGCCTGCTGTGCAAGCAGCCGCCCTATGGCGGCATCCGCGCCATCGACCTGCGCAGTGGCAAGCTGCTGTGGGACCGCCCGTTCGGCAGTGCGCGCGGCAACGGCCCGTTCGGTATCCGTTCCGGTCTGCCGATCGAGATCGGCACGCCCAACAATGGTGGCGCCGTGGTGACCGCCAGCGGGCTGATCTTCATCGCCGCCGCCACCGATGATCTGCTGCGCGCCATCGACCTGAAGACCGGCAAGGAACTGTGGCATGCCAAGCTGCCGGCCGGCGGCCAGGCCAACCCGATGGTGTACGCGCAGGGCGGCCGCCAGTATGTGGTGATCGTCGCGGCCGGTCACCATTTCATGGAAACCCCGAAGGGCGATTACGTGATGGCGTACGCGTTGCCGCAGTAAACGAGCCCGGTAGAGTCGACCGTTGGTCGACTGCCTTTCGCGACCACCTGACGCCCGCGCTGCGCGCGATGGTCGACCAACGGTCGACTCTACCCACGCATGGCCACGGCACTCCCTGATCGATGAGACGGCACCTCTCCGATGCCGAAGATTGCCAACAACGGGCACGCTGGTTGACATGCCCAGTCCACAACTCCTCGTCGGCCGCCGCTCCGTCATCGGCAATGTGTACGCCATCACGATGATCTGCAGGGATCGTCGTCCCATCTTCGAAGATCCCGGCCACGCCCACATCGCAATGCAGGTGCTGGACGCATTGGACCATCAAGGCCTGACCACCTCGGTCGCGTGGGTGGTCATGCCCGACCACCTGCACTGGCTCGTGCAGCTGCGAGAAAAGTCACTCGGCTACTGCGTGCAGCGGTTCAAGGGACGCAGCAGTTTCCTGATCAACAGGCTGCGGGAGCGTGAGGGAGCCTTGTGGCATCCTGGCTACTACGACCATGCCATCCGCAGTGAGGCGTCACTGCGAAAACAGGCGCGCTACATCCTGGGCAATCCCGTGCGGGCGGGATTGGCAACCCGGCTGGGCGAGTATCCGTATGGATGGTGCCGCTGGCCGCTGGACAACGAGGCGGGGTAGAGTCGACCGTTGGTCGACTATCGCGCGCAGCGCGGTGTCAGGTGATCGCGAAAGGCAGTCGACCAACGGTCGACTCTACCGCGCAGCGCGGGTGTCAGGTGATCGCGAAAGGCAGTCGACCAACGGTCGACTCTACCGCGCAGCGCGGGTGTCAGGTAATCGCGAAAGGCAGTCGACAAACGGTCGACTCTACCGCGCAGCGTGGGGGTCAGGTGATCGCGAGAAGCAGTCGACCGTCGTTGCCGCTGGCGATCGGCTAGGATGGCCGCACGCCCCGTCTGCGAAGGAATCGCAATGTCCGTGCGCTGTCTTGCTGTCCGGCCCGTGGTGTCGGCTCTGTTGTTGTTCCTGTACATGGGGGCTGCACCCGCTGCGCAGCCGGCGGAGGCACGCAGGCTGCCCAGCGGCGCCCAGCTGCTGGCCGGCGATGCGCGCCACCTGAGTCCGGCCTATGCCCCCTGCATGGCCAGCGCCGATGCGCTGGACGCCCGCCGGCGCTGCGTCGACGCCGAGTTCAAGGTGCATGACGATGCGCTCAACGCGGCTTACCTTGCCGCGCGATCGGCGATGTCCAGCAGCGACCAGGGCGTGCTGCGCGCCCTGCAGCGGCAGTGGCTGGCCCAGCGTGACAGCCGTTGCCCGGACAGAGGCGATGCCGCCGACCCGCTGGATGCGCAGCAATGCCGCACGCACATGACGCTGCTGCGCGCCCGTCAGCTGCAGGGCAGCGGGGCGGCGGCACTGGTTGCCGAAGCGAAGGCAAACCCGCCCACCCACGCGCAGGTCGCCGCCCTTACCGCCGATGCCGCGCCCGATGACCACGGCACGATCACCCTGCAGCCCGGCCCGGGGGTGATGTCGCCCGCGTTGCAGGTGACGTTCAAGGTGGCCGATTGCAGCGGTACCGACAACGTGACCACCTGCCAGGTACAGGCCATGGACGTGACCCGCGACGGTCGCGCGGTGGCCGTGACCGGCGTGCAGCCGCGGCTGACCCGTGCCGGTGACGATGCGCGTGGCGCGGCGGCGGTGCTGTTGACCGTTGCGGATCTGAACGGAGACGGCGCGCCGGATCTGCAGGTCTGGCAGGACAACAACGGTGTCTACAACGTCCCCGTCTACGCGTTCTACCTGTTCGATACCCACGGCAACCGCTATGTGCGTGCCAGCGCACTGGAAGCGGCCATTGCTGGGCGGGACATCGACCGGATCGACAATGGCAGGTTCGTTCTGCGCGCCCAGGTCAGCCCCTGCGTGCGCGAGGACAAGGTCATCCAGTTGCGCGCAAGCCAGACGCGCACGTTGCTGGATCGCCGCTACGACACCTGCAAGGGCGAAGCACCCACGGAACGGGAGCTGTTGAACCCGGAACTGCCCTGACGAACCAGCATCCGTGCGCCGGCGGCAGGGCAGTCACAGCGCCGCTTAAAGCGTCACCACCACCTTGCCGATCTGCTCATTCGATTCAAGGTAACGGTGTGCGTCCTGGATCTGTTCGAACGGGAACACTCTGGCGATCTTCGGTGCCAGCGTGCCCTTGTCCAGACCCTCCACGATGAACGCCTTGGCGCGCGCCAGGGCAGCGTCGTCTGCAACGATCTCCGAGTACAGGTAGCCCTTCAGCGTCAGCGATTTGCCCAGCACGTTGAACAACGGGAATGGGGTGGGATCGCTGCTGAGCGCACCGTACTCCAGCAGGATGCCGCCACGGGCCATGGCCTCGGTCAGCGGTACGAACTGCGGACCGCCAATGGGGTCGAACACCACGCGCGCGCCTGCGCCGTGGGTGATACGCGCCACTTCTGCTGCCAGGTCCTGCGCCTCGGTGGCAATGACATGGGCGGCACCGGCGTCCAGCAGGGCCTGGCGCTTGCCAACGCCGCGGGTGACGGCGATCGGCGTTGCGCCCACCGCATTGGCGATCTGGATCGCGGCCAGGCCGACGCTGCTGCTGGCGGCGGTGATGATGACGAAATCGCCGGCGGCCAAATGTGCCTGCTCCAGCAATGCGCCCCAGGCGGTGACGTACTGCATCCAGACCGCGGAAGCCGCTTCGAAGCCCAGCGCAGGCGGATGCTTGACCACCAGCCGTGCCGGCACGTTGGCCAGCTCACCGTAGGTGCCCCAGCGGGCGATATCCAGCGGCGGCACCACGCTGACCGCATCGCCTGCGCTGAAACCGCTCACCGCGCTGCCCGCCGCTTCGACCACGCCGGCTGCTTCGTAGCCCAGCCGGCTGGGAAACTGCGCTTCCTGCAGATAGGCGCCGTTGCGGAACATCACCTCGGCGCGGTTCAGGCCAATGGCCTTCACCCGGATCTGGATCTCGTCGGCGGCGGGGGCGGGCACATCGATGTCCTCGATGCGCAGCACCTCGGCGGTGCCATAGTCGTGAATGCGGACAATCCTGCTCATGGGGGGCTCCAGAAATAGGGGAGGGCGCGCGAGCGCCTGGGAAGGCTGCCCACTGTGCGCGTGGTCGACTCGGCAGAGAAGGGGTAATCTGGGGTTTCATTGAAAAACAATTGTTTGCAATGGACCTTATCGCGCCGCTTCGAACCTTCGCCAAGGTGGCCGAGGCCGGCTCCTTCGCCGCAGCCGCCGAAGCGCTGGACCTTTCACCGCAGCTGGTGGGCAAGCACATCCAGGCGCTGGAACAGCACCTGGGCGTGCGCCTGCTCAATCGCACCACACGCAAGCAGAGCCTGACCGACTTTGGCCAGGCCTACCTGACGCGTGCCCGGATCATCCTGGAGGAGGTGGAGGGCGCCGAGCAGTTGGCCGAAGTTGCGCGCGGACGGCCGATGGGCCGGCTGCGCATCAGTGCGCCGGTCACCTTTGGCGTGCACGCGCTCGGTCCAGCAGTGGTGGCCTACATGCAGCAGTACCCGGACGTGCAGGTGGACCTGAACCTGTCCAACAGCCTGGTGGACATCGTCGATGAGGGCTATGACCTGGTGTTCCGTACCGGTGACCTGGTCGACAGCGGCTTGGTGGCGCGCAGGCTGGGGCCGTATCCGCTGGTGCTGTGTGCGGCACCCGGTTACCTTGCCTCGCGCCCGGTCATTGCCCATCCCAGCGATCTGAGCCGGCATGAGTGCCTGGGCTTTGCCCACTCGGTCATACGCACGCGCTGGAGCTTCCGCGGCGGCGACGACCACGTGCTGACCGTAGCGGTGTCCAGTCGTCTGCTGGTCAATCAGGCGGAACCGCTGTTGACCGCCGCGCTCGGCGGCCTGGGGCTGGTCCTGCAGCCCTATGAAATGCTGGCCCCTGCGTTGGCGCGCGGTGCACTGGTGGAGGTGTTGCCTGACTACGTGCCGGTGTCACCGTGGGTGAACCTGGTGTACCCGCGTGATCGACAGCTGACCCCCAAGCTGCGCAGTTTCCTGGATTTCTGCCTGGCGCGCTTCAGTCCGCAGAGCATGGCACGGCCGGGCCGCGCGATCGGCTAGGATGTGCTGACGCTCCGTTCGCGAAGGAATCGCCATGGCTGTGCGCTGTCGTTCCGCCCGCCTGCTGCAGCGGGTGCTGTGGGCTCCACTGCTTCTGGCCCTGGTCGCCGCGAACGCGACGCCACCGGCGCCCGATGCCCGAACCGCCGCCGATGACTGGCTGGCCGCGTTCAATGCCGGCAGCCTGCAGCAACTGCAGTCCTTTGCCCAGCGCTATGCCAAGACCGAAGGCAGCACCCCGCAGGACTATCTGGAATTCCGCGACTCCACCGGGCCGCTGAAGCTGTTGGAAGTGCGGCAGAGCACGCCGATGCAGACCACCCTGCTGGTGCTGGGCGAGCGCAGCGAGCGCGCGCTGCTGGTACATGCACGGATGGATCCGGCCCATCCGGCACAGCTGAAGCAGTTCCAGCTGGAAGGCACGCCCACGCCGGAGCAGTACCAGCCGGCCCGCGTTCCGCTGCCGCAGTTGATGGCCGATGCGCGTGCGAAGCTGGATGCGCTGGCGGCCCAGGATGCGCTGTCGGGCAGCGTGCTGGTCGCGCAGAACGGGCGCGTGCTGCTGGACTGGACGGGCGGTATGGCCGACCGTGCCGCGAAGACGCCGGTGGCGGCGCAGACCCGCTTCCGGCTGGCGTCGTCCAACAAGATGTTCACCGCGGTGGCCATCCTGCAGCTGGTGCAGGCCGGCAAGCTTGGTCTGGACGATACGGTCGGCAAACACCTGCCGGACTACCCCAACACGACCGTCGCAGAATCGGTGACCGTGCGGCAGCTGCTGAACCACACCAGCGGCCTGGGCGATTTCTTCGCGGATGATTTCGAACAGTACTCCGCATCATTGAAGACGCTGGACGACTACGTGCAGCGCTTCGCCAAGGATGCGCCGCAGTTCACCCCGGGCAGCCAGGACAGCTATTCCAACTACGGGTTCATCGTGCTCGGGCGCCTGATCGAGGCGGTGTCCGGCCAGTCTTACTACGATTATGTGGATGCGCACATCCTGCGCCCGACCGGCATGACCGGCACCGGCTTCGAGCCGGAATCGGTAGAAGTGCCGCAGCGTGCCGTTGCCTACACCCGGGTGCAGGGGCAGTGGGCGCGCGAAACGAAGACGCTGCCCTGGCGTGGCATGTCCGCCGGCGGCGGCTACAGCACCGCCGCCGACCTGCTGAAATTCTGCGAGGCGCTGCGCAGCGGCGCACTGGTCGCGCCGGAGCTGCTGCAGCAGGCCACACGCGCACAGAACCACAAGGGCTGGTACGGCTATGGGTTCGTGGTGCAGGGGCAGGACCGCCAGCGCCAGTACGGGCACGAAGGCGGCGCGCCGGGGTCGAACAGTGCCATCGTGGTGCTGCCCGAGCAGGGTTATGTGGTGATCGGGCTGGCCAACGTCGATCCGGACGCGGTGGGCAATGTGGTCAACTACATCGCCCGGCGCCTGCCGCTTTGATCAACGCTTGCCGGGCACCGGCGCATCGGCGGCAATCAGTTTTTCCTGCTTCAGCTCGGCCCAGAAATCGGCGGGAATGGCGATGGCCATCGAGGCGACGTTCGCCTGCACCTGCTCGGCGCTGCGCGCACCGGGAATGATCGAGGACACCACCTCGGGTGCATCGGCGAACTGCAGGGCCGCGGTGCGCAGGTCGATGCCGTGGCGTTCGCAGATGGCGGCGATGCGTGCACGTTTGGCCGGTGCCCACTCGGGAACCGGACTGCCGTACAGGTAGCGCTCGCGGCCGGTCAGATAGCCGGCCAGCAGGGGAGAGCCGACCATCACCGACACGCCTTTCTCGGCAAGCTTCGGGAAGGTGTCGTGCAGGGTGGCTTCGTGGTCCAGCAGCGAGTACTGGCAGGCCAGCAGCATGATGTCCGGATCGGCTTCGGCCACCGCGCGCAACGCGGGCTGCGGCCGGTTCACCCCGAAGCCCCAGGCCTTGATCAGGCCTTCCTCGCGCATCCGCGTCAGCTCGGGCATGGCGCCCTTCAGGGCCTCGGCGAAGCGTTGTTCCCAGGGCATGCCCAGGTCGGTGTTCTCGGGCGAAAGATCATGGATCAGCACGATATCCAGCTGCGCCACGCCCAGCCGGTTCAGGCTGTCTTCCACCGAACGCCGCGTGCCGGCCGCGGAATAGTCGTAGGCGTAGCGGAACGGGGCCGGGTCGTGCCAGTTGGTTTTCTGCAACGGCCCGGCGGTGCCGGTCAGCAGGCGCCCGGTCTTGCTGGACAGCGTGTACTGGTCCGGCGCATGGGTATGCAGCTCGCGGCCCATGCGCCGCTCGCTCAGGCCCAGCCCGTACCACGGCGAGGTGTCGAACGTGCGGATGCCAGCGGCCCACGCGGCGGCCATGGTGGCCTGCGCGGCCGCATCGGTGGTGGGTGCCAGGCTGCCGCCCAGCGGCGCCCCGCCCAAGCCCAGGCGGGTCTGCGGGCGGTAACGGCCACCCGCGTGCGGTGCGTTGCGGGCCAACGTGGCCCCGGGGCGCGGTGTGCCGCGGGTCGGCAGCACGCTGCCCGGCGCAGGCGATTGCGCGAACAGCGGTGCAGTGGCCGAGAGCGCGGCCGCCGCAGCGGCCAGGGAAAGGAAGCGGCGTCGTGAGGTCACGTCAGTCTCCTGTGCGGAAGGCGGGCGGGTGTCTCGCAGAGCCGGTTCACTGTACCGCGCAGGTGTGTCGGGCGCGTTCACGCGCGGCGCCCGTTCGCTTGCTCAGCGCTGCGGCACCCGCACCATCCTGTTCATCAGGTGCTCCACCACGCCGGCCGGTTCGGCGCTGCGGCCCACGTGCGTGCTGGACATCTGCACGATGGAGCTGCGCTTGGCGGTGAGGAAATGGAAACGCGCGCGCGCGGGCAGCTGCGCGATCGGGCCCGCATTGGCGTCGCCGCGGCAGATCGCCACGATGGCGTCCAGCCACGGCTGCAACGCGTCCTGGTCAAGCGCAGGCGCGAACGCATGCAGCCGCGCCGCGTCGATCTCGATGGCCGCTTCAAGATGGCGTGCGCCGGGGCAGGAGACGATCACCCCGACGTTGATGAACTCTTCGCGTTCCACCCGCGGTACCACGCGGATGACCGCATAGTCATACGTGTGCAGCGTGGGCACGGATGGCCTCCTGCACGAACACAGCACGTACCTTCAGGCGGTGCTTGAGATAGTTGATGTAGCCCTGGCGATACGCCTGCGGGCTGTCGAAGGCCGGCTCGTTGACCAGCCAGCTGTCCGGTACCAGGCCGACGATGCGCTCGATTTCCGCATCGGGAAGGCGCGCGGCCAGTTCGGCATCCACCTCGGCGATGCGGCTGGCGAAGGACAGCAGCACGTGGTCGCGGATCAGTGTGAACGGCTTCTCGCACGCATCGGCGGCGTTGTCCCAGTCGTGATGAAAGTACATCGCCGCACCGTGGTCGATCAGGTACAGCTTGCGGTGCCAGACCATCAGGTTGGGGTTGCGCGTGGTGCGGTCCACATTGCTGGTGAAGGCATCGAACCAGACGATGCGCGAGGCCAGGTCGGCATCGACCGGCATGGCCGCCGGATCGTAGTTGATCGCGCCGGGCAGGTAGTCCAGGCCCAGGTTCAGGCCTTCGCTGGCGCGGATCAGGTCCTGGATCTCCGGGTCCGGTTCGGTGCGGGCGAATTCGCTGTCCAGCTCCACGAACAGGATTTCCGGAATCGGCAGGCCCACGCTGCGGGCCATCTCGCCGGCAATCAGCTCGGCGATCAGGGCCTTGGGCCCCTGGCCGGCGCCGCGGAACTTGAGCACGGCCATGCCGTCGTCGTCGGTCTCGACCACGGCGGGCAGGGAACCCCCTTCGCGGAGTGGGGTGATGTAACGGAGGGCATGGACGGTGCGCATGTGCGCATTCTAGCGTGGCGTGCGCAGGGAGCGCCGGAGGATCGTCCGCTGTGCCGGTGCCCGGCAGCCTCGGAGGGGCCGCCGACCGCCTTCTATTGCACGCTCACCAGGCGAACGCAGTCGTGCACTGCCTGGCCATTGGCTGCAGCGTGTTCCGGGACCGTGTCCACCTTGATGCTCAGCTGCGCGCGCGCAAAGCGGTGGTAGATGGTCCGGCCGTGCTCGCCGCGCACCGTTTCCCGGGCAAAACCCACCGCATGAAGCGCCATTGCGAAGCGGTTGAAATCCACCTGGCAGATGGCGGTGGCCTGCGCCTTCTGCTGTGGACCGGTGTCGATGAAGTTCAGATCCAGTCGCGCGTCCGGCGTGCCAGCCTGTTTTACTTCCAGGCCGTAGCTCCACTCTGAAGTGAGCGCGCCACCGTAGCCGAAGTGACCGGGTGCGAAGGTGCGGGCGGGCTCGCGCACTGCGGCGGATACGCGCTCGAGGGTCAGGTCGCTTGCGGAGGTTGTGGCCTGGATCAGGTCGAGCAGACGCAACAGCAACTGCTCGGCGCCCAGTGGTGTGCTGGGCAGGTTATCCGAGGCCGTTGCGACCGCGGTGCCAGGACCTTGCGCTGTCGGCGCGGTGCTCGCCTTGATGGTCATCCCGCGAATGCAACGCTTGCCTTTGGATTCCTGGGTGCCTGATGTTCCTATCGTATCAACGGATATATCTATTCCAGGCTTTGCAAATGCTTCAGACACCGGCCTCCCGTGCTCGCCATGGACGGTGGCATTCGAGAATCCCGACTGGACAAGTTCCGAGGAGGCCTGCTCAAAATCCATTGCGCAGATTGCTTCCGTGCTGGCAGACCTTGAGGGTGTCGAATCAAAGAAATCGAGGTCCAGGCGCTTGCCCGTCCTTTCATTTCCGGAAAGCTCCAGTGCGAACGTCCAGTCCGATCCGAGGTTGTCGCTGTAGCCAACGCGGCCATCGCCGAGATCTTCCGCGGGCGCGCCGAACATGGATGCAAGCGTTTCTCTGTCTATTTCATTCGGGGATGAAACGCTGGCGGCAAGTTCTACAACCCTTCTCAACAGCTGATCAGCGGCCAGTAGAGATTGCGCCATGGGCGCGGTGGGCGCAGTGGCGCTAGCCATCCTTGCTGGGTTCTTGCTTTCGTGCGCTTCTGAATAGTGGCTGCAAGAGCTTGAGAGCATGACCAGAATCACCGCGCAGAGGCGTACGGGTTGCCGTCTAACAGTCATGATTCCGGTCTCTCTGAGGGAGCTTTTCTGAGCATTGCGCGTTGCCGTTGAAGAGGCAATGAGCGATCGTTTGCTTCTGTGCATGACGATGGTTGATCGATGCGATGTGCGCAGTTTACGTTTAAGCCCCCCCGCCGCGACGGGCGTACGCGGTTGGCAACGGAATGGAGCAATGCGATGGCGTGGGGTGTTGACGAAATCTATCTGGCTGCGACAGAGCGGGCAATGGCTTGGGCTGCGTCATCGTCGTTCGCGCACCTGGCATACGTGGTGAAGGACCCGGTTGCATCGTTTTGGGCGCAGGACTTGCATCGCCACGAAGTTGGCAAGTCGGGCCTGCTGGTGCTCCGCGGTGTGGGCAGTCCGGAGGGGAGTCAGTCCGGGCGCACGCCGGGTGCGGTGCACTGGACCGGGCTGCTGCCGGATGCAGGCGCGGCGCCGGCCGATGCAACTGTCGGCGAGCAGCTCCAGGCCTATATCACGCAGGTGGACATGCGCGGCCTGGATGCGCCGGATACCTTCCGTATGTGGTTGCGCGATCTGTCGCACCGCCTGCAGCAGCCGGTGATGTTCTACACCGCATCAACGTTCGGTGGGTCATACGACTACGACTATGCGCTGACCTACACGCCGCAGGAGCGTCTGCATGCAACGCGTTTCGACGGCCTGCGTCCCTGCAGCCCAACGGCGCTGCAGTCAGGCCTCGCGTGCCTGTCGATCACGCTGCCAACTTCCTTTTTCGCGCTGCACGAGCGCGCTTTCGACTGGCCGTCGCGGGCGTTGCTGCGCTGAGCGAGCAGAGTCGGCTGTTGCTGCCGGAGTGACCACGGCCGTATGAATGCGGGGGGCTTCAGCTGTGCTTCCTGCAGTGGGTGAACGTACCAGAGGTCGCGCAGCGTCGGCGCTGAACGTAACGGCTGCTGTCTGCCAGTACCCGTGTCCCTGCATTGGACCCGATCTTCACTTCCCCCTGCCGCAGCCAATGGCAGCATCCAGCCGTGGGGAGACTGAACCGGCCAGGATGGCCGTGGTGTACGCAAGCTGCCATCCTTCAAGCGTTTCCACGATGTACTTGCAGGCTTTGGAGGTGCACCGATGAGCGACCAATCCATTCCCATGCTGCCGCCGCTGGACAACGCCAAGGCGGAGCAGATGATCGGCAAGGTGGTGCTGGTCGGCATCACCCGTTATGGCGGTGATGGCCAGATGCGCGATCAGCAGCAGTATTCAGGCACCGTGCTGCGCATCAGCGCCGAAGAGGGCGTGGTGCTGGCCGACGAGGACGATGGTCACGAGCATTATCTGCCGCCGATGCTGGACCAGTACCGGCCGGCCGAGCCAGGCGAATACCAGCTGCGCACCGGGGGCGCCATCGTGGTGGACCCCGATTACCTGACCACCTGGGATCTGCACGCCCAGCAGTAGAACACCGACTGTCTTTCGCCGGGCATGGCCCGGCGCTACCGGAGGTTGCCGACGCCCGTGGTAGCGCCGGGCCATGCCCGGCGTGCATTGCTTCCGGCCCATGGACGGCCGGGACAGGGGTGCTAGATTCGATGCATGCCCGTAGTGCGGGCACCGGATCGAACCCAGGGGTTGAGGATGCTCATTCGTCGTACGTCACTGGCAGCGGCCGTCGCCGTTGCTTCCTTCGGCCTGTTGGCCGCCGGCCCGGCCCTTGCCGATTACGCAAAGCCGCCGGAACAGCTGCTCAAGGTGCTGAAGGCGCCGCCGCCGCCGGTTCCCAGCATGGACCCCAGCGGCCAGCGCCTGTTGCTGACCACCGCGCAGACCTATCCCTCCATCTCCCGGGTGGCCCAGCCGTACCTGAAGCTGGCCGGTGTGCGCCTGGAGCCGAAGAACCGCAGCCGCCATGACACCCCCGGTGGTTACGGCATTCCGGCCTGCGTGGCCGACTTCAGCGTGGTGGAGATTGCCAGCGGCAAGACCACTCCGGTGACGCTGCCGCAGGGCTGTGCCGGTGGCGCGCAGTGGTCGGCCGACGGCCGTCACTTCGCGTTCCAGAATGCGGTGGCCGACAGCGTGCAGCTGTGGGTGGGCGATGCCGCCACCGGCCAGGTCAAGCAGGTGCCGGGCGTGCAGTTGAACCCGATCTTCGGCAGCACCGTGCAGTGGCTGGCGGGCAGCAACAGCCTGCTGGTGAAGCTGGTGCCGGCCAACCAGGGCGCCGCGCCGTCCAACGGCGGCGTGCCGACCGGCCCGGATGCACAGGAATCGCTGGGCAGCAGCGGCGAGAGCAGCACCTACGAAGCGCGCGATACGCTGACTAGCGTGCACGATGAAAAGCTGTTCGCCTACTACGGCGCATCGCAGTTGGCGGTGGTCGATACCGCCAGCGGCCAGGTGCGCCCGGTGGGCAGCGCCGCGATCTTCAACGACGTCAGCGCGGCGCCCGATGGCGTGCACGTGCTGACCGAATCGATCAAGGCGCCGTTCTCACACGCGGTCACCTACCAGCGCTTCGCCAACGATGTGGCGGTGCTGGATATCGCCACCGGCAAGAGCACGGCCATTGCCAGCCTGCCGCTGGCCGACCGCGTGCCGGTGCACGGCGTGCCCGAAGGCCCGCGTGGTTTCGACTGGCGCTCCACCGATCCGGCCACCCTGGTCTATGCCGAAGCGCTGGACAAGGGCGACTGGAAGGTGACCGTGCCGCACCGCGACCGCGTGCTGATGCTGAAGGCGCCGTTCAACGGCAAGCCGGTGGAAATCGCCCGTACCGCGCAGCGTTTTGAAGGCCTGGCCTGGTCGGCCGACCCGGCGGTGTCGTTCCTGTTCGAGAACGACGAGAACCGGCACTGGGTGCAGACCCGCATCGTCGATGTCGACCAGCCGAAGAAGGAAGGTCGCCTGCTGTGGGACATGTCCAGCGATGAGCTGTACGGCGATCCCGGCAACCTGGTGTCCAAGCGCCTGCCCAACGGTGCGGCCGTGGTGCGCCAGGACGGCAATTTCGTGTTCCTGCGCGGGCAGGGGGCTTCACCGCAGGGTGACCGCCCGTTCCTGGACCGCCTGGACCTGGGCTCGCTGAAGAGCGAGCGCCTGTTCCGCAGCGATGCCGATGCCTACGAGCAGTTCCTCGGCTTCAGCAACACGCCCGGCCGCTACCTGACCTGGCACCAGTCGGTGATGGACCCGCCGAATGCGTTCGTGCGCCAGCAGGGTGAGGCCGTGGCCGCTGCAAAGGACGGCGAGGCGCAGTTCGCCTCCACCGCCACCGCGCTGACCACGCTGACCGACCCGACCCCGGAAGTGCGGCAGATCAAAAAGCAGCTGGTGACCTACAAGCGCGCCGATGGCGTGGATCTGTCCTTCACCCTGTACACCCCGCCGGGCTACAAGGAAGGCCAGCGCGTGCCGGCCATCCTGTATGCCTATCCGGCCGACTTTGCCAACGCCGCGCAGGCGGGCCAGGTGTCCGGTTCGCAGCAGACCTTCACCCGCCTGCAGCCGTACCGGCTGATGCTGCTGGCCGGCTACGCGATCATCGACAACGCTTCGTTCCCCATCGTGGGCGATCCGAAGACCGCCTATGACACCTACCTGGAGCAGCTGGAAGCCGATGCCAAGGCGGCGGTGGACAAGGCCGTGGACATGGGCGTGGTCGACCGCAATCGCATCGGCGTGACTGGCCACAGCCACGGCGGCCTGATGACCGCCAACCTGATTGCGCACACCAACCTGTTCAAGGCCGGCGTGGCGACCAGTGGCTCGTACAACAAGACCTTTACCCCGTTCGGCTTCCAGAACGAGCGGCGCTCGGTGTGGCAGGCGCAGGACGTGTACCTGAAGGCGTCGCCGTTCTTCTACGCCGACAAGATCAAGCTGCCGCTGCTGCTGGTGCATGGCGAGGACGATGCCAACCCCGGTACCGAGCCGTTCCAGTCGCGCAAGCTGTACCAGGCGATCCGTGGCAATGGCGGTACCACCCGCCTGGTGATGCTGCCCAACGAGCCGCACTGGTACACCGCGCTGGAATCGAACGAGCAGCTGGTCTCGGAAATGCTCAACTGGTTCGACACCTACGTGAAAAACGCCCGGTAACGTCGAGCTCACTCGACTGCCCTTGTAGAGTCGAGCCATGCTCGACTGCCGTAAACAGGGCCGCCCCAGGGCGGCCCTTCCTGCCACGGACACTCATGACAAAGGCTGTACGGGAACTCTCAGGATGGGGATGGCTGCTGATCGGCCTGTTGTCCAGCGGCACCGCTGCCGTGGGCTGCACCGTGCTGGGTCGGTTTGCGCTACCGCAGTTCGTTGAGCGGTTCGCCGAAGCGGGCCAGCCGCTGCCGCTGATCACCCAGCTGTTCGCCAGCAGTTACGGGCTGGCCTGGCTGGGTCCGCCGCTGGTGGTTGCTGCCTGGGTGGCAGGGCGTGCGCGGCTGTCGGCGTTGATCGGCAGCGTGGCGGTGATGCTGGCAACTCCGCTCGCCATGTTTGCCGCCTACCTGCCGTTGTTCAAGCTGGGCACGTTGTACTGATCGGCGCGCGGCCCGATGGCCGCGAGCGTGACCGGATACCGTCAACCATGACCTACGGCCCGTCGCAGGCCGCTCAGGGCGTACTACCCTCGGTGATTCAAGGCGCGTGCGTGCCGCCTTCCACTGGAGTTGTCGATGTCCCGTTCGTTGCTGGTCGTCGTTTCCGCGGTGTTGACGTTGTCCCCGCTGCCGCTGCTGGCCGCCCGGGCGCCTGCACAGGACCTGGCCGCCGAGGTCAATCCTTTCATCGGCACCACCAACGCCGGCAACGTCTACCCCGGGCCGACGGTGCCCTTCGGGATGGTGGCCTTCAGCCCGGAGATGACCGCACTGCCGGGCAAGCGCTTTCCCATCGCCGCCCCCGGTGGCTACGAGTGGCGCAGCAACGGCGTGCGCGGTTTCAGCCTGACCCACGTCAACGGAACCGGCTGCACCGGTGCCAGCGGCGATATTCCGCTGATGCCGGTAACGCTGCCGGTGGAACTGTCGCCGTCATCGGCTGATGCCGGCATGCGTTACACCAGTCTGCTGGACCACCGTAAGGAATCGGCCAGCCCCGGCGCCTACACACTTACCCTCGACAACGGCGTGGCGGTCAGCCTGGCGGCCACGGCGCGTACTGCGGTCGGGCAGTTCCAGTTCCCGGCCGACAAGCCGGCCAACCTGCTGTTCCGTACCTCCGACAGCGAGGTGGGCAGCAGCGATTCGACCATCATCATCGACCCGGCCACGCGCACCGTGCGTGGTTCGGTCACCAGCGGCAACTTCTGCGGCTACCTCGCCGAGGACCGCCGTGAGAGCTACTACACCCTGCATTTCGTCGCCGAGTTCGACCAGCCGTTCGAAGTGGGCGGCACCTGGCGCGATGACACGGTGCAGGCCGGCGCGCGCGAGGGGGGCGGGGGCACCACCTATGGCAGCAAGGGCCACCCGCCGGCCGGCAAGGGCGCCGGTGGCTGGATCCGTTTCGATGCCACGCGCACGCCGGTGGTGACCGCGCGCATCGGTATTTCCTATGTGGATGAAGCCGGCGCGCGGGCCAACCTGCGCCGCGAGAGTCCGCAGGGCACCACCGTGGCCGCCACGCAAGCCGCCACGCGTGCGAAGTGGAACGATCTGCTGGGCCAGGTGCGCGTGCAGGGTGGAACGCCCGATGAGCGGACCGTGTTCTATACCGCGCTGTACCACGCCATGCTGGCGCCCAACCTGCACAGCGATGGCGACGGGCGTTACCGTGGCATGGACGGCAATGTGCATGCCCTGGCCAAACGGCAGCAGGCGCAGTACGCCAATTACTCGGGCTGGGATGTCTATCGTTCGCAGTTGCAGTTGCTGACCCTGCTGCAACCGCAGGTGGGCTCGGACGTGGCGCAGTCGCTGCTCAACCAGGCCGAGCAGAATGGCGGGGTGTGGGATCGCTGGACCCACATCACCGGCGCCACCGGCGTGATGAACGGCGATCCGTCGCCGCCGTCGCTGGCGGCCATCCATGCATTCGGCGGCCGAAACTTCGATCTGCAACGCGCCTACGCTTCACTGAAAAGGGCCGCGACGGTGCCCACCGCGCGCGATCTCGACACGCGTGGCTGCCCGGTATTGTGCGTGGGCCAGCGCCCGGGCCTGGACCGGTGGCTGGCGCTGAACTACATGCCCGAAGGGGCACCGGGGTGGGGGAGCGCGGCTGATACGCTGGAAATGGTCAGCGCCGATTTCGGCCTGTCCGAACTGGCGCTGGCCGCCGGTGATGCGCAGGGGGCGCGCCAGTTCCGTGAGCGCTCCGGTTGGTGGCGCAATCTGTACAACCCGAAGGCTACCGCGCAGCAGGGCTACATCCAGCCGCGCAATGCAGATGGCAGCTGGCCGCCGTTCGACCCGGCCGCCGACGAAGGTTTTGTCGAAGGCAGCGGTGCGCAGTACCTGTGGATGGTGCCGTTCGATCCGGCCGGACTGTTCGAGGCACTGGGTGGTCGGGAGGCCAGCATCGCGCGGTTGGACGCATTTTTCCGCAAGCCCGACGGTACGTGGGCAGTGACCAAGTCCGGCCCGCTGCACGCCGAGCTGGACAACGAACCGTCCATCGCCGCGCCGTGGCTGTACAACTTTCTCGGCCAGCCGTGGAAGACCCAGGAAACCGTGCGGCAGGCGATGCGCCAGATCTGGACCAACACGCCCGAGGGCATGCCCGGCAACGATGACCTCGGCCAGATGTCGTCGTGGTACGTGTGGTCGGCACTGGGCCTGTACCCGGTGTACCCGGGCCGCGCGGACCTGGTGATCGGCAGCCCGCTGTTCACCGAAGCGGTGATCACCCGCCCGGGCGCGAAGATCGTGGTGCGTGCACGCGGCGCAGCGATGGATGCGCCGTACGTGCAGTCGCTGCGGGTGGATGGCAAGGCCAGCAACGCAAGCTGGCTGCCAGCAAGTTTCGTGCAGCGCGGCGGTACCCTGGACTTCGAGCTGGATACCACCAAGAACGAGCAGTGGGGCGCGCAGGACGTTCCACCCTCGCATGGGCCCCACTGATCGATGCCCTGTGAGGATGAACCACCGGTAGATCCACGCCATGCGTGGATGAAGTGCCCCGACCGTGCTGGCCTCACCGTGCAACAGGCAAACGGCAGCCAGAGTCTCCAGGAACAACAATGATCCACTTTCTACGCACCCGATGCTGCGCCACCGCAGTGGCCCTCGCCATGAGCGCCACCTGCGCGCAGGCGCAGCCGCCCGTGGCGATCAATCCAATGCTGGTGAAGCCCGTGGACCAGCTCCGCCCGGATGAGGTGCGCTCCATGCAGCAGCGCCTGTCCGACTGGCCGGATCTGGGCCGCTACCGTGAAGCCAATGCGCGCGTGCCCGCCAAGCAGGCCGGCGTGCCGCGCGTGTTGTTCTTCGGCGATTCCATTACCCAGGGGTGGGGCGAAAAGGATCCCGCAGCGTTCTTCCCCGGCAAGGGCTACCTCAACCGCGGTATCAGCGGGCAGACCACGCCGCAGATGCTGCTGCGCTTCGGCCAGGATGTGATCGCGCTGCAGCCGGACGTGGTGATCATCCTTGCCGGTACCAACGATATCGCCGGCAACACCGGCCCCAGCACGCAGACGATGATCGAAGACAACCTGCACGCGATGGTCGACCTGGCGCGGGTGCACGGCATTCGCGTGGTCGTGGCCTCGGTGCTGCCGGTCAGTGAGTACCCGTGGATGCCCGGCATCGAACCGGCGCCGAAGGTGCGCGCCCTGAACGCAGCGCTCAAGCAGTACGCCGATGCGCAGGGGCTGGTGTACCTGGACTATTACTCGGTCTTGGCCAATGCCGCCGGTGGCCTGGATCCTGCCTTGGCCGCCGATGGCGTGCACCCCACCGCGAAGGGCTATGCGTTGATGGCGCCATTGGCTGAGGCCGCCATTGCGCGCGCGTTGGCCGAAAAGCCACGCCGCTAGCCTGCGCGCTGCTCAGGCGGTGCCGTCCTCGCGGGCGGGCAGTTCTGCGCACAGCCACTGGCAGAAACCCAGAACCAGCGCATCGTGCGCGCTGTCGTCGTGCACCAGCCAGCTCCACTGTGGTCCGCGCACATGGCCAGGGTCGAGCGCATGCAGCAGCCCGCGCTCGCGCGCAGCGGCCGACAGCAGCTCGCTGACCAGGCCAATGCCGAGGCCCTGGCAGGCCGCATCCAGAAGCTGCCCGGGCTCGGAAAAATTCATGCCGTCGCTGCGCTGGCCAACGTCATCGCCGCCCTGCACCTGCCATTGGCTCCAGTCCATTTCGCGCTCCCCATGCAGGGTCAGGCGCTGTGCGCTGGGGCGCGACATCAGGTCCGGATGGCAGGCGGGGTACAGCCGGTCCTGCAGCAGCACGCGGAACTGGCACTCGGCCTGTGCCTGCAGGTCGTCACGCACCGCGATATCCACGGTCTGGGTGCTCATGTCCGGCGGCTCTTCGCTGGTCAGCAGCCACAGGTCGGCTTCGGGAAAGCGCTCGGCGAAGGCGGCCAGCCGCGGCACCAGCCAATGGCGGGCGAAGGCAGGCGTGGTGTTCACGATCAGCTGGTTGGGCTTGCGGTATTGATCGAGCCGCCGGATGCCACTGGCCAGTTGCCACAGCAGGGCCTGGGTGGTTTCCAGCAGATCCATGCCGGCATCGGTCAGGGTCACGCTGCGCCCCTGGCGGAAGAACAATGGCTGCTGCAGGGTCTCTTCCAGGCCGCGGATCTGCTGGCTGATGGCCGATTGGCTCAGGTGCAGGGCCTCGGCGGCGCGATGGAAGCTGCCCAGCCGGGCAGCGGCCTCGAACCCCCGCAGGGCCGTGAGTGAGGGCCAGTGCTTGAGCATTTCAGATAAGCAGAAGTAATCAGGATGCCGCTGAATTTATCGTTTGTGCTTAACAGTGGGCAAGCGCAGCATGCATTTCATCCCTTGCGCCTTCCCGGAGCCCGTCATGAACACCCGCCGTCATTTCCTGAACCAACTGGCCGGCGCTGCCGGTCTGGGCGCCCTCGCGGCGCTGGGCCTGGGCGGCACGGCCACGCGTGTGCAGGCATCGACGGCGTCGGGCTGGCGCATGCCCGACGAGCATGGCCCGCAGGAACGGGTGTTCCTGGCCTTCGCCGCGCAGCCACGGGTCTGGGGGGCGCAGGCCGGTGCCGTGAACGAGGCCATCGCTCGCCTGGCACGCACCATCGCGCGTTACCAACCGGTCAGCGTGCTGTGCCGACCGGCCGATCTGCCGTTGGCGCAGGCACGTTGCGGCCGCGACAACATCGCGTTCCTCGACGTTGCGCTGGATGACATCTGGGTGCGCGATTACGGCGGCTGTTTCGTTACCGGTGCGCGCGGCGAACTGGGTCTGGTCGACTTCAACTTCAACGGCTGGGGCGGCAAGCAATCCGCACGCAACGATGGCGCGGTGGCGCCCTGGCTGGCAGATGCCACCGGCGCCACCCTGCTGGAAAGTGATCTGGTGGGCGAGGGCGGTGGCATCGAGGTCGATGGGCACGGTACGGCCATCCTCACCGAAAGCTGCTGGGTGAACCGCAACCGCAATCCAGGCTGGTCGCGTGCCGATATCGAAGCCGAACTGAAACACCACCTTGGCCTGCGCAGGATCATCTGGCTGCCGGGCATTGCCGGTGAGGACATCACCGATGCACACGTGGATTTCTACGCGCGCTTCGTGCGCCCGGGTGTGGTGATCGCCAATCTGGACAACGACCCGGAATCCTACGATTACGCGCTGACCCGCGAGCATCTGCAGATGTTGCGCCAGGCCACCGATGCCGACGGCCGCAGGCTGCAGGTGCATACGCTGCCGCCGCCGCTGCAGGGGCGCAACAACGTGCACACCCGCAGCAATGATGATCTGGCGCGTGGCTACATCAACTACCTGCCGATCAATGGTGCCGTGATCGCGCCACAGTTCGGCGATGCCAAGGCCGATGGTTACTGCCGTGAACTGCTGCAGGACCTGTATCCCGGTCGCACCATCGAGCAGGTGGACATCGATGCGATTGCCGGGGGCGGCGGTGGCATCCACTGCGTCACCAAGAACATGCCGCAGGTCTGAGCGGCGCTGCTCAGCCGTCGTCGCGCTTCAACGCGGCATCAGCCGCCAGCAGCGCTTCGGCGGCTGCACTCAGCGGCGGCGACGGCGGTGTGGTGCTGCCAATGGCGTCCATCATGCGTTCCATGCCGACGAACGCGCGCGCGCGCCGGTCGTAGATGCCGGTGACCAGCAGCGCCCGCGTGGCGACCTTCTGCTCCGGCCCGATCAGCACGCGCTGTTCCATGATCACCCGCGTGCCGACCCAGCCGGCCAGCCGCGTTTCCAGCGTGTAGCGCTGGAACGGGCGCAGTTCGCGGCGGAACTGGATGGTGCCGGCACCGACGATGGGCGCCCACTTCTCGCGCAGCGCCACTTTGCCTAGGCCCATGCGCAGGATCAGGTCCAGCCGGCCCAGATCGAAGATGTTCCAGTAGCGGCCATTGGTCATGTGCAGGTTGCTGTCCAGGTCGTTGGGCAGCACGCGGAACTGCAGGCGGGACACCCCGAACGGGGCATCCAGGCGCGGGCGGAACAGGCTGCACAGCAGCAGATGAAGCAGGCGGAACCAGAGATTCATGACTATGACGACTGTTATAGAACCGATGTTACGCTAATCTATGACGACTGTCCTAGCAAGGAGCGCAGCATGAGCCCACGAGCGAGCGATGCCCCCCAGCGTGTCATCGACGCGGCGGCGCAGATGCTGGCGCGGGTCGGGCTCAATGCCACCAGCATCCGTGAGGTCACCAAGCTGGCCGACGCCCCGTTGGGGTCGACCTATCACCACTTCCCCGGCGGCAAGCAGGAACTGCTGGCCAAGGCCACCACGGTGGCGGGTGACAAGGTGGAAGCCCTGCTGCTGGAGTTGCTGCGCGACGGCGCCGCACCTGGCCTGGAGCGATTCCTGGCGATGTGGCGCGAGCGCCTGCTGCGCTCGCAGTTCCGCGCGGGCTGCCCGGTGCTGGCCGCGGCGGTTGAAGAGCCCGTAGAGGCGGTTTCCAGCCAACCGCGCGCAGCGGCGGCCGAGGTGTTCGCCCGCTGGCAGAGCCATCTGGCCCAGGCCTTCATCGGCGACGGTCATGCGCCGGAACAGGCGGCCGGCCTGGCCAGCCTGGTCATCGCCAGCGTGGAAGGTGCGGTGGCGATGAGCCGCGCGCTGCAGGACATCGCCCCGTTCGATCAGGTGGCTGCGCAACTGCTGAAGGCGGCGCGCGCTGGTTGAACAGCGCCACGCCGCCACCGCGCTGTTTCGCGGTTAGAATCGGCCATCACCACCACCGCGTGCCCGGCAAGGATGTCCGCATGCTGCACCACCTCTCCCTGGGTGTCCGTGATCTGGATGCCGCCGCGCGTTTCTACGATGCCGCTCTGGCGGCGCTCGGTTTCCGCCGCGTGTTCGAGGATGACGAGGCGATCGGCTACGGCCTGATCGATGATGAAGACATTCTGTGCCTGAAGCAGCGCGATGATGCGTTGGTGCCCGGGCCGGGCTTCCATCTGGCGTTTGCCGCACCGTCGCGCGAAGCGGTGGATGCGTTCCATGCCGCAGGGCTGGCCACCGGCGGGCGCGACAATGGTGCGCCTGGCTTGCGTACTGATTACGGCGATCGCTACTACGCCACGTTCGTCGTCGACCCCGACGGTCATCGCATCGAGGCCGTCTACAAGGGGGCAGCGCCTTGACCTCGCGGCGGCGATTCAACGCCCGTCCGTTGAAATTCCCCATTACCCGCCGCGGTGAAGTGCTGAGTGCCCGCCGGCAACTGCAGCGCCACGGCTGGCCGCGATTGCAGATGGCGGCCATCGTGCTGCTGACCGGTGCAGCAGGCTTCCTGGCGGCGCATGCGCTGCGCCTGGCAGGCATGGAAATGATGCTGCTGCGCTACCCGATGGCGGTGCTGTTGGCGTACGGCGTGTTCCTGCTGCTGATGTGGTTGTGGATCCGCTGGCGCTGGGACGCCGTGGATGGCGCGCCGGACGTCGGTGGCGGCGGTGGTTCCGCACGCGATGCGCAGGGCCCGTCGTGGGGCGGGCAGGGCGGTCAGTCCGGTGGTGGCGGGGCATCGGCATCGTGGGCGGAGGGCTCGGGTCGCTCGGTGATCGACAGCGACGGTGCCTCCCTGCTGGACGCCGCAGATGGCGAGGCGGGTCTGCCCCTGCTGGCGCTGCTGGGCATCGTCGCCGTGGTCGGCAGTGCAGTGCTGGCCACTGCCTGGGTGGTGTGGTCGGCACCGCTGCTGATGGCCGAGCTGCTGGTGGATGCCGCGATTGTCGGTGGGCTGTACCGGCGCATGCAGGGCATGCAGGCGCAGGGCTGGTGGCGCCTGTGTGTGACCCATACCGTGTGGCCGCTGGTGGGGCTGCTGGTGTTCTTCGCCGCACTGGGCTGGCTGGCGCAGACGCTGGCGCCCGATGCGGTCACGCTGATGCAGGTCGCCCGCGCGCTGTAGCGTGGCGCAACGATTGCAGGACGGAGCAGGGAGGAACATGCACGCACGCATCATCTGCAAGCGCATCGTGTGCTGGGTCGTGGCCATGCTGGCGGTGGTGCTGCTGGTCGAGCGCGTGTGGCAGGCGCCAGCGGTGCGGATCGGTCCAGTGCCCGTCGTGCTGGGCACTGCGCAGATGCAGGCCGAGGTGATGGCGCTGGCTATCCGCCAGGTGCGTCCCCCCTTTCCGCCGATGGCCCCGCCGCCCCTGATCGTGAGGGCGTTGTCGATGCAGGAGGCCGCAACCTTGCCGCCCCGGCCCGTGCCGCGTAGGCAGGCAGCAGTTCCAGCGCCATCGGCGAACGTGGCCACGCTCGCCGGCCCCGGGGCTGCAGTAAAGGATGTCGGGCGCTGGCGGCCACCGCGACAGCCCACGCTGGATACCCCGGCGCCTTCCTGGGCCAGGGTGATGGAGTGGACGCTGCCCTTCTGCCGGCAGCGCCGCGCCATGACCGATTGCCAGGATGATGCTCCGCTGGCCCGCTTCCCCGATGATGAAGGTGCGGCGCTGTTCCGGCTGCGGCAGGAGCTGGAGGCTGCGCAGGGCGCCGCCAACGCGCGGCGTTCGCGCGTACCCGAGCAGGCACTGGCGGGTGTGCAGCGGATGACCCATCAACAATTGCAGAAGATGAAGGTGGAGCGCGGGCCGGGCTGCAACCGGGACGTGACGCAACAGCAGTTGCAGATCGTTTCGCTCTCACGCCCGGTGTTCAGTATCGACGGGCAGTGGGCGATGATTTCGGTGGTCAGTGGCAGCTGCTTTGATGGATTTGGCATCCGGGAAAAGTTCCTGCTGCACCGTGAGGATGGCCGCTGGGTGTTTGAGCGGGCGGACTGGGGCGGCGGCGTGCGCAGCAGCCCTGGCACATGGCCCTACACGTGGTGAACAGATCAATTGACAGGAAGGAGACGCGACATGGATATCGCAATGCACAGCAACAGCATCTGGCTTCGATGGACGTTGGGGGTGGTTCTGGCGCTGCTGCTGCCGTTCACCGTCCTGGCACAATCGTCGCCTCCCGCTGCGGTGCCGGCCACCGAAGCGGCGACCGCCAGCGAAGAGGCGAAATGCCGTGCCTGCAGCTACGAACGCATCGGGCGCAAGGTGGATATCGCCCTGGTGGCCGTGATGGCCGCGTTGATCATCGGCATGCTGGTGGCCGTGTCCCGTGAGTGGGGAACTCCCTCGCAGCGTTGGACCTGCCGCAGCACGGCCCTGTTCCTGGCGGCCATGGGCCTGGTGTTCGTGTGGCGCGCCGGCAGCGTGCTCTACCTGGGCTACAACCCCTGGCAGGAGGTGCCGCCGGTGGTTGAGGCCGGGTGGGTCAACGGCCTGCTGACCACGTCGCCGCGCTGGCTGATGGCCCTGCTGTTGATCGCCGCAGCGCCGCTGATCTGGAAGCGCAGCGAGCGCCTGCCACGCTGGCGCATCGCCTGAGGCAGCGCCGGGCAATGCCCGGCGATGTCCCGCGCGTGTTCAGTCGAAGCGCCAGCGCATGCCCGCGTACACGCCACGGCCTTCGCCCGGCGTCGAGCGGGCTACGTCCTTGCCGGCGTCGTCATAGCCGGGCGTGACCGTTGCCGCGTAATGGCGGTCCCCGATGTTGCGCACTTCGGCCCAGGCCTGCCAGTGGCCACTGGGGGCGTCATAGCCAACGCGGCTGCCGAAGATCACATGGCTGTCGGCCCAGTAGCTGTTGGCATAGTCCACCGCGATGCGCGAGGCATACTCGGTGTTCAGCGCCGCGTACACGCCCGAGGCGTGGTCGAAACGCAGTTCAGCCTGGTAGCTGTGCTGCGGCAGGCCGGGCAGGCGGTTGCTGCCGAAGCGTGCATCGTGGCGGTAGCGGAAATCGCTGAAGGTGTAGGCCTGGCGCAGCGACAGCCGGCCCGGTAAGCCCTGCCACAGGGTGCTGTCCAGGCCGGCTTCGATGCCGCGGTGCACGGTGGGGCTGGCATTGTTCTCGGCAATGAACAGGTTCGGCACCGGCTGCAGTTCCACCGTCAGCAGTTCGTGGTTCACGTGCGCGTAGTAGCCGGTCAGCTCCCAGCGCCCCAGTGCGGCGTCACCGCGCGCGCCCAGTTCCAGCGTGGTGGCGGTCTGGTTCTGCATCGGCACCGGGCTGCGCTGGCGGCCGGTGGACGGCCCGTTGCCCGCAGCGAAGTACTGGTTCGAACCCCAGATCATCGACCACGGGTGCGGCGCTTCCACCGAACGGCTCAGGTTGCCGAACCACTGCGTCTGCGCGCTGTGCTGCCAGGTAAAGCCCAGGCGTGGCGCGTAGTCCCAGTCGTGGTCGCGCAGGCGGCCACCGCTGCTGGGCCAGGTCACCTGCACGTCGCGCTGGGTGTTGACCAGGGCCAGCCCGGTCTGCATGCGCAGGCGCTCGTTCAACGCCAGGGTATTGCCGATGTGCAGCGTGCTGTCGGTGCCGTGGTGGCGGAAGTCACGCGTGCGCGTGCCGGCGGCGTAGCCGTTGCTGGCAAAGCGCAGCGACTCGCGCACGTCGGCTTGAAGATCGTGGGTCACGCGCAGGCCGACCGTGGTTTCGCTGTCCCGCCCGAACAGCCGGTGGCGATGGCGGTAGTCCAGCGTGGCATTCAGATTGGCGTAGTCCAGCTGCTGGCGGTACAGGCTTTCGTTCAAGTCCATCGGATATTTGTGATAGACCAGCCCGGCCTGCAGCGAGGAATCCTCGTCGATCTGCAGCGTGGTCATGTTGCCGATCCAGGTGCTGCCCGGCTGTGGGCGGCGCGCATCAATGGCCAGGTTGGCGGCGTTGGCCGCACGCGGGTCGTTGCGGATCTGCGCGCGGGTCAGGCGGCCCGGTGTTTCGTGATCGGTCTCGCGGTAGCGCACGAAGAAGCGGGTCTGCAGGTCGGGGCTGATCTGCCAGCCGATGTTGGCCATCGCGCCCTTGCCCTCGCCACGTGCGTGATACTGGTAACCGTCGAACTCGGTATCGGTATAGGCGAGGAAGTAATCGACATCGCCGCTGACGCCGCCCCAGCTGATGCCGCGCTTCTGGTAGCCACGGCTGCCGGCTTCGTAATGCAGCTGCACGCCCGCCGAATCGCGGCCGCTGCGGCTGACGTAGTCGATCGCACCGCCCAGCGCCAACGCACCGCGCTCGAAACCATTGGCGCCGCGCAGCACTTCCACCCGCGACAGCCACAGCGGTTCCAGCAGTTCGTAGGGCGTGCCGCCCGCGCCGGTCAGCGGCAGGCCATCGAGGGAAACGGCGATGCCCGAGGCGTGCGCGCCGGGCCCGCGGTTGATGCCCGAACCGCGGATCGACACCTTGGTGCCTTCGTTGCCCGGCGACTGCGCGCTGATACCCGGTTGGTAGGCCAGCACATCGGCACTGCTGGAAAGCCGGCTGTCAGCCTTGGCCACGTCAATGACATTGCTGGCACCGGGCACGCGCTTCAGCGCCGCGCCCGCCTGCGCGCTGGCATCGGCAGCGGTCACCTGCACGGCATCGAGGGTGGTGGCCTGCGGGGCGGCATTGGCCGTGGCAGCGAGGCTGAAGGACACGGCCAGGAACAGCAGGGACAGGGTAGGGCGGTAAGACGGAAGCGACATGCAGGCAAGCTGTAAACCACGAAAGTGGCGCGCAAGTTAACAGTTCGCGCGCCTCACGTCACCCACCGGCAGCGTATGGCCTGCCCGGTCTGTCGCGAACGCCCCTTAAACCCTGCCGACACATCAGCTACAAAAGCGCCATCAGTCCGCGCTGCCGACATGGCCGTGCAAGGGAAGAACAATGGAAGACGATCAGGATTTCGCACTTTTCATCGAAAACTTCGGCGAGGCGACGGCACACGACCCTGTGCCGGAGGCAAGTTTCCGCAGGTGGGCGGGCATCCTGCCCGAATCGCTGTTGCGCTATTGGCGGCGTGATGGATGGGCGAACTATGGCAACGGACGCTTGTGGACGGTGAACCCGGAAGACTACGAAGACCAGGTACACACGTGGTTGGAGAAAACGCCCTTTCCCCAGATCGATTCCTACCACGTGTTCGCCCGGAGCGGGTTCGGAAGGCTTTACCTGTGCGGCGAAGCATCAGGTGTCGGTGTGAGCATCGATCCGATCCGCGGTGAAGTATTCGCTCTCCAGAACCGCCTGAGATTGAAGTCTCTCGCGCAGCAGGAAGGTGGCATCAAGGCCTTCTTCGCCTGCGCCGAGCCCGACGACTTCGATCTGCTGGATGCGGACGAGGCACTGCTCTTTGCCAGGGCCATGAGCACATGCGGCCCCTTGCAGGCAGACGAGATGTATGGCTTCGAACCGGCGCTGGTCTGCGGTGGCGAGGTTGCCCTTGGCAACCTGCGCAGGCTCAAGCTTCAGCCCCACCTGCACATGCTGAGGCAGTTCGCCGCGCCTGCGTTTCCACGCTATGCGATTGATGCGAAGCCGCTGGCCCGGAAATGATTGTGCGGGGGCAGCCTTGTAGAGTCGAGCTTGCTCGACTGGCCTTTCCCAGGACGGCGGGAAAAGCAGTCGAGCATGGCTCGACTCTACATGCGACTGCGTTTCCACGCTATGCGGTCGATGCGAAGCCGCTGTCCCGGAATTAATTGCGCGGGGGCAGCCTTGTAGAGTCGAGCATGGCTCGACGCTACATGCGATGTTCGATCAGCGCAGAATCCCCGGCAGATCCAAACCCTTCTCCTTCGCGCATTCCACCGCAATCTCATACCCCGCATCGGCATGGCGCATCACGCCGGTGGCCGGGTCGTTCCACAGCACGCGGCCAATCCGCTTCGCCGCCGCTTCGGTGCCGTCGCAGACAATCACCATGCCCGCATGCTGCGAGAAGCCCATGCCCACGCCGCCGCCATGGTGCAGCGACACCCACGTGGCGCCGCTGGCGGTGTTCAACAGGGCATTGAGCAGCGGCCAGTCGGACACCGCATCGGAGCCGTCGGCCATCGCTTCGGTTTCGCGGTTCGGCGAGGCCACGCTGCCGCTGTCCAGATGGTCGCGGCCGATCACCACCGGCGCCTTCAGTTCACCGTTGGCCACCATCTCGTTGAAGGCCAGGCCCAGGCGATCGCGGTCGCCCAGGCCGACCCAGCAGATGCGTGCCGGCAGCCCTTGGAACTTGATCTTCTCGGCGGCCATGTCCAGCCAGCGGTGCAGGTGCGGGTTGTCCGGAATCAGTTCCTTCACCTTGGCATCGGTCTTGGCGATGTCGTCCGGATCGCCGCTCAGTGCGGCCCAGCGGAACGGGCCGATGCCGCGGCAGAACAACGGGCGGATATAGGCCGGCACGAAGCCGGGGAAATCGAAGGCGTCTTCCACGCCTTCCTCCAGCGCCATCTGCCGCAGGTTGTTGCCGTAATCCACGGTCGGCACGCCCAGCGCGTGGAAACCGAGCATGGCGCGGATATGGTTGGCCATCGATTCGCGCGCGGCTTTTTCCACGTCCTTGGGCGCGGAAACGCGCTTCTGGTCCCATTCCTCCACCGTCCAGCCCTGCGGCAGGTAGCCGTTCACCGGGTCGTGTGCCGAGGTCTGGTCGGTCAGCAGGTCCGGCTTCACCCCGCGGATCAGCAGCTCGTCCAGCACGTCGGCCACGTTGCCCAGCAGGCCCACCGACAGCGGCTTCTTGGCCGTGCACGATTCCGCGATCAGGCGCAGCGCTTCGTCCAGGTTGTCGGTCCAGGTATCCAGGTAGCCGGTGCGCAGGCGCATGTCGATGCTGCTCTTGCGGCATTCCACGGCCAGGCACGAGGCACCGGCCATCACCGCGGCCAGCGGCTGCGCGCCGCCCATGCCGCCCAGGCCGCCGGTGAACAGCCACTTGCCGGCCAGGTTGCCGTTGTAGTGCTGGCGGCCCATTTCCACGAAGGTTTCGTAGGTGCCCTGCACGATGCCCTGCGCGCCGATGTAGATCCAGCTGCCGGCGGTCATCTGGCCGTACATGGCCAGGCCCTTCTTATCCAGCTCGTTGAAGTGGTCCCAGTTGGCCCAGCGCGGCACCAGGTTGGAATTGGCGATCAGCACGCGCGGTGCATCGGCGTGGGTGCGGAACACGCCCACCGGCTTGCCCGACTGCACCAGCAGGGTCTGGTCATCGTCCAGCCGCTTCAATGTTTCAACGATGGCATCGAAGCTTTCCCAGTCGCGCGCGGCGCGGCCGATGCCGCCGTACACCACCAGTTCCTGCGGGCGCTCGGCCACGTCCGGGTGCAGGTTGTTCATCAGCATGCGCAGCGGCGCTTCGGTCAGCCAGCTCTTGGCATTCAGCGTGGTGCCGGTCGGCGCGGTGATGGTGCGGCTGGGGTCGTTGCGGGTCATGCGGCGCTCCGGTTCGTAGCGAATTCAAGGCAGGCGGTGAGCACCTGCGCCAGGGTGTGGCGCAGCGGTGCAGCGTGATCGGGGTCCAGCGGGGTGGGCCAGCTGTGCTCGTCCACCTGGCCGGGCAGCGGCTCGTGCATGTAGCCGCGGCAGGCCAGTTCCATCTGCAGCGAATGCACGCCGCCGGGGATGTCGCTGTAATGCCGGGTGATCCAACCGCCCTTGAAGCGGCCGTTGCGCACCTGGCTCATGCCGCTGATCTTCAGCAGGTTTTCCACCACATCGCTGAGCGCGTTGTCGCAGGACGTATCTGGCGCGCCGGACGGACCGGCGGTGCCCAGGTTGAACTGCGGCAGTTCGCCCTCGAACAGATGCGGGATATGCGAACGGATCGAATGCGCGTCGTACACCACCACCGTGCCGTGCTGCGCGCGCAGACGCGCGATCTGTGCGGCCAGTTCATCGTGGTAGGGCGCGAAATACGTGTCGCGGCGGCGCGCGATTTCCGCTTCGTCCGGCTCGCGACCTGCGTGGTACAGCGGCTGGTTGTCGAAGGTGGTCAGCGGGCACAGGCCGGTGGTGTTCTGGCCCGGGTAAAGCGAAACGCCGCTGGGGTCGCGATTGAGGTCGATCACCGAACGCGAGATGGCCGAACGCACCGTGGTCGCGCCCATGCCGCGCGCGAAATCGTACAGGTCGTGCACCCACCAGTCCGCATCGCGCCGCGCCAGCCAGGGTGAGTGGTAGTCATCCATCAACTCGTGCGGCAGTTCGCTGCCGGTGTGCGGGAAGCTGACGATCAGCGGGGCATCGCCCTCGTGCACCGTCAGCCAGTCGGGGCGGGCACTCATGCCTGCGGCTCCACGGTTGGCAAGACGTCGGCCAGGCCCTTTGCCAGCGCACCGCTGCGCACCAGATCGGTGGCGGCCACCATGTCCGGGTGGAAGTAGCGATCCTCTTCCAGCGTGGGCACGTGCGCGCGCAGGGTGTTGCGCACGGTTTCCAGCGCGGCGCTGGAGCGCAGGGGCGCGTGGAAATCGCAGCCCTGGGCGGCGGCCAGCAGCTCGATGCCGATCACGTTGGCCGCGTTCTCGGCCATCTGCAACAGGCGGCGCGCGCCGTGCGCGGCCATCGACACATGGTCTTCCTGGTTGGCCGAGGTCGGGATGGAATCAACACTGGCCGGATAGGCACGCTGCTTGTTTTCCGAGACCAGCGCGGCGGCAGTCACCTGCGGAATCATGAAGCCGGAATTCAGGCCGGGGCGCGGGGTCAGGAACGCAGGCAGGCCGGACAGCGCAGGGTCGACGAGCATCGCCAGGCGGCGCTCGCTGATCGAACCGATCTCGCACACGGCCATCGCCAGCATGTCGGCGGCAAAGGCCACTGGCTCGGCGTGGAAGTTGCCACCGGACAGTGCCTCGCCGGTATCGGTGAACACCAGCGGGTTGTCGGACACGCCGTTGGCTTCGATTTCCAGCGTGGTGGCGGCCTGGCGCAGGATGTCCAGCGCTGCGCCCATCACCTGCGGCTGGCAGCGCAGGCAGTACGGGTCCTGCACGCGTACATCATTGTCGCGATGCGATTCGCGGATGTCCGAACCCTGCATCAGCGTGCGCAGGGTCGCGGCGGTGGCGATCTGCCCGCGCTGGCCACGGATGGCGTGGATACGCGGATCGAACGGCGTATCCGAACCCTTGGCCGCTTCCACCGACAACGCACCGGTGACCAGCGCGGCCTGGAACACGGTTTCGATCTCGAACAGCCCGGCCAGCGCATACGCGGTGGAGAACTGGGTGCCGTTGAGCAGGGCCAGGCCTTCCTTGGCGTCCAGTTCCACCGGCTGCAGGCCGGCACGTGCCAGGGCATCCTTGGCCGGCAGACGCGCATCGGCGACAAAGGCCTCGCCCACGCCCAGCATCACGCTGGCCAGGTGCGAGAGCGGCGCCAGATCGCCGGATGCACCCACCGAGCCCTGCGCGGGGACCACCGGCAGCACGCCCTTCACCAGCATGGCTTCCAGCAGCAGCAGGGTTTCTTCGCGCACGCCCGACGCACCCTGCGCCAGGCTGACCAGCTTCAGCGCCATCATCAGCCGCACCACGCTGGCCGGCATCGGTTCGCCCACGCCCGCGGCATGCGACAGCACGATGTTCCGCTGCAGGGTGGCCAGGTCTTCGCGCTCGATGCGCACGCTGGCCAGCTTGCCGAAGCCGGTGTTGATGCCATACACCGGCGCGCCCTTGGCGACGATGGCGGCCACGGCGGCGGCACTGGCGCGCACCACCGGCAGCGCGGCCGGGTCCAGTGCAAGCGGCGCGCCGCGGTAGACCTGCCGCCACTGGGCAAGGGTGACATGGCCGGGGCGAAGAACCAGGGTGTTGCTCATGTGTTGCTCCAGGAAGCAGGCAGGTCGGGCTGCCCGCGCACCACGCGCGCGTGCAGCGGGTTGAATCCCATGCGATAGACCAGGTCGGCCGGTGCGTCGATGTCCCAGATCGCCAGGTCGCAGTCCATGCCCACGGCCAGGCGGCCGATGCGTTCGCTGCGGCCCAGCGCGCGCGCCGCTTCACGGGTGAAGCCGGCGATGCATTCGTCCACGGTCAAGCGGAACAGGGTGGCGCCCATGTTCATCGCCAGCAGCGGGCTGGTCAGCGGCGAGGTACCGGGGTTGCTGTCGGTGGCCAGGGCCAGCGGCACACCGGCCGCACGCAGCGCGGCAATCGGCGGCAGGGTGGTATCGCGGGTGAAATAGAAGGCGCCGGGCAGCAGCACGGCCACGGTACCGGCGGCCGCCATCGCGTCAATGCCGGCCTGGTCCAGATGTTCGATATGGTCGGCCGACAGCGCGCCGAAGCCGGCGGCCAGTTCGGCGCCATGCTGGTTGCTCATCTGTTCGGCGTGGATCTTCACTGCCAGCCCGTTCGCGCGGGCGGCCTCGAACACCTGCCGCGCCTGTGCGGGCGAGAAGGCGATGGTCTCGCAGAACACGTCCACTGCGTCGGCCAGGCCTTCGGCGGCGATGGCCGGAATCATCACCTCGCACACCTCATCGGTGTACTCCTGCGCCTGCCGGCCCGGCGGCACCGCGTGCGCGCCCAGGAAGGTGGTGGCCACGTTCACCCGGCATTCCTCGCCCAGCGCACGCGCCACCTGCAACTGTTTGCGCTCGTCGGCCAGAGTCAGGCCATAGCCGGATTTGATCTCGACCGTGGTCACCCCTTCGGCCCGCATCGCCAGCAGGCGCGGGCGGCTTTCGGCGGCCAGCTGCTCCGCACTGGCGGCACGGGTGGCGCGCACGGTGGAGACGATGCCGCCGCCGGCGCGGGCGATATCGGCATAGCTGACGCCCTGCAGGCGCTGCTCGAATTCGTTGGCGCGGTTGCCGGCGTAGACCAGGTGTGTGTGGCAGTCGATCAACCCCGGCGACACCCAGCGGCCCTCGCCATCGAAGCGCGTGGTCGGGCGCAGGTGGGCATCGCTGCCGGCCGGGCCGATGTGCGCGATGCGGCCGCCGGCGCAGGCCAGCACGCCATCGCGGATGATCCCCAGGCCCTCGCCATCGAGGGTCATCAGGTGGACATTGGACCAGAGGGTGTCGACGTGCATGGCATCCAGTACGCGGCTGTGCTTATATGTCTATACAATATAAGCGTCCCTTTCGGGTTGTCCAGCCATGTCCGATTCGCGTTCCCCTGCCGCTTTCCACGTCGCCCATGCCTTGCTGGCCGACGGCTGGGCCCGTGATGTGCGCCTGCAGGTGCAGCACGGGCGCATTACGGCGATCAGCACGGGGCAGGGCGCGGAAATGGGCGACACCCGCATCGGCATCGCCGTGCCGGGCCTGCCGAACCTGCACAGCCACGCCTTCCAGCGCGGCATGGCCGGGCTGACCGAGATCGGCGGCGGCGATGGCGACAGCTTCTGGAGCTGGCGTGAGCTGATGTACCGCTTCCTGGCCCACCTGCGTCCCGATGCCGTGCAGGCCATCGCCGCCCAGGCGTACATGGAAATGCTGGAAAGCGGCTTCACCCGCGTGGGCGAATTCCATTACCTGCACCACGACGCCGACGGCCAGCCGTTTGCGAACCGTGCCGAGATGAGCGCGCGCATCGCCGCGGCGGCGGCGCAGACCGGCATCGGCCTGACCCTGCTGCCGGTGTTCTATGCCCATGCCGATTTCGGCGGCGCGCCGCCCAATCCCGCGCAGCGCCGCTTGATCCACGACGTGGACGGTTTCGCGCAGCTGCTGGATGCGGCGAAGCCCGCCCTGGCCACGCTGCCCGATGCCGTGCTGGGCATCGCACCGCACAGCCTGCGTGCCGTGACCGGCGAAGAGCTGGGCGGGCTGCTGCCGTTGACCGATGGCCCCGTGCATATCCATATCGCCGAACAGGTGCGCGAAGTCGACGCCTGCCTGGCCTGGAGCGGTCAGCGCCCGGTGCAATGGCTCTACAACCATGCGCCGGTGGACGCGCGCTGGTGCCTGGTGCATGCCACCCACATCACCGACGACGAGCGCGCCGCGATCGTGGCCAGCCAGGCGGTGGCCGGGCTGTGCCCGATCACCGAGGCCAACCTGGGCGACGGCCTGTTCCCGATGCAGGCATTCGCGCGCGAGGGCGGGCGCTTTGGCGTCGGCTCCGATTCCAACGTGCTGATCGACGCGGCCGAAGAGCTGCGACTGCTTGAATACGGCCAGCGCCTGAGCCTGCGCGGCCGCAACGTGCTGGCGCCCGATGCCCGCCGCAGCAGTGGCCGTTTCCTGTTCGACGGCGCCCTGCACGGCGGTGCGCAGGCGCTGGGCGTGGCCGCCGGGCTGCAGGTCGGCGCCAGTGCCGATCTGCTGGAACTGGACGCCGCGCACCCGGCCCTGCAGGCGCGACAGAATGACGCATGGCTTGACAGCTGGGTCTTCGCTGCACGTAATGGCGCGCTGCGTTCGGTCTGGCGCCATGGCCGCCAGGTCGTGGCCGACGGCCGCCACCTGCAGCGCGAGGCCATCAGCACCGCCTTTGCCGCCGCGTTGCGTGGCGTGCTGGGCTGATCGCCTCCCTGTTTGTCGAGATCCTCATCGAGACCCCCGCCCCCGTGAAGGCCCGCAAGTCCGCCACGCTCAACCAGCGTATCCGCAGCGATCTGGAAAGCCGCATCCTCAGTGGAGAGTGGGCGCCGGGTTTCCGCATTCCGTACGAGCACGAGCTGATGGAGCAGTACGGCTGTTCGCGGATGACGGTGAACAAGGTGCTGACCGCGCTGGCCGAGAGCGGCATGATCGAGCGCCGGCGCCGTGCCGGTTCGTTCGTGGCCCGGCAGCCGCCGCACCTGGAACAGGTGGCGCTGGAAATTCCCGATATCGCCATGGAAGTCGGCTCGCGCGGCCACCAGTACGGCTACCGCCTGCTGCAGCGTGAACTGCGCGCGGCCGCGGCGGGCAATGTGGGCGAACAGGAGCTGGCCGGCACGGGTTCGCTGTTGGCGATGCGCTGCCTGCATCTGGCTGACGACCGACCGTTGGCGCTGGAACACCGCCTGATCAGCCCGGCGGGCGTGCCCGAAGTGCTGGAGATGGATTTCAGCACCACCGCCCCCGGCAGTTGGTTGCTGCAGAACGTGTCCTGGACCCGCGCCCAGCACCGCATCAGTGCGTGGGGCGCTGACGCCGCGTCGGCCAAGCTGCTGCAGGTGGCGCCGGGCACCGCCTGTCTGGTCATCGAGCGCCTGACCTGGCGCGGCGATCAGCCGATCACCCGGGTGCGGCAGGTGTTCCTGGGCGATGCCTGGGACCTGGTGGCCCGCTTCGCGCCGGGCGGGCGCTGAGGTACCTTCCCGGAGGGCCGAGCCGTGCCCAGCTGCGCGGGCCAGACGCGTGGCTTGTCGCGTGCTCCTCTTTCGCGAGGATGCTGGGGCTCTTACTGTGCCTCCTACACGGTTTCAGGAGGCTCCCATGCGATATCCAGTCTTGATCGAAGCCGGTGATGAACGCACAGCCTGGGGCGTGGTAGTGCCGGATCTCCCGGGCTGCTTCTCTGCCGCGGACACGCTCGATGACGCCCTGCGCTCGGCGGAAGAGGCTGCACTTGCCTGGATTGACGCCGCATTGGATGCCGGGCACTCGATTCCAACACCGTCGGCACCCCAGAAACTGGTCGCCGACGCGGCATGCGGGACGCAATGGATTCTTGCCTACATCAGCATTGATCCAGCACTGTTGGATGACACCATCGAGCGGGTGAACATCAGCCTGCCGCGAAGGATCCTGTCCAGGTTGGATGCGCAGGCCAAGGCGGCCGGGGAAACACGTTCCAGCTACATCGCCCATCTTGCTGCGTTGGCTTGACGACGGCGGGCGGCACAACCATCCACGCATGGCGTGGATCTACTGGGTGCGACCAAGCAGGGATGATCCACGCAATGCCGGGTAGATCCACGCCATGCGTGGATGGCGCACCCTCAATACGTGGCGCACTGCCGCCAGCGCACCGGCTCGTCCACGCCCGGGCGGGCGTTGAGCTGCACGCGCACGGTGCGCAGGGCGGGGTAGCGCAGCACTTCCTGGCAGACGCGCGGCCAGACCTGTTCCAGCTCGCCGGTACGGTTGATGGCCAGGGTCTGGCGGGTCAGCCAGACGCCGCTGGCAATGCCGCTCTGGCCGGCCAGAGCACGGGCCAGTTCGGCCTGGTAGCGCTCCAGCGTGGCTGCATCGGGGTTGGGGTTGCTGCGGCCGTCGTCGTTGCTGGCGCTTGCCGAAGGCGCGGCAGGCGCGCTGGCCGCGGCGGTTTCCGCGGCCGGTGACGGTGCAGGCGCCGGTGCGGCGACCGGCGCAGGTGCCGCCACCGGTGTGTTGGCGCTGGCCACAGGCGTGGGTTCGGCGGCGGCAACCGGTGCATCGGCGTGCAGCCCCTGCAGGCTCACCCCCACCAGCAGGCCCACGGTCACCGCGCCCAACGCGGAAATGGCGATGCGGCGCACGGCCTCGTGGCGCGCGCTGGCACGCACGCGGCTTTCGATATCGCCGGGCAGGTAAGGCTGCAGCAGCGGCCACAGGCGCGGGCCGTCCAGCACTTCCACGGCCTGCTTTTCGGCGGCGGCCAGGCCATCACGCTCCACCCGCCCCTCGGTGATGAGCAGGCCACCCTTGGCGCCGCCCAGCCGTGCAGCCGCGCCCAGTTCGTTCACCGCCGCCGTGCCAATGCGGTAGGCCAGGCCGTGCTTGCACCAGACCATCCAGGTGTTGGGGCCGTCGGTCAGCACGAAATCGCTGCGTGGTTCGCGCGCGTCCTCGTCGGCGTCATGCGCCTCGCGCAGGCCGCGCTGCTCGCTCAGCATGCGCTTGATCAGCGTGGAAAACTCACGCCAATGCATGCCGGCCAGGGCCTGCAGGCCCAAGCGCATTTCCGTTTGCCGCCGCTTCACCCACCACAGATAGACAACAGCCAGGGTGCAGATGAGCAGGGCCGACAGCAGGGCCAGAATCCAAGGGAGCATGCAGGTGCGAACGGAAGGAAAAATTCAGAAGCCGACAGTGTAAAGGCCACACTGGGCGATTGCGTCAGGGCGTTCCCGACAAGAAGCGTGATGCAGCGCGCAGATCAGCGCTGTGCAGACACGAAAAAACCCGCCAATCCTGAAGCCGTGAGGGGAGGGAACAAACGGCAGGCGAAGCGATTGGCGGGTTCTCGCGATTGTCAGACAAATTTTATTGCATTGCAACAATCCGCCGGTCAGGCCGCGCCGGGCCCCTGGTGGCTGCCGGGGGCGGGGGCATCCGTGCCTGATGCGGCGCGGTTTTCCAGCTTGGCCAGGCGCGCGTGCAGCGCGTCCAGGCGCGCTTCAAGCGCAGCCACATCCTGCGCGGTCGGCACATGCATGCGCTTCAGCACGCCCTGCACCTGCTCGTCGAAGGCCTTTTCCACCTTCGTCCAGGTGCCCGACGCCTTTTCGCGGGCCTCGTCCAGCGACTGCTCCACATTGTCGCGCCAGCCGGGGCCCTGTTCGTCGCTGCGTTCGCGGCGGCGCGCTTCCCACGCCTCGCCTTCCTTCACCAGGCCATCGAAGAAGCGGTTGCCTTCGGCCTGCGCGCGCCCCAGTGCACCCAGCCCGGCCAGCCAGACCTGTTGCGCGGAGTCACTCAACTTGCGCGAAAAGCGCCCGGCCTGTTCGCCGAAACTGGCGTCGTCGTCGCGGCGGTCGTCATTGTCGTAGGTGTTCATCGCGCTCCCGGGGAGGTTGGGCCTGCCCCGAGAGTAGCGCGGCGTTGCGTTGCTGGGCCGTGATGGCCCAACGCTGGGGTTCAGCCCAGCTTTTCCTTCAGCACCCGCTGGATCTCGGTTTCCACCATGCCCTTCATGGCCGACAGCAGGAAGCCCAGCTTGGCCGTGACCCGCACCGCGCCCGGCTGCAGTTCGATGGCACCGTCCACGCCGCTGCCGCTGAAGTTCAGCACGTCGGCCGCCCAGCTCGACTTCAGGCCGAAGCGTTCGGACAGCTTGGCGGCCACCTGTTCGATGGCCTCGCGCGCCTGCGCGTCGGGCAGGGAGTGGGCGTGGCGGACGTCGATGCTGGACATGCAGGCTCCTGGCGCAGGGCCGGGTTGTAGTTAGAGGGCGGCCATTGTGCGCATCGGCGGGCGCTGCGCCAAGCACTCAGGCGGGGTTCTTCTGCGTTGGCGGCCAACCTGCTAGTCTGCGCCGCGTGCAGAACCTGCTTGTTCACTTCAGTCAACACCAACAGCCCGACCAGCCGCTGCGGCCCGGGGTGCAGCGCATCGTGCGCCAGGCCAATGGCAGCGTGCGGCTGGGCGATGCCGGCAACGGCGCCCTGCTGCTGGCGCAGTTCTGCCTGGATGATCGTGGGCTGTGGCTGCAGGTCGGCAACGGCATCCGCGGCATCCACGTGAACGGTCGCCCGGTGCGGCGCATGGCGATGCTGCGCGCCGGCGATGCGGTGTATGTGGATGGCGTGGAAATGGTCCTGCAGGGCGAGGTGGAAACCCTGCTGCAGGCACCCGCGCCGACCGCGCTGGCCGATCCGGGCATCGACGAACAACGCCTGCTGCGTGGCGTGGGCGGGCTGCACCATGGGCGCGGCTTCACTCTGGCGCGGCCGCGGGTGATCGGTCGCGGCGACGATGCCGATATCGCCATCGATGAGCCGGCCTTCGCCGACCAGCATGCACGGGTGGAACTGCACGGCGAGCGCGTGCTGCTGCGCGATCTGGGCAGTGCCGAAGGCAGCCGGGTGAACGGCGTGGCCGTGCGCCACTGCTGGCTGCAGGCCGGTGACCAGCTGGTGTTCGACGGCCAGCATCGCTTCGTGTTGGAAGTCCCGCACGACCCGCGCCGACGCCCGGCACCCAGCCCGGAAGACGAGGCGGCAGACAGCGAACAGGCGCCGGTGGTCCCGGCAACCCCGCGTCACGTGCGCCGCTGGCCGTGGCTGCTGGTCAGTGCCCTGCTGCTGGCCGGCGTGCTCAGCCTGTTGCTCTGGTTCGGCGCGCGCTGAACCCATTCCGCCGGGCATGGCCCGGCGCTACCGCCCGACCCAACCCGCTCCGGTAGGTGCCAACCTTGGTTGGCACGATGCCCCCGGTCGCATGACGCCCTGACCGCTTTGGTAGGTGCCAACCTTGGTTGGCACGATGCCCCCGGCCGCATGACGCCCAACCCGCTTTGGCAGGTGCCAACCTTGGGTGGCACATTGCGCTCGCCGGCAATTGGATACGAATGCAACCAAATTTCCCTTGCGCGACAAGGCCGCAAGGCTGGTGCGCTGCGGCATACTAGGGGTCTTGCCCCACAGGTGTGACATGACGCGCGCGTTCAACTTCAGTGCCGGCCCTGCAACCTTGCCGGAATCGGTCCTGCGCCAGGCGCAGGCGGAAATGCTGGACTGGCACGGTGCCGGCGCCTCGATCGTGGAAATGAGCCATCGCGGCCCGGAATTCATGTCCGTGGCCGCCGAGGCCGAGGCCGACCTGCGCCGCCTGCTCGATATCCCCGACGACTACGCGGTGCTGTTCCTGCCCGGTGGTGCCACCACCCAGCAGGCGCTCATCCCGCTCAACTTCGCCAAGGCCGGCCAGCGTGCCGACTATGTCGTAAGTGGCCATTGGGGAAAGACGGCGGTCAAACAGGCCGGCCCCTATGTGGATGTGAACATCGCCGCCAGCAGCGAAGCCAACGGCTATCGCGAACTGCCTGCGCGCGAGGGCTGGCAGCTCTCGGCCGATGCGGCCTACGTGCACATCACTGCCAACGAGACCATCCACGGCGTCGAATTCCGTGATGTGCCCGATACCGGCACGGTGCCGCTGGTGGCCGATTTCAGCTCGTCCATCGCCAGCGAACCGCTGGATGTGCGCCGCTACGGCATCATCTACGCCGGCGCGCAGAAGAACCTGGGCCCGGTCGGCATCGCCGTGATGATCATCCGCCGCGACCTGCTGGAGCGCGCCGGCCAACCGCGTGCAGACATCTTCGATTACCGCTCGCACGTGGCCCGCGATTCCATGCTCAACACTCCGCCCACCTGGAACTGGTACCTGGCCGGCCTGGTGTTCAAGTGGATGCTGGCCGAAGGTGGCGTGGTCGAGTTCGCCAAGCGCAATGCGGCCAAGGCCGCGCTGGTGTACGGCGCCATCGATGCCTCCGGCGGCTTCTATCGCAATGAAGTGGCACCCTCGGCGCGCTCGCGGATGAACATTCCGTTCTTCCTGCCCAGCGCCGATCTGGACGCGCGCTTCGTGGCCGAAGCCAAGGCCGCTGGCCTGCTGGCGCTGAAGGGCCACAAGGTGGTGGGCGGCATCCGCGCCTCGCTGTACAACGCCATGCCGCTGGCCGGGGCCGAGGCGCTGGTCGCCTTCATGGCCGATTTCCAGCAGCGTCACGGTTGAGCATTGAACGGTGCGCACCGCCCGGTGCGCGCCCTGCAACAAGGAACTCCAATGGCAAGCAAACCCGCCAAGAAGGCGCCCGCCAAGGCTGAAAAGTCCAAGGCCGACGCCGCGCCCAAGGGCAAGAAGACCGCCACCGCGGCCCCCACGCTGGCACCGCTGGCGCTGGCCGATGTGCGCGCCAAGATCGACCAGATCGACCGCGACATCCAGGGCCTGATCGCCGAACGCGCGCAGTTTGCCCACCAGGTGGGCAAGGCCAAAGGCAAGCTGGCCGCCGCCGTCGATTACTACCGCCCCGAGCGCGAAGCCCAGGTGCTGCGCATGGTGGTGGACCGCAACGAAGGGCCGCTCAGCGACGAGCTGCTGGTGCACGTCTTCCGCGAAATCATGTCCGCCTGCCTGGCCCAGCAGGAACCGCTGAAGATCGGTTACCTCGGCCCGGAAGGCACCTTCAGCCAGCAGGCCGTGCTCAAGCACTTCGGTCGCTCGGCGCTGGGCCTGCCGATGGCCAGCATCGAAGAAGTGTTCCAGGAAGTGGAAGCGGGCAACGCCGATTTCGGTGTGGTGCCGGTGGAAAATTCGGGGCAGGGCACCATCCAGATCACTCTGGATATGTTCCTGACCTCCAACCTGAAGATCTGCGGCGAAGTGGAACTGCGCGTGCATCAGTACCTGATGTCGCGCAGCGGCCGCATCGAGGATGTCGAGCGTGTCTACGGCCACCCGCAGTCTTTCATGCAGACCTCGGCATGGATGCGCGCCAACCTGCCCAAGGCCGAGAAGATTCCGGTGTCCAGCAACGCCGAGGGCGCGCGTCGTGCACGCAATGCCGACGATGCCGCGGCCATCGGGGGCGAGAGCGCCGGCCACGTGTACGGCCTGAAGAAGGTCGTCACCAAGCCGATCCAGAACGATGCCGACAACACCACCCGTTTCCTGGTGGTGGGCCGCAACATCTTCCCCACCTCCGGCCACGACCGCACCTCGGTGCTGGTGTTCATCCATGACAAGCCTGGCGCGCTGTTCGATGTGCTCAGCCCGTTCGCCCGCCACGGCATCAGCATGAACCGCATCGAGTCGCGCCCGTCGCACCACGGCAAGTGGGAATACGGCTTCTTCATCGATCTGGCCGGCCATATCGACGACGCCCCCATGCAGGCCGCGCTGGCCGAACTGGAAGCGCACTCGGCTCAGATCAAGGTGCTGGGTTCCTACCCGGTGGCCGTGCCCTGATGGCTGCTGCGGCCATGTGCCGCGTCTCTTGAAGCACCGCCGGCCCGCCGGCGTCTACGGAACAATCGAACGATGAGCAACGCGCAACACTGGATTGCCCGCAAGGGCCAGCCCCTGCAGGGCAGCCTGACCATTCCCGGCGACAAGTCGGTGTCGCACCGTTCGGTGATGTTCGCCGCGCTGGCCGATGGCACCTCGCAGATCGACGGCTTCCTGGAAGGCGAAGACACCCGCGCCACCGCGCGCATCTTCAGCCAGCTGGGCGTGCGTATCGAAACCCCCAGCGCTTCGCAGCGCATCGTGCATGGCGTCGGCATCGACGGCCTGCAGGCGCCCAGCGCGCCGCTGGACTGCGGCAACGCCGGCACCGGCATGCGCCTGCTGGCCGGTCTGCTGGCCGGCCAAGCGTTCGACTGCACGCTGGTGGGTGATGAATCGCTGTCGGGCCGTCCGATGCGCCGGGTCACCGGTCCGCTGTCGCAGATGGGCGCGAAGATCGACACGCAGGACGATGGCACCCCGCCGCTGCACGTGCACGGTGGGCAGGCGCTGCACGGCATCGACTTCGCCTCGCCAGTAGCCAGCGCGCAGGTCAAGTCGGCGGTCCTGCTGGCCGGCCTGTATGCGCAGGGCGAAACAAGCGTGGTTGAACCGCACCCGACCCGCGACTACACCGAGCGCATGCTGTCGGCATTTGGCGTGGACATTGAATTCTCGCCGGGCAAGGCCCGCCTGCGCGGCGGCCAGCGCCTGCGCGCTACCGACATCGTGGTGCCGGCCGACTTTTCCTCGGCGGCGTTCTTCCTGGTGGCCGCCAGCATCATTCCTGGCTCGCATATCCGCCTGAAGCAGGTGGGCCTGAACCCGCGCCGTACTGGCCTGCTGCACGCACTGCGGCTGATGGGCGCGGACATCACCGAAGAAAACCCGGCCGAGCAGGGCGGGGAAGCGGTGGCCGATCTGGTGGTGCGCCATGCCCCGCTGAAGGGCGCGCGCATTCCCGAGGCACTGGTGCCGGACATGATCGATGAGTTCCCGGCGCTGTTCGTTGCCGCGGCGGCCGCCGAAGGCCAGACCGTGGTAACCGGAGCGGCCGAACTGCGGGTGAAGGAATCGGACCGTCTGGCCGCCATGGCCACCGGCCTGCGCGCGCTGGGCATGCAGGTGGATGAGACCGAAGACGGCGCCACCCTGCACGGCGGCGTGACCCTGGGCAGCGGCACCATCGAAAGCCACGGCGACCATCGCATTGCCATGGCGTTTGCCATTGCCGGGCAGATCAGCAGCGGCGAAGTGCGCATCAACGACATCGCCAATGTCGCGACCTCGTTCCCGGATTTCGACGGCCTGGCCCGCAGCGCAGGCTTCAACCTGGCCTGACCGCCTTTGTAGAGTCGAGCCATGCTCGACTGCTGTACACCGTCAGTCGAGCATGGCTCGACTCTACAGGGCATCAAAAAAAGGCGGAGGCCGAAGCCTCCGCCACATCACGAACCCCTCGTCCGCGATCAACGCTGTTCGGTACGGAAATCCACCGGCACCCGCACCACGCTGGCCACCGCACGACCCTCCTGCATGGCCGGCTGGAACTTCCAGCCCTGCACGGTATTGATCACCGCGCGGTCCAGATCGCGGCTGCGCTCGCCGCTGCGCGACACGATGCTGGCCTGGGTCACATTGCCGCGGGTATCCACGTTCAGGCTGGCCACCACGCTGCCCTGCACGCCGCTACGCAGCGCCGCAGCGGGGTAGGTCGGCTTGGCATTGCTGGCCAGCGGGCGCGCCTCACGGTTGCTCACGGCCGGAGCGCTGCGTCGGCTGCTGTTGGCCGGTGCCGCCGTTCGGGCCGCCGGCGCCGTAGTGGCGACCGGGGTCTCGGTGGCCGGCAGCATGCGCTCGCCCACCGGGGCCGGCGCCACGTCTTCCTGGTTGGCAAAGCGCAGCCAGACGAAGGCCGCGGCAAACATCGCCACAATCAGCGCCATCCACAGCCACGGCGAAGTCGGCCGGTGCGGCACGTCCTGCTGCAGCTGGGGCGAATGAAGGTTTTCGTGGGTAGTAGCCGTCATTGCTTGCTCCTCGCGTCTGTAACGACGCCCCGAGTCTGGACCGGGCAGCAGTGGCAATGTGTCAGCGTTGCGTCAACGCAACCGGCAGGGTTCAGGTTGCCTGCCGGGCAGCGTTCAGTTACTGCGGCTTGAAGTCGAACGGTACTTCAATGCTGCCCGGCACGGCCTGGCCGTTGCTCTGCGCCGGGGTGAAACGCCAGCGGCGCACGGCGTCGGTGGCGGCGCGGTCGAGGTCACGCGAACCGCTGCGCTGGATGACCGTCACGTTGTTCGGATAGCCGGTGGCGTCCACATCCACCCGCACCACCACGCTGCCTGCTTCGCCACGGCGCAGGGCGGCCGGCGGATAGCTGGGCGCGGGTGACTGCTCGGCAATCGGCATCGGCTGCGAGGTTGCTGCAGCCGGCGCGGCCGTACCGGGGGCCGGCGCGGCCGGGTCCACTGCCGCGGGCGGCGGCGGGGCGGTTTCCACCAGCTTCGGCGCCTCGTCCTCGGGCAGCGGCGCCGGCTTGGCATCGGGCATGTCGCTGGAGCCCGCGGCGGCCGGCAACGGCTCGGGCAGCGGCTCGATCTGCGCCGTTTCCTGCGGGGTGGCCGTGGCCGGGTCGGCGCGGAAGAATTCCTTGTCGCGGCCGGTCAGCCAGACCACCACGAACAGCGCAATGCCCACGCCGAAGGCGATGCCGGCGATCTTCAGGGCGTTGCGCGGAATGTGCACAGTGAACGACTTGGCAGAGGACGAGCGGGGTGCAGACATGGACCAGACCAGCGTGGGATACCCCGATTCTGCCATGCCCGGAATGAACCGGGCGGCAGAAATCCGTATAACAGGCGATAATCCCGTCCCTGTTACCCACCACGACACCTGCCATGCTTGATCCAGCCCTGCTCCGCCACCAGCCCGCCGACCTCGCCGAACGCCTGCGCACCAGCCGCGGCTTCGAGCTCGACGTGTCTGCCCTGGAGTCCCTGGAGGCCGATCGCAAGCGTATCCAGGTGCGTACCCAAGAACTGCAGAGCCTGCGCAACAGCCGTTCCAAGGCCATCGGCCAGGCCAAGGCCAAGGGCGAGGACGTCTCGGCCATCATGGCCGAAGTGGCCGCGTTCGCCGACGAGCTGAAGGCCTCGGAAGTGGCGCTGGACGCGCTGCGCGAAAAGATCGAAACCATCGCCGCCGGCATTCCCAACCTGCCGGCTGACGATGTGCCGGCCGGTGCCGACGAGAACGACAACGTGGAACAGGCGCGCTGGGGCACCCCGCGCAGCTTCGATTTCCCGGTGCTGGACCACGTTGAGCTGGGCGCACGCAACGCCGGCCTGGACGCCGAAACCGCCGCCAAGCTGTCCGGCTCGCGCTTCACCGTGCTGCGCGGCCAGGTGGCCCGCCTGCACCGCGCCCTGGCCCAGTTCATGCTGGACCTGCACGCCGGTGAACACGGCTACGAAGAAACCAACGTGCCGCTGCTGGTAAACGCCGATTCGCTGCGCGGCACCGGCCAGCTGCCGAAGTTCGAGGACGACCTGTTCAAGACCGCCGTGGGCGATTCCACGCGCTACCTGATCCCGACCTCGGAAGTGCCGCTGACCAACCTGGTGCGCGACGAGATTGTCGACGCCGAGCGCCTGCCGCTGCGCGTGACGGCCCATTCCATGTGCTTCCGCGCCGAAGCCGGCAGCGGTGGCCGCGACGTGCGCGGCATGATCCGCCAGCACCAGTTCGAGAAGGTGGAACTGGTGTCGATCTGCCGCCCGGAAGACAGCGACGCCGAGCACCAGCGCATGACCCGTTGTGCCGAAGTGGTGCTGGAAAAGCTGGGCCTGCCGTACCGCAAGGTGCTGCTGTGCACCGGTGACATGGGCTTCTCGGCCATCAAGACCTACGACCTGGAAGTCTGGCTGCCGTCGCAGAACACCTATCGCGAGATCAGCTCGTGCTCCAACACCGGTGATTTCCAGGCCCGCCGCATGCAGGCCCGCTGGCGCAACCCGGCCACCGGCAAGCCGGAGCTGGTGCACACCCTGAACGGCTCGGGCGTGGCCGTCGGCCGCGCCATGATCGCGGTGATGGAGAACTACCAGAACGCCGACGGCACCATCACCGTGCCGGACGTGCTGCGCCCGTACATGGGCGGTATCGAAACCATCGGCTGAACCCGCTGGGGTGGGTGCCATGCTTGCATGGCACTGCTTCAGCCTTGGTAGGTGCCATGCTTGCATGGCACCGCATCCACGCAGGGCGTGGATCTACTGCATCCACGCCCTGCATGGATGAACCCCCGCGATCACCCCACCACCCGCACCTTCTCCAACGGCACCCACCCGGGCTCGCCGTCTTCCGGCACACACCACGCCCATCCATTCAGCGTGCGCAGCCCTCGCAATCGCTGGCCCGGGTCCACATCCAGCTCCCGCGCGCAGTAATCCTGCGTGGCAAATGCGCCACCGTGCGCATCGCGCCCGATCACCGGTGCCGGCACGAACCCGGGCTGCTGCCCCTCGGCCTGGCATAGAAACCAGTCTTCCCAGCCCTCAGGGCCCTCATAACGTTCACCCACCACCAGCGCCTGCCCACGGCGCAGGGTGATCGGCTGCGGAAATTCGCTGCGGTGCGCAGTCGTCACGATGTAATCCATGCCCCCAGCCTACCGGCCGCACGCAACAAAAAACGGCCCCGCAATGCGGAGCCGTCAGGGTGGGCCGGGATGGGGGAGGGGCTCCCGGCCCGCAATCAGCGCCCCCGACGAGGAGGGGGGAGGGCGCCGATCGCTGGAACGCAGGCCTCAGGCGGCCACTTCTTCCGCAGCGTGCGACGGCAGGGCCGACAGCGCGCCGGCAATGGCGTCTTCACGGTGCTTGGGCGAGTAGGCAATGCCCTCGGCGCGCACGAACTCCACGTTGTCGATGCCCATGAACGCGAACACCTGGCGCAGGAAGGGCTCCTGGAAGTCGGCCGGCGAATCGGTGTAGATGCCACCGCGGGCGCTCACCACGATCACGCGCTTGCCACCGGCCAGACCCACCGGGCCGTTCTCGGTGTACTTGAAGGTGCGGCCGGCCACGGCCACGCGGTCAATCCAGGCCTTCAGCGTGGACGGAATGCTGAAGTTGTACATCGGCGCGCCGATGACAAGGATGTCGGCAGCCAGGAACTGCTGCATCACCTGTTCAGCATCGGCCGCTTCGGCGGCATCGGCGCCGGCCAGCGAACCGCTGCGCAGATGGGGTACCGGGTTGGCGTCCAGATCGCGATAATCGACCTGCAGGCCGTCGATCTGGTCCTTGAACTGGGCGACCACCGCCGCAGTCAGCTGGCGCGAGACGGAGTTGTCGCCAAGCACGCTGGCGTCGAGATGCAGAAGCTTCATGGCAGTCACCTATGTTCGGGAAGGAGGGGCGGGTTCGCCGCCGACGGAGAGAACGATAGGTTGTTGCATGGGCGGGATAAAGGTGGTTCAATGCCACGAATTGTTCTAGATATGGAACTCGGGTATGCATGACCTGAATGACCTGTACTACTTCGCCATGGTCGTGGACCACGGCGGTTTCGCCGCCGCCGAGCGCGCCCTGGGTATCCCCAAATCGCGCCTGAGCCGCCGTATCAGCCAGCTGGAAACCGACCTGGGCGTGCGCCTGCTGCAGCGTTCCACGCGCCGCTTCGCCGTCACCGACGTCGGCACCAGCGTGCACCGCCATGCGCAGACCATGCTGGCCGAGGCCCAGGCCGCGCGCGAAGTGGTAGACCGCCTGAGTGCCGAGCCGCGCGGCGTGGTGCGCGCCAGCGTGCCGGTGTCGCTGGCGCAGATGCAGCTGCCCAAGCTGCTGCCCAAGTTCCTGGAGCAGTACCCGAAGGTGCGCCTGCAGTTGAACATCAGCAACCGCCGCGTGGACATCATCAATGAAGGCTACGACGTGGCCCTGCGCGTGCGTTCGCGCCTGGACGACGACGGCAGCCTGGTCATGCGCAGCTTCGGTCAGGTGCAGGAACTGCTGGTGGCCAGCCCGAAGTACCTGGACCGCGCCGGCCGTCCGAAGGACCCGGAAGAGCTGACCCAGCATGTCACCCTCAGCATCAGCGAAGACGAGGCGCGCCAGCGCTGGGAACTGCATGGCCCGGAAGGCGAAGTGCGCCGGGTGGACCTGCAGCCGCGCGTGGCCGGCTTCGACTTCCCGCTGCTGCAGAGCATGGTGAAGGACGGTTTCGGCATCACCATGCTGCCGGAAACCGTGTGCGCCGAAGCCGTGCGCAACGGTGAGCTGGAAGTGGTGCTGCCGGACTGGTCGCTGCCGCAGGGCGTGTGCCATGCCGTGTTTGCCTCGCGCCGCGGTCTGCTGCCGGCAGTACGCGTGTTCATCGACTTCCTGGCCGAACACCTGCCGCCGCAGCTGGAGGCCTCACGCCTGGACTGTGGTGGCGCGTGCGAGAAGGCCAAGGAGAAGATCAAGGCCAGCGCTCTGGGCGCTTTGGCCGTGGATGCGGGCTGAGCCCTGCCGATAGCGCCGGGTCACGCCCGGCGTTACGCCGGTCTTGGGCAAATCGCCCGGCCGTGCGAGAATGCGTGCCCGGCTAGCAGGCTGGGCCGATACGGAGAGATGGCCGAGCGGTTTAAGGCACCGGTCTTGAAAACCGGCGAAGGGTTAAACCTTCCGTGGGTTCGAATCCCACTCTCTCCGCCAATCATGTCTACTGCATTGATTCCTTGTGGGAATTCTTGATGCGCCCTGATTGGGAGGCGGATAGCATGCAGAGGCGACAATCGCATGCGCATCCCTCACCCTTTGAGTCGGTCCGAAACCGGGCGCTAGCTCGCGTTGGGAAAGGCGCGCGACGCGTTCCTGGCGACGCTCAAGCCCTCAACCCTCCCCAAGACCTACACGATCAAAAAGACCGCGATCGAGGCATTTGTGGCGTTCTTGGGGCCAACGGCCAAGGTCCACGCGATCACGCGCTCGCACTTGGCCCGCTTGTATCGGGACATGCGGGCGAAGGGGACTCCACGCCAACCCTGATGTTCGGTGACAAGATCCGAAGAGTGCTAGGACATTTTCATGACTGACTCAAAAAATAAGCTTCTGCCGCTAGCTTGCGGTATGAGATGGCCCGGTGGGTCCTACATCGAGGTGGCGAGGCTAGCCATCACGGATTCCCATCTGAAGGACTACTTTGGCCGCGATCTGATCATCGGGGATGAACCCGGTCTGGGCCCTTGGCGATCGATCGGAATGCTGAGTGCGTCCGGTGCCACTGCGGAGTTGATTTCCTATGACGCGGAGCAGGGGCAGGGGTTCACGCTGAGGATTGACGCTACTTCGGATCCTTGCAGCGTTTTCAACGAGGTTGTGGCTGAGCTTGTGCCGGGCACGGGCGGCGTCCTATGGCGAAGCCCGCTGATTTCGTCAGCGCGAGGGCATCGTCGAGTTGCGGATTGATCCTGGCGGCAACCATCGCCGCGTCGACCCCTCCATCCAGCATTGGCTGGCGATCAAATTCGGTGCCGCGATGGGCGATAATGACTTCGTTCGTTGCCAAGCTGCGATAGATGGTGCCCTGATATCCAGTTATTGAGTCGCTTCTAGCCAAAACCTCGTACTTGACGCCCGCAACGGTGATCACGTTGTCGTCTGAAGGGGGGGGGCTCATACGTGCTGTTTGAGAGTGCCGCGGCCGTTATAGGGTTCATCGAATTTCTCCTTCATCCTTTCTGGAAATATCGATAGGGAAGTACTTTGATTGCTCAGTCGGGGGGAGGTCCTGGAAGAGGTTGTCGGGCCATATGCTCGCTCGCTCAGGTATCTGTCCTGGGATCAGCGGTTCAAGGGCCCTTTCAACGTATGTAGTAGAGCGTCCCTCATCTTCGATCTCTGGAAAGAAGGCGGGAACAGATGCCCTGATTGGGCGACCGCCAACATCGAGCGTGAACGATGCTTGCACAGAACGTGGCGTCCAGTTACATGGGCCACGGCCATAGTAGTCGGCGACCTCCATTCCATCCTTGAACACGGTGGCAGTGAAATCAGTCTTGCTGATGCGTTGCACTGGGAACTCCACAGACCGGCGTCGCGGCGCGTACTGCACCCCCTCGTAGTTTTCGATCGGCGGGAGACAGAGCGGGTCTATCTCGTAGGAGACAACGACCTTGGGAACAGGGACGTCCACCGGCGCATCGTGTACCCGGATGACGATCGCCAGTGCATCCTTGGGTGCGGGATTCTCGCGGTAGACCGGGTACGAACGGTCCTTGTTGCAGCCTGGGACGGCAACTGTGATCAACATGACACGAGGGAGGGTCAGGAACGATGTCAGCATGTTCGGTCCATGTCGCTGATTGAGCTGCTGTTGGGTGGCGCCAGTACAGGCTCACTACAGAACATGGGTTTCAGGGCGTGAGGCAGTTGGCCGGATTACCAGATCGTTGATCAGCTGGACGAAGAGTTCGGCTACGGAGAATGGACTCGGAAACGGCCCTCGGTGCGATTGCGGCAATTCGCGTTATGTCGTCTGGATGGTCCATCCTAGAGCCTTGTCGAGATATCTATCGCGAAGTACTTGGAGTGATCGTCGAGCGGGCGCTTATCAAACATGGTCTGGGACAAGGTCCAGGCCCGTTCAGGTTTTTGGCCGGGAATCAAAGGTGTTAGAGCCTTCTCCACGTATGTAGTTGAGCTGCCCTCATCTTTGATTCTCTGGAAATCGGCGCCAACGGTCGCGTCGATTTCGCGGCCATCCATGACCATTGGAAATGAAGCTTGCACCATGTTGGGCGTCCAGTTGCACGGACCGCGGCCGTAGTAGTCAGCTACGGCCATCCCGTCTTTGAACGCTTTACTGGTGAATTCGGTTGAACTGATGCGTTCCACCTGCAATTGAACAGAATGCCATTTGGGCTCGTAATTGACGCCCTCGTAGTTATTGATCGGCGGCAGGCAACCCGGGTCAATCTCGTACAAGACGGTTACCTTGGGGGTTGGGACGTCCACCGGCGCATCGTGTACCCGGATAACGATCGCCAGTGCATCCTCGGGTGCGGGATTCTCGCGATAGACCGGGTACGAACGGTCCTTGTTGCAGCCTGGGACGGCAACTGTGATCAACATGATCAACATGACACGAGGGAGGGTCAGGAACGATGTCAGCATGTTCGGTCCATGTCGCTGATTGGGGTGCTACTGGGCGGCGCAAGTACAGGCTTACTACAAGACATGGCTCTCAGGGCGTGACGAAGTTGGCTGTATCGCTCAGATCCTGGAACAGCTGGGCAAAGAGTGTTGCCCAGAAAGACGAAGCCCCGAAGGGGTTCTCGGGCCAATGCGACATTTCGCGACCCGTGGCTGCCGGCTCCCGTCCCCTCTGTACCTGCGGGCGCGCGACACGCAGTCTGCCCAGTCTCCACGGCCTTGGCCCCGCATGCCTCCGCAACGGCGCGCTGGGGCCGAGTGCCTTTCTCCTACCCCCGACGCCCACCCTTCGGCTTGTTATGGCACAACGGGTAACTGGAACACGACCGGAACGCCCCATGCGGCCCATTCCTTTCCACGAACACGCCCACCTTGCACACCGGGCAGCGTTCCTCATTGATCGCCACACCCGACAGGCTCGTAACTTCCACCACGCCATCCTCCACCAGCTCATCCAGGAACGGCGAGCGCTTGCCCTGCAGCGTGAACATCGCAACACTCCGCCGCGCACGCGTCAGCGCTACATAGAACAGCCGCCGTTCTTCACCCAGCGGGAAGGTATCGCCTTCGGGCATCGCCAGCGAAAGCACCGGGTCATCCGCTCGCAGGCTGGGGAAACCGCGGTTCACCATTCCCGGCAGAATCACATAGTCGGCCTCGCGCCCCTTTGAACGGTGCGCGGTCAGGAACTCGACGTCCATCGTGCTGCCAAACGCCGTCTTCCAATCAGCCGGCAGTGCGCTGCGCTCATTCCGGTAGCGGCCCAGAATGAACACCGTCACGCGCCCGCTGCGGCCGCGAGGCACCGCGCCGGACAGGAGTTCCTGATGCAGCGTCGCCAGATACTGGCGAACGCCATCCTGCACTTCTTCGCGCCGGGTCATCTGGAATGCCTGCAGCACCGGTCCAACAGGCGCGGTCGCAGAACGCACCGCCTTGGCAATCTGCGCCGGGTTGCGGCTGATGAAGCGGCTGGAGATATCGCACAGCTCCTGCGGGCAGCGGAAGGTCTGCTCCAGTTTCAGTACCTGGCCATGCCCCATCCATTCGCGGAAACCGGTCATTACCGAAACATCGGCACCGGCGAACCGGTTGATCGACTGCCAGTCGTCGCCCACCGCAAACAGATAACGGCCCGGGCGGTTGACCAGGGCGCGGCACAGTCGGGCGCGGGCGCGCGAGGCGTCCTGGAATTCGTCGGCCATCACCAGTTCGTAGGGCGATTCATAATGGCCCTTTTCCAGCAGTCCGGCGGCCATGTTCAACATGTCCTCGAAATCGATGCTGCGTTCGTCGGCCAGCGCGTCATCCCACGCCTGGAACACGGGCCCGGCGATTTCCAGGAAGCGCCGGTAGCGTTCCTTGAACTGGTCTTCGGGCATCTGTCGCAGGCGCTCGGCCATGTCTTCCAGGCTCAGGCAGTTGCTCTTGGCATGGGCAATGAAGGTGCGCATCAGCCCGATCAGATCCGCATCGGGCATGGGCTTGGCGCCGGCGTCGGGCAGCTCGCGATCCGGGTTGGGGTCCAGTTCGATGCGCGATTCGCCCAGCCGTTCCGACAGATGGTGCAGGGCCTCGCCGCTGCGCAGCCCGAACGAGGTGGTCTCGACCAGCGCGGTCCCGCGTGCGGCATGCTGCTCGCGCTTCCAGCGCACGCCCTCGGCGTAGTGGGCGAACTGCGGCGGCGGCTGGCCGTCGGCATCCAGCGCGAAGTGCTCGTGGTACAGCGCGGCGTCCGGGTAATAGAAGTCCGGGCGGTATTGGCGATGGGTATCGGTGGCGGTGTCGAATTCGTAGCGCCGCTCGTAGTCGTAGGCCACGCCGTTGTAGAACAGCCAATCGGCAATCACGCACTCTTCCAGGCTCTTCACCCGCTCGCCCTGCAGGGTGCGGATATACGGCGTGCCATCGCGGTCGTAGCCATCGGCCAGCATCTGCGCGCCCAGCGGCGGCAGGTCGCGCCCGAATACCAGCCGGAACATGTCCCACTGGGTGCGGAAGTGTGCCGAGCGGTCCTTCAGGTCGTCCACCAGCTCGGCCAGCTTGGTGAAGCCCAGCGTTGCATCGATGGCCCATGCGGGAATGTCGGGCTTGCGTCCGGTCGCCTTGGCGATGATCGACAGGCCCAGTGCGTGGAAGGTGCGCGCCTCCACCACGGTATCGCCCATGCCCAGCCGGTCGAAAGAGCGCTGCGCGCGTTCTTCCAGTTCCTTGGCCGCATCCTTGTTGAAGGCCAGCATCACGATGCGCTCGGGCGCCACAAAGCCACGGTCGATGGCATAGGCGGCCTTGGCCACCATCGTCGAGGTCTTGCCCGAGCCGGCTGCGGCGACCACCTGCACACGGTTGTCGAAGCAGATGACCGCGCGGGCCTGTTCTTCGGTCAGCGGCTTGCTCTCCACCCGGTGCAGGAAGCTGCGGGCCAGCACCAGCTCGCGCGTTGCCATGGTTGCGTTGGCCTCGGCCCAGACGGATGGCCAATCCAGTTCCCAGTCGTGCAGGGCATCGAGCGCGGCACGGTGGCTGGGCGCGTGCAGGTCCTCGTGCACGGCATCATCGAGGAACAGCCGCCGCAGCTCGTAAGGCGACACAGGCAGGGCGGGACGCTCGGTCAGCAGCGTCTGTTGCTGTTCGTGGCTGATCCAGCGGCGGCCGGCGCTGCCGCGGTCGGTCAGCGCATCTGCCTCAGCCAGCCAAGACTGGATCCGCGCCAGGATGTCTGCAAACAGCGCCTTGCGCCCACGGGTCGTGCAGGTGAACAGGACCTGCTGTACGGCTGACGCAAGCTGGGACGCCTGGCGGTTGGGCAGGCCATCGACGGACAGCGTTTCGCCGTCTTCGGTCTGGAGCGCAACCTTGGCCCAGAACAGGCCGGGAAGGACCCGCACCCGCTCGTCGCCATCCACGCGCTGTCGGTACTGCCGGCCCCCAATCAGAAGCTCGACATGCTCGCCATCCACCCGCAGTCGCCAGTCCGGCGAGCGGGTCACGCGTTGGCCCCAGCCCGAGGGGCGCCATTCCATAGACATCCAGATACTGCCTTGCGTACGTCACTGGGCGTGAAGCGCCCTTACAGCTCCATGATAAGGGGGCTTGATGCGGCGTGTGGCTGTTGCCGCGCGGTCAAAGTGGGTTAGCCTGTCGCCAGGCCGTAGCGGATGGCTGCGACCACTCCATGGATGGCGCCCCAGGAAGGAATCCAATGCCCACAGGACTGTTTTCTACCGCTGGTCGCACCTGTGTTGTGGCCATTGCACTGTGTGCCGCAGCACTGCCCGCATCGGCGCAATCGTCGGGCCCGGCACTGTTCTGCAGCTTCGGGATGGAAGAGGCGGACGGAGCATGGAGTGTGTCCCGGCAGGTGGACGGAGCGACGGGCGCTACGGCGTCGCGGGACACCTACCAATGGACGTCAAACAGCACGCCATTCGGCACTGGCATGGCCAGCAGCTGGAGCCTGAGTTACTACTGGCCAGTGGACGCGACGCGCCAGAAGGTTGTTCCCGAGGCTGAGGTCGTGGTGATCATGAATTTCAGTTTTGACGCCAAGGAAATCGGCCAGGAGCTGAAGGACCCCAAATACACCTGGATACACCTGTACCGATCGGAAGATCCGAACAAGCAGTTTTCGGTCTACTCCACCAGCCTGACAACCAATATGGACTGGAATCGCTTCCGCGACGGAGACCTCGGCGGAAGGGCTTTGCTGTCTCTGGATACGCTGCTGGCTTACGGTACGGGCATGGAAAAACTGGTGTGGAACATCCGCGGTGCGCCAAACGCTGTGGGTGTGACGGAAAGTTACTTCAAGGGTGTGCTGCCCGTCGCGACGATGCGCGGCAAGCTGGCGAAGATTCCCAAGCTGCGTGCTGAACTGGACCGCAAAGCGGGGAAATTCCGCAGCGAATGCAACCCGCCGATTGAAGTTTCAGAATAGCGCTGCATTGAAGCAGAGCACGCCATCGGCCCCGCGGCGGCCGTGTGCCACCGCGGGCCTGCCTGCCATCAGGCGTTCACATCCACCACGATCCGCCCGCGCACCTTGCCCGGGATGATCTGCTCGTACACATCCAGCACTTCAGCCAGCCCGATCAACTGCACCGTGCTTTCCAGCTTCTGCGGGTCCAGATCGGTGGCCAGGCGATCCCATGCACGCTGGCGTACGTCCTGCGGTGCGTTCACCGAATCCACGCCGGCCAGGGTGACGTTGCGCAGGATGAACGGTAGCACCGAGCCGTGCAGCGCATCGCTCTGTGCCAGGCCGCAGGCCGCCACCGCGCCGCGGTACTTCGTTTCGGCAAGCGCATTGACCAGGGTCGGGCCGCCGGCCACGTCCACCACGCCTGCCCAGCGTTCGGCGCTGATCGGCTTCTTGCGCGGCTCGGACAGCTGCGCGCGGTCGATGATCTCCGCCGCGCCCAGGCTGTGCAGGTACTCGGCATGTTCGGGGCGGCCGGTGGCGGCCACCACGCGATAGCCCAGCTTGGAAAGAATGGACACGGCGATCGAGCCTACGCCGCCATTGGCGCCGGTCACCAGCACATCGCCCTTTTCCGGGGTCACGCCTGCATCTTCCAGTGCCAGTACGCACAGCATGGCGGTATACCCGGCGGTGCCGATGGCCATGGCGTCGCGGGTGGTCAGGTTGCCGGGAATCCTGTTCAGCCACTCGCCCCGCACGCGGGCACGCTGGGCCAGCCCGCCGTGGTGGCCCATGCTCAGATCCCAGCCATTGAGCACCACGCGATCACCGGCCTTGAAATCGGCATTGCTGGATTCCAGCACCACGCCGGAAAGGTCGATGCCGGGAATCAGCGGGAATGTCTGGATGACCGGGCGCTCGTTGGTCAGCGCCAGCGCATCCTTGTAATTGAGGGTCGAATACTCAACCTGCACCAGGACATCGCCGTCCATCAGGTCGGCCTCGTCAAAATCCACCAGTTCGGTGGAAACACGGTCGTTCGTCTTGCTGGAGAGCAGTGCCTTGAACTTCATGGTTGGGCCTCACGTTCAGTGGATGGGGCCATGCTAGGCTCGCACCGTTATCGCAACAAGAACGACGATTTTTCGTAGGTACTATGGTTTTCCGGAGTATGTATGCGTAGCAAGCGTTGGGACGGCAAGAGCGGTTGCGCCGTGGAGGTCACGCTGTCGGTGATCGGCGGGGTGTGGAAGCCGGTCATTCTGTTTCACCTGATCAAAGGCCGGCGCCGGTTCATGGAACTGACGCGGCGGGTGCCCAATGCCACCCAATCCATGTTGACCAGTCAACTGCGCGAGCTGGAGGCTGATGGCGTGGTGATCCGCCATGTCTATCCGGAAGTGCCGCCGAAGGTGGAGTACGAACTGTCCGAATTCGGCCACACGCTGGTGCCGGTGCTGCTGGCAATGCGCGAGTGGGGCGAAACGTATCGCGGCCACCAGCGCGAGGGCAGCGGTAGCTGACCAAGCGCGATGGTGCGCACGGATTCACGTAGCCCGCGTTGCACGGGCTGCATGCCCGGAGGTAGGCTGGCCGCAACCCCCCAAGGATCGCGTGGGCCATGGATATTCTTGGCAAAGGATTGGCCGCCGTTTTCATTGTTGCCGTGTTGCTGGGACCGGTAGCATGCGCTGCGCCACCAGACGCACAACAGGAGAAGGCCGTGCAGGACGCAACCGAGTTGCAGATTCGCCAGGCCCAGGACGGTGCCGCCGCTATCGCGGATGAAGCTGCTGCCCTGGACAATCAGCCAATCAAGCCGTTCGCTGGGTATGCCGAGCTGCCGCCCGGCCCCGTGATTACTGAAGCGCAGATGCTGGAGAAGATCCTTGCGCTGGCCAGTGCCTACCGAGCAGCAGGCGATTCGGAGCCGGAGCGCCTGGAGAAAATCCTTGGGCTGAAGCTGCCGCCAGATGCGCGCAACGAACGCTGGGGAGCTGCCGGGCGCATCGGCGAGGGCCGCTACAGTTGGGCGGCCTGGAAGCTGGACCGGCAACGGCCCGGTCTTTTCTTCGAGCTGACGATGAGCCCGCAGGCCTGTCTGTCTTACACGCCGCTCAGTCGTCAGCTGGGGGAAGACGGTTTTGCCGCAGTCGTTCCTACCTTCGGCTATGACCAGCGGATCACCTTCCACAGACGAGTGGCCCCATCGGTCAGTCTGTTTGTTGTCGTAAGGCCTGATCGCCGGGATGATCCGACCTGCTTCACCACGGTAACGTTCCAGCTGGGGCGCAACGATGATTGATCCCCGTGTCGAACGCATGCTGCAGGAGACCGAGCGCCAGTCGGCGCTTCCCAAATGGGCGGCCGACAACTTGCGCGAGGCGGTCACATCGTCGCCCGTGCTGGCGGACCTGATGCGCGAGGCCGTCGAGCGCGGCGATCTGAAACACATCACTGTGGCGAGCACGCCCAATGAAGGTGGGCACTTCAACCCGGGTACCCGATCCATCAGCATCAATTCCAGCATTTTCCTGCAGGCCGACCCCGTGGCGCGGATTGATCTCATCACCGGGGTGCTGGGTCATGAAACAGGTCATGCCCTGATGGCCAGGTCCAGTGAGTTCAGTACGGCCGCCTTTGCGTCCTACGTGGAATCATCTCTGAACAGAGGCGCTGCCACGGGGGCATCCACTGCCGATATCACCGAGCACACCCGCAACTTCGTCAAAGCGTTTCGTCAGAACGAAGCCTTTGCCGAGCTGGTGTCGATGAACGCAGTGGCCAGCCGCGTCAAGCATGAGGATGCGGACATTGACCGGGAAATGTTGATGCGGCGGCTCGAGGGTACATCGCGTTGCTTCGCCAATGGCCGCGCTGCTCCTGGTATCCACCTTGACCCCAATGGCATGCAGCGAACCGGGGGCAACATAGATAGCCCTGCCGTCAACGCCGTGGCGGTCTGTCATTTTGATCCGCCGAGTTCCGGGCTGGGCCACTCAGGCACCTCGGACTACAACAACTTCTACCTTTCCTCCGCCGTCTCCATCGCGGCGCAGGTGTCGGCACGGGTAGCCAGGGAATCCGGCGGGACGGTGCCCCATATTGGCTTGAACGTTGCCGAACTGAAGGGCAACCTCATCCAGATACAGGCAAACGGTGTTCAGCTGGGAGGGCAGGGCAATACGTTCCCGCTCACTGATACGTCGCATGGCGAACTGCATCCGTATAGCATCAGGCAGATCGGCCCGACCATCAGGGCGCAGCCCGATGTGCTTCCGCCCTCGGCCGTGCGCGACGCCCCGGTTCTGGCCGATAATCCGGCCCACCCCGATCATTCCACCTACGCCAGAATCCATGATTGGGTGCAGGGGACGGGCAATTGGTCCGCCGAAGAGTCCCGCAATGTCAGCGCTTCTCTGTACCGGCAGCAGGTCGGCGATACGCTGATAAAGCGCGTGGACCAGGTAACCGGTGCGCTGGGCGGCGATGGCGCCCAGAACGTCTTTGCCGTGCACGCGCCATTTGGAGACGCTGGGCCGCATTTCCACGCACGCGTGGACGGTCGTTTGGCAGCCCAGGAGCCCGCGCAGCAAAGCCTGGAGCAGGCGGAAGGGATTCGCCAGGCCCAATCCCTGCAGCAGACCCAGGAGCGGACACAGCAGCAGACGGAGATGCAGACACACGCGCAGTCGATGCGGGGCCTGTGACGGGGTACTGCAGGATTGCAGGTACTCGTGGTTCGCGTGGCGTTACCTGGCCTGAGGCTGCGTGCCTGCTGCCCGTGGCTGCGATGTGCGGCGAGATGCCGCGGATCGCACAGTTGCACGCAAGACTAGACCGCAAGGCGGCGAACTTCCGCCGTGAATGCAGTGAGCCCATCACGGTGGGTCAGTGATGGGCGGTGACCGAGACGAGAGCTGTCCCTTGTTGCAGCCTGCGAATCGCCGGCAGTAGGCTGACCAGAATCCCCGAAGTGAGTTGGATCATGGATCGTCCAGGCAAAGGAATGGCCGCGCTGTTCATCGCTGTCTGTTTGCTGGCTTCGGCGGCTTGCGCGCCACCGACCCAAGCAAAGCAGGAGGCGGCCGTGCAGGAAGCAATGGAGCTGAGAATCCGCCAGACCCAGGATCGCGCGGCTGCGATCTCCGACGAGGCCGCTGCATTGGACAGTCGCCCGCTGAAGCCCTTCCTCGGTTACGCCGACCTTCCTTCTGGCCCGGCGCTTACCGCCGATCAGATGCTGGGGATGGTCCAGGCGCTCGCCGGCGGGCTACGCACAGCGGACGATTTCGAGCCCGCCAGCGTAGAGAAACTCCTGGGGCTGAAGCTGCCGCCTGATTCACGCAGCGAACGCCGCGGTGTGGCCGGCCGAATGGGTGAGGGCGGTTACAGTTGGGCGGTCTGGGACGTATTCTCTGATCGGCCGGGACAATTCATTCAACTGAAGATTTCCACCGATGCGTGTCTGTCCTATCCGGCGTTGAAGGCGCGGATGGAGGCGGAGGGATTCGTCGCGTATGTTCCGCCGTTCGACGACGACCCGCGAATCACGTTTGACAGGCGTGTGGCGCCGCCGTTGAGTCTCTACGTTGGAGTAATGGTCGACAGTCTCCAGTCGCTTGCGTGCGTAAGCTCGGTGGACTTCAAGCTGGGCCGTAGCAATGGCTGACCCGCGCAGTGATCGCCATCACGTTGCGTACCCGCCCGGATTGCACCCGACGCATCGCCGGCAGTAGGCTGGCCAGAATCCCCAACGTGAGCTGGGTCATGGATCGTCCAGGCAAAGGAATGGCGGCGCTTCTCACCGTTGCGCTTTCACTGGCTTCGGTTGCTTGCGCGGCACCGACGGATGCAAAACAGGAGAAGGCCATGCAGGAAGCAATGGAACTGAGAATTCGGCAGGAGCAGGATCGCGCGGCTGCGATCTCCGACGAGGCCGCTGCATTGGACAGTCGCCCGCTGAAACCCTTCCTCGGTTACGCCGACCTTCCTTCTGGCCCAGGGCTTACCGCCGAACAGATGCTGGGAATGGTCCAGGCGCTCGCCGGCGGGCTACGCACAGCGGATGATTTCGAGCCCGCCAGCGTAGAGAAACTCCTGGGGCTGAAGCTGCCACCTGATGCCGATAATGATCGCCGGGGTGTGGCCGGCCGCATGGGGGAGGGCCGTTACAGTTGGGCGGTCTGGAAGTTGTATGCCGGGCGTCCCGGCCAATTCGTTGAGTTGGAGTTGTCCGATGGCGCGTGTCTGCCCCATAAAATCATCTGGGACGGGCTTGTGGCAGATGGATTTGATGTGTTCGTTCCGCCATTTGGGGATGACGCGCGGATCAAGTTCAGCAAGATGGTTGCGCCGTCGCTGGGCCTTTACATCGATGGGACCCCGGACGATCGCGATGCGCCGACCTGCTTCACCGCAGTGAGCTTCGAACTGGATCGCAACGATCACTGACCTGCCGAGCGGTCGTCCTCTGCATGATGGCGACGCGCGCGTGAGTCGATTGTCGTAGTTGACCATGCGATAGCTGACGATGGAGTGCCTCCGCCGCGTGCGTTTCGTCACGGCTTCAGCAGCCGAAACGGCCCGGTTGTCGCAGGCTGCACGCATTGCCGGTTCTGCCTCTTTTCAGCGCTGGACGTCGCGCGAATGATGGCCCGGCCAAGGCATCCGCCCTGGCCGGGATTGGCGTCCCGAACTTACGAGATACACGGCGTCGGGTTTGCACCACAGGGGGTAGCCCCGACAATGCACCGCTTGCCAGTCCACGGTGGACGGTGCGTGGGGATCTTCCGATCCGCCGGCTTTTCGTATCTCGTATCCGGCACGCCAACCCGCACCGTCCGCCACCTTGCTTGCGCAGGTGGCCACACCGTGAGGTTGCCGCCATGTCCGACCTGCTTCCCGACTATCCCCGCCTGCATGCACTGCTGGCTAACGCCACGCGCGATCTGCCCAATGCAATCGCCGTACAGCTGGAAGACGCGCTCTGCGATTCCGCCGACAGCGTCGCGCCGTCCGCGTTCTTCGCGCACCTGAAGGCCCACGGCAGGAACCTGCGTGCCGACGGCGAACCGTGGGGCGAACACCGTCTAAGCGCTAACCGCGCGTTCGATCTTGCGCTGGCCACACGCTGTGCGTCGGGCATCACTGCATTGACCGCCGTGCTGCATGCCGCCCATGTGGCGCGGGAAAGTGATGATCCGACAGGCTGCCCGTCAGCGGCGGTGGTCGATGGCTTGTTCGATGCCTGCGAGGCATTGTCGCTGCAGGTAGAGCGGTGTCTTGTTCCGTGACAAGCCAGAGGCGGCGGGTTGCCCGGTAGGTGCCCACCTTGGTGGGCACGAGGGATAGGCGAAGAGCAATGCCCACCAAGGTGGGCATCTACCAAGGCGGTACTGGGCTGCTCGGTAGGTGCCCACCTTGGTGGGCACGAGCGGTAGGCAGAGAGCAATGCCCACCAAGGTGGGCATCTACCAAGCCAGGGCCACACAGGGCGGCGCGCTGCTCGGTAGGTGCCCACCTTGGTGGGCACGAGGGGTAGGCGAAGAGCAATGCCCACCAAGGTGGGCATCTACCAGGCCAGGGCCACGCAGGGCGGCGCGCTGCTCGGTAGGTGCCCACCTTGGTGGGCACGAGGGATAGGCAAAGAGCAATGCCCACCAAGGTGGGCATCTACCAAGCCAGGGCCACGCAGGGCGGCGCGGTGCTCGGTAGGTGCCCACCTTGGTGGGCACGAGTTATCTACCGTGCGCCACCATGCGCCGCTTCGGTCATCACCTGGGCCAGTTGCTTCAGCGAATACGGCTTGCGCAGCAGGGTGAAGCCATGCCCCGGGTCGCGTGCCAGCAGTTCGCTGTAGCCGCTGGTCAGGATGATCGGCAGCTTCGGGAACTGCGTGCGGATCGTGCGCGCCAGTTCCAGGCCATTGGTGCCGGGCATCACCACGTCGGTGAACACCAATTGGAAGCGCGCGGCATCGTGTTCCAGTTCGCCCAGCGCTTCGGTGGCGTTGCGCGCCAAGACCACGTCGTAGTCCAGTTCACGCAGCGCGCCCACGGCGAAGTCGGCCACGTCCACGTTGTCTTCCACCACCAGCACGCACAGCCCGCCGCCACTGGCCAGGCCGGGGTGTGGGGCAGGGCGCGGCACGCTGTCGGTGCATTGGGTCAGCGGCAGGTACAGGGTGAAGCAGGTGCCGGCGCCTGGCCGGCTCTGCACATCTACTTCGCCTTCCGATTGCTTCACGAAGCCGAACACCTGACTCAGCCCCAAGCCGGTGCCAGCGCCCACGCCCTTGGTGGTGAAGAACGGTTCGAAGATGCGCTCGAGCACAGAGGGGTCGATGCCGCTGCCCGAATCGGTCACGCTGATCGCAGCAAAATCGCCCTTCAACGGAATCGACTGGCGCACCGACGGCACGGTGCTGACCCGTTGCACCGCCAGCGTCACCTTGCCGTGGCCCTCGATCGCATCGCGCGCGTTCACCGCGATGTTGATCAATGCAGTGTCCAACTGGTTGCGGTCCAGCAGCACCGGCAGCGGCACGTCGGGCAGCGTCAGTTCCACATCAATGCGTGCGCCCACCACGGTGGTGATGATGTCCGCCAGCGCCTGCACGCTCTCGCACAGGTCGAACACTTCCGGCGACAGGCTCTGCCGCCGCGAGAACGCCAGCAGTTGGGCAGTCAGTTTGGTCGCTCGCTCGGCCGCCGATTCGATCGCCTGGGCGTAGCGCCGGCGCGGGTCGTCGCTGGGCCAGCCATACAGCAGCATGTCCACCGAGCCGGTGATCACCTGCAGCAGGTTGTTGAAGTCATGCGCCACGCCGCCGGTCAACTGGCCCATGGCTTCCAGTTTCTGTGCCTGGCGCAGCTGCTCGCGTGCGCGCACCAGCTCCAGGTGGGCCTCGCGTGCTTCCTGGGTAATGGCGGCCACCTGGCGGCTGTGCAGGTCGCGTTCGATCACCCGCTCGGTCTGCTCGCTCACCACGCACAGCAGGCCGGCGATCTCGCCGTTGCCCAGCCGCAGCGGCGAATACGAGAAGGTCCACCAGGTTTCCTTCATCGCGCCGTCGCGGTCCATCATCAGGCGCAGGTTCTGGAAGCTGCGTGCGGTGCCGGCGAAGGCATCATCGATGGCCTGGCAGACGTCGGCCCACACATCGGCCCACACCACGTCCAGGCGTGCACCCATGGCGCCGTGCAGTTTGCCGCCCAGCAGTGGCAGGTAGGCGTCGTTGAAGAAGAACGCCTTGTCCTGCGGCCCCCAGGCAATCCACATCGGCTCGGGGGAATCGAACACCATGGCCAGCACGGTGCGCAGCTCGGCCGGCATCTGCGCGGCCTGCGCGGTCTGTGCCCAGTCACTGTCCTGCAGCAGACGGTACGCCAGCTGCTCGGGGGCAGAGACCGGAAGGGAAAAGGCGTGCATGGCCGCTCAGGGCAGGAAGGTGGCACAGCGTACCCGACGGCGTGTGTGCAGGCTCTACACGCCGCCGGGTGGGGCCGCGCATCAGAAGCTGTAGGCCGCCTGCAGGTAGACCCGGCGCGGCTCGCCGGGGAAGTGGCCGTTGCGCTCGATGAAGCCGCTGGCCGCATACACCTTGTCAAACAGGTTCTTTACGTTGGCCTGGAACTGCCACTGCTGCCAGGTGGTCTTCCAGCTCATGTCGAACACGGTGTACGGCTTCACCCGCTGGCCGTCCAGGCTGACGCGCTCGTCCACGTAATCGGCACCGAAGCCGATGGCCGAATGCAGCGCGGGCAGGTCGTAGCGGGTCCACAGCCCCAGCTTGTTGCGCGGCGCATTGGCGAAGCGATCGCCCGAGGCATTGGTGATGCCGTTCGGGCCGGCATCTTTCACCCGCGCATCGTTGTAGGCGTAGGTCAGGTTCAGCACCCAGCGTTCGGTCACGTCGGCCAGCAGGTCCATCTCCATGCCGGTGCTGCGCACCAGGCCCAGCGCGGCCAGCTGGTTCACCCCGCCCACCACTTCACCGGTAGCCTGCACGATGTTGCTGCGATCGATGCGGTAGGCGGCCAGGTTCAGCGTGACCCGCTCGGCCAGCAGCGACTTCATGCCCACTTTCCACTGCTTGCTGCGCTCGGCATCAAACGGGCCGCCGGCGGCGGAATTCTGGTTCGCCGCAGATTGCGGCACGAAACCGCTGGCCACGTTGGCGTACAGGTTCAGGCCGTCGCGCACGATGAAGGTGCTGCCCAGCCGCCAGCTGATGTCGTTGCCGTCCACGCTGCTGTGGGCGATGCGGTCTTCGTCCTTGAAGCCGTCCCAGCGCAGGCCGGCCAGCACGTGCCAGCGCGGGGTCAGGGTCAGCTCGTCCTGCAGGTAGCCACCGTAGCGCTGGCTGCGGGTGGACGTGCTGCGCCAGGGCAGGGCGGCCAGGTTGTAGTCGTGCCAGGTGCTGGCGCCGTACACCGGGTTGAACAGGTCGATGCCCTGCACGGGGCCGGCGCCACGGGCCAGGTCGGCGCTGTTGGCGGTCTGCGCGGTGAAGTCCGCATCGGTCTGGTACACATCGGCGCCGAACAGCACCTTGTGCTCGATGCCGCCGGTGCGGGTGCGCCACACGGCGTTGGCATTGGCGGTGACCGCATCGTTGTCGCGGATCTGGTTGCGCAGCTGGCGGGTCATCCACTCGGCCACGCCGTCGCCGTCACGATCGATCAGTCCCATCGGCTCGTGGTACATCTGGTGTTCGCTGTTCTTGAACCAGCGCGCCGCCACGTCCACGTCCAGCGTGTCGGTGGGGGCGAAGCGGTACTGTGCCAGCGCCACCTTGGCGCGCATGTCGAGGAAATCGCTGGCTTCGTTGTGGTTCCAGCGGCGGTCGGTCAGGAAGCTGCCGTTGTCGTCCACCGGCACGCCGCGCAGGCGGTTGCCGCCCAGGTTCTGGGTGATGTCGGTGAACTGCAGGACCAGCTCGCCGGTATCGCCCACGTCGAAGGCCAGCGAGGCATCGCCGATCACGCTTTCACTGTCGGTGTTCCAGCGCACGCCCGATTCGCTGTCGCCATACAGGCCCGCGCGGTAGCGCACGCTGCCGCTGCGATTCAACGGGCCGGTGCCTTCGATCGAGGCGGCGCGGAAATCCTCGTTGCCCACCTGCAGTTCGATGCGGCGCTCGGCGGTGGCCTTGGGCTTGCGGGTCACGTAGTTGATCACGCCGCCGGCATCGCCGCCGCCGTACAGCGCGCCGGCTGGACCCTTCAGCACTTCCACCCGTTCGATGTTGAACAGCTGCGGCACCGAAAAGCCCGCATAAGGATCGCCGCGCAGGCCGTCGTACAGCACGTTCTCCTGGCGGAAGCCGCGCAGGGTGACGCCGGCATAGCTGAAGAAGCTGATGCCACTGATGCTGCGGTACAGGTCGGTCACCTGGCGGGCGGCCTGGTCGTCGATCAGTTCGCGCGGCAGCACCTGGATCGACTGTGGCACCAGGGTCAGGGGCGTGTCAGTGCGGGTTCCGACGGCGGCGTCGTCCACCCGGTACAGGGTCTGTGCGCGGCCACGTACTTCCACTTTGTCCAGGTCCTGCACGCTGGCAGGCGGGCTTTCGGCGGCGTGTGTGGTGTGTGCGGCAATAGCCAAGGGCAGGGCGAGCGCGGCGCACAGGGCGCGGCGGCGGGGCAATGTCAGTGGCATGGGCAGCGTGGGGGTGGCTGCAAATGAGAAATATTAGCATTTGCAACACTTCGACACGCATCCCCCGTTCGGGCAATGCCGTTTCGTTTCAGAGACGCAGGGTCAGTACGGTGCCCGAATCGCTGTCGCTGGCCACCGATAGGGTGCCGCCATGGGCCTTGGCGATCTGCGAGGCGATATACAGCCCAAGTCCCAGGCCGGAATCCAGGCGCTTTTCCTGCGGGCGCGAGAACGGCTCGAACAATGCTGCCAGATGCGCCTGCGGGATCACCCCGGCGTTGGCCACTTCAATGCGCAGGCCGTCACCTTCGTCGCGGCCGGTCACCCGTATGGGTTCCCCGGCGGTGCCATGCACGGCGGCGTTGATGACCAGGTTGGCCAGCAACTGGCACAGACGCGCCCCGTCGCAGCGGAACACCGGCGGCAACTGCAGATCCAGTGCGCAACGGCGCTGCGGATAGGCGCGCATGGCCTCGCGGCAGGCTACGGCCAGCACCCCGGAAAGGTCCGACCAGTCTTCCAGCTTCAGGGCAATGCCGGTGCCCAGCCGACCCCGGGCGAAATCGAGGGTCACATCGATCAGCTCGGCGATGCGGTCGGTACTGTCGTTGATGTGCTCCAGCACCCTCTGCTGCGCCACGCTCAGCGTGCCCAGCGAAAGCAGGTCGGCGCCGGCACGGATGGCCTGCACGGGGTTGCGCAGATCGTGGGCCAGTACCGCGATGAACTCCTCGCGCTCCTTGCCCACCCGCAGCAGTTCGGCGTTGCTGTGCTCGAATTCGGCCAACTGCACGTCGCGCGTGTTGCCATCGCGCTTCAGGCCATCGATCAGTTCCGCATCGGCGTCGTGGCCGTGCACCGCATCGATCTGCGCGGCTACCAGCAGTGCCAGCATCGTCAGGGCCGCCACGTGGCTCTCGTCCACCGGTTGTGGCAGCGGATCGAGCGTGCAGAGGGTGCCGAAGATACTGCCGTCTGCCAGGGTGATGGGCACGGAGATATAGCTGCGGAAACCGTACAGACCCGGAATCGGGTTGTGCTGGAAACCGGGATGGGCCTGCGCGTCGGCAAACCAGACCGGGCACTGCTGGGCCTTCACGTCCTTGCAGAAGGTCTTGTTGATGTCCAGTACCATGCCGTTGCTGATGCCCAGGCCGGCGCGGTCAACGCTTTGCACGGCCCGCCAGTGTGCATCGGATATCTCGCCCACCAGGGCAACGCGCATGCCGGTCAACTGGCAGGCGAGGTCCAGCGAGGGGCGGAAGTCGATTCGTGTGGGCATCGCAGGCAGTCCGGCAAGCGCGTCTGGGCGTTGGCAGTATAGCGACGCGCGGCGCGCGCCAGTGGTTCACTCGGCGGCGTGGGCATCCTGCAGCAGGCGGCGGTGGCAGGTGAGCAGCTGGTCCGGGTCCAGCGGTCGGGCCAAAGCGAATCCCTGGATTTCATCGCAGCCCAATACACGCAGGCGGCTGACCTGGTCGGCGCTCTCGGCGCCCTCGGCCACCACGGTGTAGCCCAGGCGATGGGCCAGGCCGATGATCGCTTCCACCTTCACGCTGGAGCGGTTGTCCAGGCACAGCCGATCGATCAGCGACTTGTCCAGCTTCAGCGTACTGATCGGCAGTTCGGTCAGGTAACCGAAGTTGCTGTAGCCGCTGCCGAAGTCATCCACGGCGACGCGGATACCCGCATCGGCCATTCGTTTCAGCTGTATGCCCTGCTGCGAATCGGCCCGCAGCCACTGGCTTTCGGTGATTTCCACTTCCACCTGGGTACAGGCCAGGCCACGCCGGTCGATCCCGGCAATCAAGCGTTCGGCCGCGCCTTCGCGGGCCATGTCCCGTGCCGAGTAGTTGATCGACAGGTTCAACGGCAGGCCATCGGCGTGCCAGCGCGCCAGCTGGTCCAGCGCACGGTCCACCACCCAGTCGGTGATGCCGTGCATCAGCGCGGTGCGTTCGAACACCGGAATGAACTCGGCCGGGCTGACCGGGCCCAGCTGCGGATGGTTCCAGCGAATCAGCACCTCGGCCGCAACGGGCTGCAGATCGCTGGCGCGGAAACGCGGCTGGTAGACCAGGTGGAACTCGTCCTGCTGCAGCGCGGTGCGGCCATCGGTGGCCAGCCGGTAGCCGCGGCGGGTACTGGCATCGTGGCCCTGCGAATACCAGCGGAAGGGCGCGCGGGCGGACACCGCAGCGCTCAGCCCCACCAGCAGGCGGCGGATCACTTCCCCGGCGCTGTGCTCGCCGAGCGTGAGCTCGCACACGCCCGCGTGGAAGCCCGGTGACATCGGCACTTCGGCGGCCATCATCGGCCGGGTGACCCGTGCCTGCAGTTCGGCCAGCAGGGCTTCCACCGCGCTGGCCTGCTCCAGCTCCAGCACGAACGCGAAGCGCGCCACGCCCACGTGGTACACCTGCGCCAGGCCGTCCAGCGCCACCTTCAAGCGCACGCCGGTGCGCCGTATCAGGGTTTCCAGCGGCGCCATGCCCAGCACCTGCCCGGCCTCGGTGGACACGGCGGTATCGAATACATCCACCAGTACCGCATGCATGAACGTGCCCGGCTCGCGTTCGGCGAGCGCGTCGTGGTCCAGCATGAACTGCTGGCGATCCGGCAGGCCGCTCACCGGGTCGCTGCGGCCACTCATCGCGCGCAGCTCCAGTTCGTTCATGGCTGCCCGCGCCAGCGTCTCCAGCTGCCGACGCTCGGCGTCTGACAGGGTGCGCGGGCTATCGTCCATCACGCAGAACGCGCCGATCGCCACGCCATTGCGCGCCACCAGCGGTGCGCCCGCATAGAAACGCAAGTGCGGCTCGCCAGCGACCAGCGGATTGCTGGCATGCCGCGGGTGCTGCAGCAGATCGTCGATCACCAGCGTTTCCGGTGAACCAATCGTGCTGGCGCAGATGGAATCGCGGATATGGGTCTGCGACACCGCCAGGCCGCGGCGCGAGACCAGCCGCTGGCGGTCGATCTGCAGCAGCGAGACGAAGGCCACGGGTACGTTGAACGTGTGGGTGGCCAGCTCGGTCAGGCTGTCCAGGGAAGCGCCACTGATCTCGCCCAGCGCATTGAGGCCGGCGAGGGTGGACATTCGTTCTTCATCACGGCTGGCGGGCATGTACGGGAAATCGTTACGGCAGTGGGGGCGCGATACACCGCCAGCATGCCGCAGGCGGCGCGAAGGCGGTGTGGCGCCGGGTATTTCAGGGCAGTGCCTGTGCCCTGCCCACTGAATGCTTCAGTTGGACAGGGCGGGGCAGGGCAGCGACTCAGGCCGCGTGCGGCAATGCCACGCGATGCGCGCCGGAGGGAGCGATCCGGAACGTCGCGGCGGCCTGGTCCAGCGTGGCGGCCTGGTCGGCCATGGCGCGCGCCGATGCTCTGGCTTCTTCCACCAGCGCGGCGTTCTGCTGGGTGGCCTCGTCCATCTGCGCGATGGTCTGGTTCACCTGCTCGATGCCGGACGCCTGTTCGCTGCTGGCCTGGGCGATCTGCTGGATCAGCGTGTCGGTCTGCGCGGCGGCCGCACGCAGCTGCTCGATGGCCTGTTCCGACTGGCGGGCGATGCCGATGCCCGACTGCACGCTCTGGCCGGAGGCCTCGATCAGTGCCTTGATGTCCTTCGCCGACGCTGCCGCGCGCTGGGCCAGGGTACGCACCTCGCTGGCCACCACGGCGAAGCCGCGGCCCTGCTCGCCGGCACGCGCCGCTTCCACTGCAGCGTTCAACGCCAGGATGTTGGTCTGGAACGCGATGCCGTCGATCAGGCCGACCATCTCGCCAATGCGCTGCGACGAAGCATCGATCTGCTGCATCACCTGCACCACATCCTGCACCGCGCGGGCGGTGCGCTGCACGGCGTCGCCGGCGCTGCGCGATGCAGCGTTGGCATGCTGGGCATGCTCGGCGTTCTGGCGCACGGTCGAGGTCAACTCTTCCATCGACGCGGCCGTTTCCTCCAGGTTGGCCGCCTGGCTTTCGGTGCGGCGCGAAAGGTCCGCGTTGCCGGCGGCAATTTCGTCCGAGGCGTTGGCAATCGATGCTGCCGCCGTCTGGATGCGCTGGACGATGCTCGACAGGTTCTCGGCGGTGCGGTTGGTGTCACGCTGCATGGCCGCGAACACGCCCTGGTAGCTGCCCTGCAGGCGGCGGGTCAGGTCGCCCTCGGCCATGGCGCCCAGCACCACCGACAATGCCTTCAGGCTGCCATCGGCGGTTTCCATCAACTGGTTCAGGTCGACGATCATGCGCTGGAAATCGTGCTGGTAGGCGCTGGCATCGCCGCGCACGCTGAAGTCACCGGCCGCCGCCGCCCGCGCCAGACGCTGGATGTCCTGGTTGATCGCATGCAGGCTGGCCTTTGCCGCATCCATCGATTCATGCAGGATCGCGCGGCTGCCCGGCAGTCGCCGCGCGCTGCGGCGCAGATCCCCCTGGGCGTACTCGTTCAGTACTTCGATCGCATCGACGATGGCGTCCAGATGCTCGAACACCATGGTGTTCATGCCTTCGGCCAGTTCGCCGTACACGCCCGGGAAGTCGGTCGGCATGCGGTGGGTGATGTCCTCTGCGGCATGCAGGTCGATCATCTGCCGGGTCTGCTGCGAGAAGCGCTGCAGCAGCTGCACCATGCCATCGGTGGCGCGCAGCATCTGGCCCACTTCGTCCTGGCTGTCATCCTGGGCGCGCACGCTCAGGTCGCCACGGGTCACCGCATTGATCGAGGCCTGCACGCGTGCCAACGGCACGGTCAGGCTGCGCGAGATCAGCCATGCGGCCAGGATGCCCAGCGCCAGGCTGGCCACGCCGAACAGGGTCAGCAGGCCGGTGGTACGGGCCGCCAGCGACTGCATCTCCGCTGCCGCTTCGGCCACCAGCGTCTGCTGCAGGTCGGCGAACTCGCTCAGTGCGGTGTTCCACTGCGCCGCGGCCGGCGCCACTTTGTCCAGCAGTAGAGCGTCGGCGGCGGCGAAATCACCGGCACGCATTCGCGCATCGAGCTCGGCCAGCACGGTCTGCGTGGCCTGCTGGCGCGCGGCCACTTTGTCACGCATGGTCTGGGCCAGCGGGCTGGTGGCCGGGCGTGCCGTGAAGTGCTGCCAGATCTGATCGTAGCGGGCGGTCTGCGCCTGCACCGTGGCCAGGTCGCGGTCCAGTTCCTGGCCACGGCGCAGCAGCATATCGCGGCGCAGCAGCAACAGTTCCTTGTTGATGATCAGCATGTCGTACAGCTCGCCCATGCGGGTCACGCGTACATTCACCGCGTTGTCGAACTGTTGCCGCTGTTTGTAGTTGCTGTGCAGGGCGATCGCAAGAATGGTGGCGATCATCAACAGCAGGATGGAGAAGCCAGCGGTAAGGCGGGTGCCTACCTTGAAGCGGCGCAGTGTGTTCAATTTGTGAAGTCCGGTAGTCGTCGTAGGCCCGACTGCCGGGCGTGTCTGCACAGGAGAGTCCCGGCAGGCAGTAAGACGATAGCGGCGCTGCAGACTGAAGCTTTAGCGCAAGGGCTCGGATTTTTTCGAAGGCGCCTGCGGATCAAGCAATGCAGAGCGCGAACACCGCCGACAGCGCGACCATCAGCACGAATACGCGTCGGCTCAGGGCCAGGCAGGCGAGGCCTGCGGCCAATGCCCATGCACCGAGCAGGACACAGGCCAGCAGCCACAGGCCCATGCCCATCAGCGAGCCCGACACTACGCCCGACAGCGCCAGCGCCTTGAACAGGCCCACACCCAGCACGCTGCCCAACAGCCCTGCCTGCAGGGCGACGGCATCATGGCGGGCAGGGGAGGGGCGGTGCTGCATGGCTGCACTGTGCCGCAAGCCACATCCACGCCATGTGTTTTTCAAGGGATTTTCAAGGGGTCGGATCCCTTTCCAGCGGAAAGGGCTCTGACCCCAATCCCGCCGCTCACGCATCGTCATCCAGTGCATCGCCATCCCAATCGGGCAGCGCGCTGTCGGCACGCAGCGCATCCGGGTTCACCGGCTCCAGCAGCGTGTAATCGTCGCGTTGCGGGTCGCGGATACCCAGGCCGACATAGGCAGCCTCCAGCACGGCGGTATGCGCGTGTCGTCGCAGCTGCGCCGGGGTGGTCAGCTCGCCACGCAGCCAGGCCGACGCCGCTGCGGGTTCCACGAACACCGGCCCATCGGCAGACAGCGGCGCCGGGATCGACGGATTGCCATCGGTCAGGATCGAAAACGTGTCGCGCATGTCGCCGGCCTCGTCCTGCCAGTGTTCCCATAGCCCCGCCGCCAGCAGGGCCAGGCCATCCTGGCGCTGCACGAACATCGGCCAGGGCGGTCGTCGCTGCCGGTCCCATTTGAAATAGCCCGTCATCGGCACGATGCAGCGCCGCTTGCTCCAGGCATCGGCAAAGATGCGGCTGCGCGGTGCGCGCTCCAGCCGGGCGGTGACGGTGGTGTAGGGCGTGGACGGTTGTTTCGACCAGCGCGGCACCAGGCCCCACTGCATCTCCGCAACGACCGTCGTGGTCGCGTCATCGGCGGCGCCGGCCGCCCAGACCCAGGCGTGGCCGTCCTTGCCGATGTTGTAGCGCGCATCTCCCGCTGCCAGTGCTGCCGCCACGTCACCGGGCAGGGCAGCAGGGAAGCTGTCCGCGTCCACGAAGGCCTGCACGAAACGTCGCATGACCGCTCCGTCGCTGCCTCAACGCGGCGGATGTGCCTGCAGCACGTCGCGTCCTCGCGGGGTCAGGTCGATGTCACCGTCCTCGGCCTGCACGGCAAGGCCTGCCGCGACCGCCCAGGTCGCGGCGTCGCTGTCTACCTGTTCCGCATCGGCAATGGCCTGCAGGATCCGTCGCTGTGCGCCGGTCAGTGACGCGTCCATGTTCATACGCCGAGCACGCGCGGCTGCCAGTCGGCCACGCGTGCATTGCTCACGGCCTGATGGCAACCGCAGTCTTCACAGCGGAACAGGGTGCCGCCCGGCAGGTGCAATAGATTGCCTTCGGTGGACGAGGTCGTGGCCTCGCAGTGGTTGCACGTCACCGTCAGCGAGGTGATGCGTTCGACCCCGCCGGCCATGTTGAAGACGGCCTCGAAGGCGCGAATGGCGAAATGACCGGTGTCCGACATGAGGGGAAGGGGGCCAGGGGAAGGTGCATTCATCGTCACACTTCCACCTGTGATGACCCCGTCAGCCCGATGCGGTGGCGAGATCAAATCCAGCCGCTTGCACAGCCCCTGCCAGCGGCAAGTGCTGTGTGCGGGGCCTCAGGCGGCCTTGCGGCGGCGGTCCACCATCACCGAGACACACCACAACAGCAGGCCGCCGATTGCGGTGGCCGCACCCACGTAGCCCGTGGTCGCCGGGCTGAAGCCGGCACTGATGGCCATGCCGCCCAGCCACGGCCCCAGCGCATTGGCCGTATTGAAGGCGGCGTGGTTGGACGCGGCGGCCAGCGTCTGTGCTTCGCCCGCCACGTCCATCAGTCGCGTCTGCAGCACCGCGGCCAGCGCGCCCATGGTGCCCACCGTCACGATCATCGGGCCGATGGTCCACACCGACTGCGCCGCCACCGGGTACAGCAGCAGCATCACGATCGACCAGGCCAGCACCACCGCGGCGGCCTTGAAGTGGAACTTGTCCACCAGCCAGCCACCGGCGATGTTGCCGATGATCGCGCCGATGCCGAACACGCCCACCGCCAGCGGCATCCACGATTCGGCCACGCCGGTCACCTGCACCAGCGTGGGCGCCAGATAGGTGAACACACAGAACATGCCGGCAAAGCCCACCGCGCCAATGGCCAGCGCCAGCCAGACCTGGGTGGTGTTGAAGGCGCGCAGTTCACGCATGGGCGAGGTGCGCACCTCGTCCGGGTCGGGCAGCAGGAAGCGGGCGATCATCACCACGGTGGCAATCGCCAGCAGGCTGACCAGGGCGAACGCCGTGCGCCAGCTCACCTGCTGGCCCAGCCAAGTGGTCAGCGGGTTGCCGATCAGGATCGCGATCGACAGGCCCAGCAGCACCCGCGACATCGCCTGGCCGCGTTGGCCGGCCGGGCTGATCGCTGCGGCCACCAGCATGGCCACGCCGAAGTAGGCACCGTGCGGCAGCCCCGCAACGAAGCGTGCGATCAGCATGGTGGCGTAGTTGGGCGCCAGTGCGCTGGCCAGGTTGCCGATGGCATAGAAGCCCATCAGCACCAGCAGCAGTTTGCGCCGCGGGAAGCTGGCACCCACGAACGCCAGGATCGGGGCGCCGACCACCACGCCGATGGCATAAGCGCTGATCAGGTGGCCCACCTGGGTTTCGCTGATGGCCAGGCCGCGGCTGATTTCCAGCATCAGGCCCATGCTGGCGAACTCACTGGTGCCGATGGCGAAGCCACCCAGCGACAGGGCGATGATGATCAGGGTGCGCTGGCGCGGCGTGAGCCGTGCGGCCAGGGAAGAATTGGGGCTCATGCGGGGGCGCGATGGGGCAGGGGAACGGGCCATTGTACTGCTGCACTGCAGCAGTGGCACCCGCGCCCAGGCAAATCAGCGTTCAGCCTACGGTGCTTTCAGCCCTGCGTTTGCCCCAATGCCGCCAGTGCGTGCCGGTACTTGCCGCGCAGGCGATCGGCGGTGGCGGGGTCCAGTGCGGTCAGCCGGTGCTCATCGGCGTTGTCGGCGATGTCGGCCAGCTTTACTTTCAGTGCCAGCGGGTTGGCCGCGATGCCTGCGTAGTACACATCCGTATCGGCGGTATGGTTGCGGCTCAGCAGGTGCACGGCGTGCTGGATGTGTTCGGGAAAGTCCTGCACCTGTGCGGCAGAGCCCGGGCAGTCCTCCACCACATCGTGCAGCCAGGCCACCACCTCGGCATCATCATCGCCACTGACCCGTGCCGCCACCCGGCCGACATGGCCGATGTAAGGCTGACCGGCCTTGTCGAACTGCCCGGCGTGGGCCTGGGTGGCCACTGTGCGGGCGCGTGCAATCCATTCCATGACAATCTCCGGGGCGCAGGCGTGTATTGTCGGTGCAGACACCTGAGCGTTGCCACCCCACGGGGCGCGGCGAACGGGGCCGTCGCAGGAACGACATGTGAACGCCGTCACGGAGTGAAGCCATGCAGGAATACACGCACCAACTTGAACTACGTGGGCGCTACCGATTGGTAGCGGTGACCCACGCGCCGGTGTACGCTCCCGGCGATGTGATCGGGCATGCGGTCATCGCCGATGACGGGGAACGTCTGTCCGATCTGATGTCGCTGGCCGAAGCGCGGCAGTACCTGGAAGGGTTGCTGCGGGAAGAGGGCATCGAGCCCGGGCTGGAAGATGAAAACCACCTGCGGAAGAAGGCGTCACGCTGGCGCCGCCGCTAGTTCGTCGCGCCCTTGGGCGCATCATGGAGGATTCGGGTGTTGCCCAGTAAGAAGTATCTGCTCATCGCCATCGCCACCCTGGCGACCCTGGTGCTCGGGTTTGCGCTGTCCGGTTATCTGACCCTGCTGTTGCTCGGCCTGGATACCAAGCTCTTCACCTGGAACACCTACTACCAGTATTTCAACGCGCTCGACCAGCCGGCGGTTGCCCCGTTCGTGGGCAAGATCAAGTGGGCCGGCTACCTGGGCTTTGGCGTGCCGCTGCTGGTGCTGGCGGTGGTCGCGCTGGTGCTGCTGCTGAAGAAGGACAAGCGCTCGCTGCACGGCGATGCGCGCTTTGCCACCAGCGCCGACCTGGCCAAGCACGGCATGTTCAAGAAGACCGGGCAGAGCATCGTGGTCGGCAGCCATGGCGGCAAGCTGGTGCGCCTGGATGGCCAGCAGTTCGTGATCCTGGCCGCGCCTACCCGTTCGGGCAAGGGCGTGGGCGTGGTCATCCCGAACCTGCTGGAGTACGGCGAATCGCTGGTGGTGCTGGACATCAAGCAGGAAAACTTCGACCTGACCAGCGGCTGGCGTGCCAGCCAGGGCCAGGAAATCTACCTGTTCAATCCTTTCGCCGAGGACCGTCGCACGCACCGCTGGAACCCGCTCAGCTATGTGTCCGACGACCCGGCCTTCCGCGTCTCGGACCTCATGAGCATCGCGGCCATGCTGTACCCCGATGGGGCCGAGGACCAGAAGTTCTGGGTCAGCCAGGCGCGCAATGCCTTCATCGCCTTCACCCTGTACCTGTTCGAGAACTGGGACGACGAACGTGCCAGCGGCTTCCCCGGCGGCATGGGTACGCCCACGCTGGGCGCGGTTTACCGCCTGTCCTCCGGCGACGGCACCGATCTGAAGAAGTTCCTGAAGGGCCTGTCCGAGCGCCCGTTCCTGAGCAGCAATGCGCGTTCGGCCTTCGCCAACATGCTGTCCCAGGCCGATGAGACCTTCGCGTCCATCTTGGGCACCTTCAAGGAACCGCTGAACCCCTGGATCAACCCGGTGCTGGACAAGGCCACCAGCACCAACGACTTCCTGCTCACCGACGTGCGCAAGAAGAAGATGACCATCTATATAGGCATCCAGCCCAACAAGCTGGCCGAAAGCCGTCTGATCATCAACCTGTTCTTCAGCCAGCTGATCAACCTCAACACCAAGGAACTGCCCAAGTCCAACCCGGACCTGAAGTACCAGTGCCTGTTGCTGATGGACGAGTTCACCTCGATCGGCAAGGTGGACATCATCGCCTCGGCGGTGTCCTACATGGCCGGCTACAACGTGCGCCTGCTGCCCATCATCCAGAGCATGTCCCAGCTCGACGCCACCTACGGGCGGGAGATCTCGCGCACCATCATCACCAACCACGCGCTGCAGATCCTGTACGCGCCGCGTGAGCAGCAGGACGCGAACGACTATTCGGACATGCTGGGCTACACCACCATCCGCAAGAAGAACGTGACCCATGCCCGTGAGAAGACCCACAGCTACAGCGAAGAGCGCCGCGCGCTGATGCTGCCGCAGGAGCTGAAGGCGATGGGGCCGGACAAGGAAGTCTTCCTGTACGAAGGCATCCCGCATCCGGTGAAGTGCGACAAGATCCGCTATTACAAGGACCGTTATTTCACATCGCGTCTACTGCCAAAAGTCGACGCGCCGATGCTCGATGTCTGATCTGTCGAGTGTTAAATGTGACATATGTCCGAATTAAGCAATGTGAATTAGTGAAGGGCGTCAAAAAAACACCATACGTTGATGGAATTCAGACTTGTCTGACATGGAATTGACGTGAGGTTGTGCGACTCTATGCACGGCTTGGGAATCCTCGTGATTCAGCTTGCTTTCAGAGTGGCCAGGAGTTTCAGCCATTGGAACAGGGATGGTTCCGACGTTGGTGAGGGCGCGGGTGCGCGGCTTGGAAAAGCCGTGGTCTGCGACCTGGTTGGCAGCTTTCGGGCTGCAGGGGAACCGTGACAGTTGTGCCCTGTTAAGCAGGCTTACTGTGACGTTTCCGGCGTGCGCCACGCAGCGCCGGACGACCAGGGGACCAACATCGGGACTGCTTTTTCGTACGTCAAAGTGAAGCCCGTATGAATCAGGCGTTTATCGTGAAAATGTCCATCGCCGCAGCCGCGGCGTTGATGGTGGCCGGTTGCGCCACCAAGCCCGCACCCGATTTCGGCGGACGCTGGAAACCGGTAAACCGGTTTGCAACGGCCCCGACCGAAATCCCGCTCTATACCAGCTACGTGTACCAGGCGTCGCCGATGGACGGCACGCTGAAGGCGATGCTTGAGCGCTGGGCCAAGGATTCCGGCCGCACCCTGGATTATCGCCTCAGCTCGGATTTCACCCTGTATGGCGCGGTGTCGGACATCGACACCACCAACGCGCAGCAGGCCGTGATCGATGTCACGGCAGCCTACGCGGCACAAGGTGTTTCCGTCTCCATCGTGGGCAATCAGATTGTCGTGCAGAACGCCGGGTCGACGCCTACCGCGTCTGTGCCGGCGGCTGACGCCAACAGCGGCAGCTGAGCCCACCGAAATCATCGAACGTGCCGCACCCCGCGCCCGCCGCAGGGGCGTCACGCCCATTGATGTTTCAGCAGTACGGAAGAATCCATGTTCCGCAAGAAGGATGCAGGCAACAGCCAGAAGGTCGAGCAGTCGGTCGCCAAGGCGGTCAGCTACGAGATCACCGTGGCCGACATGGCACGACGCAGCGAGCGCCGCGCCTGGTGGGTGGCCACCGGCTCATTGCTGATGTCGCTGGCGCTGGCGGGCGGCTACTACTACATGCTGCCGCTGAAGGAAAAAGTGCCGTTCCTGGTGATGGCTGATGCGTATACCGGTACGGCCACGGTGGCGCGGCTGACGGGCACGTTCCAGGGCGAAACCATCACCTCCAATGAAGCGGTCAACCGCAGCAACGTGGCCCAGTACGTGCTGGCGCGCGAGTCCTACGATTCGGCTGTGATGGGCCTGCGTGACTGGGAACTGGTGTTCGTGATGTCCAACGGGCCCGTGGCACAGAGCATGAAGCTGCGCTACGCGGGCAACAATCCGCAGAATCCGTTCGTCATGTATGGCCGCGAAAAGGCCATCCGCATCAAGATCCTCAGCATCACCCCGCTCATGCAGCAGGCCAATGGCAGCTTCCGTGGCGCGTCGGTGCGCATCCAGCGCAGCCTGCTGGACAAGCGCACTGGTGCCGCCACCTATCTGGACAACCAGTTGGTGACGATGCGCTTCGAGTACAACCAGAATCTGGCGCTGTCCGAGCAGGATCGGGTGCTCAACCCGCTTGCCTTCCAGGTCACCGAGTACCGCGTCGACAACGATTACGCACGTGGCGTGCCGGTGCCCGACGACAGTGACATGCAACAGCAGGCGCAGGACGCCGCGCAGCAGGCGCAGGCAGCGGCGGCGCAGGCGCAGGGCATGTATGACCCCAACGGCCCGGCGGCTGCGCCCATGATCGATCCGGCGACGGGTCAGCCTGTGCCGGGCCAACCGACGCAGCCGGTACAGCCGATGCAGGGCCAGCCCATGCAGGGCCAGCCGATGCAGGGCCAGCCGATGCAGGGCCAGCCGATGCAGCAGGGCCAGCCGATGCAGCAGGGCCAGCCGATGCAAAGCCGGCCGCAGGGCGTGCAGCCCCAGTCGGCGCAACCGATGCGGGGTGGGTGATGAACCGCGCACAGAACCAATCCACCGGAAATGCTGATGGAGCAAGCAACCGATGAGTAGTCGAAAAGTCAGGGGGAGCGCATCGGCGCTGCTGTCTTTGCTGTCGCTGGTGTTCTCCACGGCGGCGATGGCACAGGCAGTGGACCGGTACGAGTATGAGAAGGACCGGATCTATCCGGTTCGTACCGGCCTGGGTCTGACCACCCAGATCGAGCTGAGTCCGAACGAGAAGATCCTCGACTACAGCACCGGCTTCAGCAGTGGCTGGGAACTGACCCGTCGCGAGAATGTCTTCTACCTCAAGCCGAAGAACGTCGACGTGGACACCAACATGATGGTGCGCACAGAGACCCATTCCTACATCTTCGAACTGAAGGTGGTGGCCACCGACTGGCGCCAGCTGGAACAGGCACGTCGCGCAGGCGTTCAGTACAAGATTGAGTTTGCCTACCCGAACGAAACGGTGTTCGGCGTCGCCCAGCAGGCGGTGGAAGAAGAAGCCAAGCCTCTGCTGAGCATGGAATTGGCCAAGGATCGCCAGTACAACTTCAACTACTCCTATTCGACCAGCAAAGCGAAGAAGATGGGGTGGCTGATCCCGGTCAACGCCTACGACGATGGCCGCTTCACCTACCTGAAACTGCCGAATTCGCCCGAGTACAAGACTGGCATTTTCCCTGCCGTGTTTGGTCGTGAGAAGGAGTACGGCGAAGATTTCGTGGTCAACACCACGGTTGAGGGCAATACGTTGATCGTGCACGGGACTTACCCGTACCTGGTCATCCGTCACGGCGACTTCGTCGTCGGTCTGCGAAGGAACGTGAAGAAATGAGCCAGCAGAACACTCCCGACAACGACCCGAATCCGTCCTCGTACGGCCAGGGGCCGGCGGGCCAGGCGCCTTCGTCCAACCCGTACTACGGAAGCGTACAGGCAGACAGCACGCCGGATCTGGACGCCAGCGCGCCGCAGTTGCGCTCTTCGGAAGAGCAGCGTCTGAACCGCAAGGCGCTGTTGTTCCTCGGTGGCATTCTGGTGCTGCTGGTGGCGATGGGCTTCCTGTTGCTGCGCAAGGGCCGGGATAGTAGCGCTGACGCCGAAGTGCCGCGTCAGGTCGCACGTGCGACCACGCCCGATCTGCCGTCCATTACTCCGCCGCGGCCGACCACCGCGCAGGAAGAGGCCGAACCCATTCCGATGCTGCCGCCGCCGCCGCAACAGCAGATCCAGGGGCCGACCTACATTCCCCGCGCTGAACCTGAGCGCCAGGTTGATCGTGGGCCGAGCCTGCTCGATCGCCGCATCGCTGCTGGTGCCGGGGTAGGAATGGGCGATGGCGGCCAATCGCAGGAAGGTGCATCGGCCAACGAAGATCCGTACCTCGCGGCAACCATGGCGGCGCTGCAGGGGCAGAACGGCAATGGTGCTCCGGCCAAGGTCCGTCGCGGGCCGGACGTCGAAGACATCTCGAGCGCCACCTACATCCAGAGCCCTGATGCGTTGCTGGTACGCGGCACGTATCTGCGCTGCGTGCTCGAGACCCGCATCATCACCGACCTGGCCGGTTATACGTCCTGTCTGCTGACCGAGCCGGTTTATTCCATCAATGGCCGCAGTCTGCTGCTGCCGAAGGGCTCCAAGATCTATGGCGCTTACGGTGGCGGTCCGACGGGCAAGCGCGTGGAGGTGATCTGGGATCGCATCACCACGCCGAACGGTATTGATGTGGCGATGTCCAGTCCGGGTATTGATGGACTGGGTGGAGCAGGTCATCCGGGTCAGTACAGCGCGCATTGGGGCAGCCGTATCGCCTCGGCGCTGATGATCAGCCTGATCTCCGATGCGTTCAAGTACGCCGCGGCAGAGCATGGCCCGGAGTCGACCACGGTCGGTAGCAACGGGTTTGCCGTGCGCTCTCCGTACGAAAGCGCCACCGCTCGCACCATGGAGCGCCTGGCCAACGAAGCGCTCAGTGAAGGCCGTCGTCCGCCGACGGTCACCATCAACCAGGGTACCGTCGTGAACGTCTACGTCGCCAAGGACGTTGACTTCACCAACGTGCTCAACCCGCGCCGGTAATCGAAAGACTGATCATGGACGCCGAAGTGTCGCCCCTCGCCCTTGTCTCCAGCGATTTCCTGCGCTATCAGTACGAAGTGCTGGGCATTGCTGAGTACATGACCTCGCCGGAAGTGACGGAAATCTGCATCAACCGTCCGGGCGAGTTGTACCTGGAGACACGGGCAGGGTGGCAGCGCGTGGACGTGCCGAGCCTGACCTTCGAGCGGGCCCGGCAGTTCTGCACGGCGGTGGTGAACGAGAGCAACACCGGCCAGCGCATTACCGATGCTGATCCGGTCGTATCGCTCACGTTCCCCACCGGCCAGCGCGCACAGTTCGTGATCCCGCCGGCCTGTGACGCAGGCAAGGTGTCCATCACCATCCGCCTGCCGTCCAAGCACACCAAGTCGCTCACCCAGTACCACGAAGATGGCTTCTTCGCTCAGATCCTGGAACAGGATGGGAGCCTGAGCGATCAGGATCGCGAACTGCTGGAGCTGCGGCATACGCGCGAGTACGCCGAGTTCTTCCGGCGTGCGGTCATGTACCGCAAGAACATCGTCGTATCCGGTGCTACCGGCAGCGGCAAGACAACCTTCATGAAAGCGCTGGTCAACCATATTCCGGACAGTGAACGTCTGGTGACCATTGAAGACGCCCGCGAACTCTTCCTGAGCCAGCCCAACGTGGTGCACCTGCTCTATTCAAAGGGCGGCCAGAGCGCAAGCAACGTGACTGCCAAGAGCTGCATGGAGGCCTGCCTGCGCATGAAGCCCGAGCGGATCATCCTGGCCGAGCTGCGCGGCGACGAGGCGTTCTATTTCATCCGTAATTGCGCCTCCGGTCATCCAGGTTCGATCACCAGCTGCCATGCCGGCAGTCCGGAACAGACCTGGGATCAGCTGGCATTGATGGTCAAAGCATCGGCCGAAGGCTCAGGCCTGGAATTCAACGTCATCAAGCGGCTGTTGATGATGACGATCGATATCGTCGTACATATCAAAGCGCATGCTGGCGCGCGCTATATCACCGGCATCGACTTCAATCCTGGGCGCGCCCAGGGGCAGGAGGGCTGAACCATGCTCCCAGGTCTGGAAATGATGGCGTGTCCAGAAATGGCCGTGTCCATGGACGTCATGCAGCACGTGATCAACGTGGAATCGTCGCGCAACCCCTTCGCCATTGGCGTGGTGGGCGGCGCGCTGGTGCGTCAGCCCAAGGCGCTGGATGAAGCGCTGGCCACGGTGCGCATGCTGGAAGAAAAGGGCTACAACTTCTCGGTTGGCCTGGCCCAGGTGAATCGTTACAACCTGGCCAAGTACGGCCTCGATTCCTACGAAAAGGCGTTCCAGCAGTGTGCCAACCTGCAGGCTGGCTCGCGCATCCTGGCCGAATGCTACAAGCGTTCCGGGCAGGATTGGGGCAAGTCGTTCAGCTGCTACTACTCGGGCAATTTCACCACCGGTTTCCGCCATGGCTACGTGCAGAAGATCTACGATTCGATGCGCCGTGGGCAGCAGGTGGCCAGCAATGGCGTGGCGCCGATCGACGTGGTCAGCCGCGGTGAGCGTCGTACGGTAAAGGTCGAACACCATCCGCAGACGGTGTCGCCCGTGCAGTCGCGCATCGTCGCCCAGGCCGACGCGCCGGTGTACGTGCCGTCCAATGATCCGGCCCGTGCATATACGGTCTATCCGTCTGCCGGTGCGATGGCTCGCAGCAGTGCATTGAACCTGGCCGATCAGGCGCTGTCGCGCGTGGTGCTGGGGTCGGTGGACCGCATGATGCAGCAGCCAGCGGCGCAGGGAGCGCAGGGCCAGTCGTATTCGCAGCAGCTGCCGCAGGCAGCACGAAGCGCGCAGGCCATGCCACAACAGCTCCCTGGCGGACCGGCCGGCGCCGCCGATGGTCCGGTGATGCTGCGCCCTTGGGCTGAGCGTAATCAGCCGGTCGCAGCGCCTGGCAATGTTCATATCGCACCGGCGGCGGCACCTGCCGCGCCGGTTCGACAGATTCCCGCAGGGGATGCGGCCTTCGTGTTCTGACGAAGTCGTGGTGCGACCGGTCCCCCGGCCGGTCGATTCAGTTGTGTTAGTCCATCAACAAGGAAATCCATCCATGAAGCGATTCAATCTCGACGTCGTACAGGCCCAGCGCACGCTGAAGACCATGCTGATGGCCGTTGCGTTTGCTGGTTTCGTGCTCGCGCCGCAGGCGTTCGCCAACAATGCCAACTACGGTGGCACTGAGGTGAAGGTCTGTGGCTTCTTCGACAGCATCAACGGTCTGCTGAACATGGCTTCGATCGCCGTCGTCACCATCGCCGTCATCTTCGCCGGCTACCAGATCGCCTTCGCGCACAAGCGTATTGGCGATGTCGCGCCGATCCTGATCGGTGGTGTGCTGATCGGCGCTGCCGGCCAGATCGCCAAGATGCTGCTGGGTGATGATTACGGCGACTGCAGCAATGCCGGCGCCGGCGGCGCCGGCGGCATGGCGCTGATGGTCGTCAAGAACGTTGCACAGTACTACGGTGCATAAGAACGTCGTCTTTCGTGGCTGCACCCGCCCGGCGATGTTCCTGGGCGTACCCTACCTGCCATTCTTCATGGTGGCAGGTGGGTTGCTGCTGCTCAGCATGTACACGAACTTCTGGTTCCTGCTGACCATTCCTGTCGCTGTCTTCATCATGCGGCAGATGGCCAAGCGCGATGAAATGATCTTCCGGCTGCTGGGGTTGCGCCTGCTGGTCAAGCTGAGAGTTCGGAACGTGCGTGAACACGACGGCATGTGGGTGTTCAACCCGAATCACTACCGCAATAAACCGGCCCGCATGGATTGAGGGCCGGGATGGGGCCGGCGGGCGTTTGGCGCCCGCCGGTTCCTGACGAAACTCCGTTGGCAGTACCTCCTTGGAAGCAGTCGAATGTTCAGCCCAGATACCTCCATCAGCGAATTCATTCCCCTGTCATCGCATGTTGCCCCGAACGTGGTAAAGACCACGGGCGGCGATTTCCTGCTGACCTGGCATCTGGAAGGCCTTCCGTTCGTGGGGCGCGAGGAATGGGAGCTGGAGCATCGGCACAACACCTTCAACCGTCTGCTGCAGACCCTGCGCGCGCCGGATTTCGTCAACGTTGCGTTCTGGGTGCATGACATCCGCCGCCGCCGCACGCTGAAGGGCAAGAGCGAGTACAAACAGCGTTTCAACCAGGACGTGTCCGACCAGTACATGGGCATGCTGTCCTCGCAGCGCATCATGCAGAACGAGCTCTACCTGACGATGATCTATCGCCCGGTGGTGGCCGGTAAGCGCTTCGTTGAAAAGTCGGCCAACATCGACAAACTTCGTGCCGAACAGGAACAGGCAGTCGAGAAGCTGTTGGAACTGGCCGGCAACGTGGAAGCGGTGATCCGTGACTACGCGCCGTACCGGCTGGGCATGTACGAAGCCAAGAATGGCGTGGTGTTCTCCGAAACACTGGAGCTGTTCGGCTATCTCATCAACCGTATCGACGAGCCGGTGCCTGTGCTGTCTGCGCCGGTGAAGGACTATCTGCCGGTCAGCCGGCACATGTTCTCGGCCAAGACTGGCGATTTCGTCATCAATACCCCCAATGGTGCCAACCACTTCGGCGCCATCCTGAATATCAAGGAGTATGCCGAGGGCACCTACCCCGGCATTCTCAACGGCCTGAAGTACCTGGATTACGAGTACGTCATCACCCATTCGTTCAGCCCGATGGGGCGCCAGGACGCACTGAAGGTGCTGGACCGCACCAAGGGCATGATGATCTCGTCGGGCGACAAGGCAGTCAGCCAGATCGTCGAGCTGGACCAGGCCATGGATCAGCTGTCGTCAGGCAACTTCGTGCTGGGTGAGTACCACTTCATCATGACCGTCTACGGCGACAGCCAGGCCAAGCTGTCGCAGAACGTGGCGACCACCCGCGCCGAGCTGTCCAATGCCGGCTTCGTGTCGACCAAGGAAGACCTGGCGGTCACCTCGTCGTTCTACTCGCAGCTGCCGGGCAACTGGCGCTACCGCACGCGCCTGGCCAACGTCAGCTCGCTGAACTTCCTGGGCCTGTCGCCGCTGCACAACTTCGCCACCGGAAAGCAGCACAACAACCCGTGGGGCGACTGCGTCACCACGCTGCAGACCACCAACGGCCAGCCGTATTACTTCAACTTCCACGCCACGCACCCGTCGGAAAACTCGCTGGGTGAGAAGGCCATCGCCAACACCATGGTGATTGGTAAGTCGGGTACCGGTAAGACCGCGCTGATCAACTTCCTGCTCAGCCAGGTGCAGAAGTACGAGCCGTCGCCCACCATCTTCTTCTTCGACAAGGATCGCGGCGCCGAGATCTTCGTGCGTGCCTGTGGCGGCAACTACCTGGCCCTGGAGAACGGCGCGCCGACCGGCTTCAATCCGTTCCAGTGCGAGAGCAACGAAGCCAACGTGCAGTTCCTGGCAGACCTGATCAAGGTGCTGGCCGGCAAGCGCGAGTACAGCGCCCGCGAGGAGGAGGATATCTACCGCGCCGTGGAGAGCATGCTGGATACGCCCATGCACCTGCGCAGCATGACCAACTTCCAGAAGAGCCTGCCCAACATGGGCGACGACGGGCTGTACGCGCGCATGCGCCGCTGGACATCGGGCAACTCGCTGGGCTGGGTGTTCGACAACCCCGTTGATACCGTGGACCTGAGCAAGGCCAACATCATCGGCTTCGATTACACCGACATCATCGACAATCCCGAAGTGCGTGTGCCGGTCATTAACTACCTGCTGCACCGCCTGGAATCGCTGATCGACGGTCGTCCGCTGATCTATGTGATGGACGAGTTCTGGAAGATCCTGGATGGCGAGGGTGGCCTGAAGGAGTTCGCCAAGAACAAGCAGAAGACCATTCGTAAGCAGAATGGTCTGGGCATCTTCGCCACGCAGAGCCCGGAAGACGCGCTGAAGAGCGACATTTCCGCTGCGCTGATCGAACAGACAGCCACGCTGATCCTGCTACCGAACCCGAACGCCAGCAAGAGCGACTACATGGATGGCCTGAAGCTGACCGAGGCGGAGTTCCGGGTCGTGACGGCGCTGGATGAGCGCTCGCGATGCTTCCTGGTCAAGCAGGGCCACGCGTCCAGTGTATGCCAGCTCAACCTGCGCGGCATGGACGACATCCTGTCGGTGATCTCTGCATCCACCGACAACATCGACGTGATGCACCGTGTGCTGCAGACAGCTGCCGTTCGTGCGCGGGTTGGGGTGGACGAGCTGACGCCGGAGCAGTGGCTTGAAGAGTTCTACAAGAATCGAAAGGGTTCCGGCAAGGCCAGGGCGGCCGCTGAAACTGACGCGGCGTGATGGCCGTCGGACAAGGACGACAACGATGAAATTCCTCTTCGTGGAGAACGGTATGAGCAAGGCAAACCACAATCGCACCTCCGGCCGCAGCCTGCGCCAGAAGCGCCTGGCAGCCCTGTTGCTCGGTAGCATGGCGGTACTCTCCGCCAGCCCGGTGGGAGCCAGCGGCTACCCTGTGTTCGACTTCAGTGCACTGATTCAGGCCCTGAAGGACTTCAAGCAGTCGAATGCACAGCTGATCGCCGACGGCAAGGAGTATGGCGAGCAGATCAGTCGTTGGAACAGGACGCTTCAAGAGTACCGCGACGCGATGGTCAAGATCCAAGGTTTGATGAACAACTTTGGGCTGCCTCCGGGGGCTACATTGGAGCGAGTGCCGGACGACTACATGGTGGCAGAAGTTTGCAGGACTTCAGGTGGATTTAGTGCTACCAGTCTCTTGAAGAAGTTCGTTCTGGACACGTCCGGTGACCTTTACGCACAGCAACAGCAGTTGTGCGTGAACATTCAGATGATGGAGAACCGTAAGCGCAACGAGACCGTCGATTTCATGGAGAAGACGATCCCTAGCGTAGATAAGACGTTGAGCGAAATCATGGGGTGGCGTATGGGCGGTAGCGGAAACCTGTCCGGTACGGTGAGCGCAGTCAACAGCGATTCGCTTCGAACTGCTAACGAGATCTCCGTGTTGCAGCAGAAATGGGAGGCACGGATGCGCTCCTACGACGCCTATCAGCAGTCGATGATGGCCAATCAGCGCGTACTCGCGCGTGTAGCGCTGAAGGGTAAGCCGGGGATTGTGTCGCAATTGGTCAAGACTGCCGCGCTGAAGGGCGCTCTGAGCGTCGATTGACGCAGACGGGGCCGGCGCGGGTGCGCCTTCCCCATGAGGTTGTCGGATAGGGATACATCAAGGGATTGCGGAAATGATCAGGTCGATTGCCAATTTTGATTTCAACGGCGGATTCCAGGATTTGATGGGGCATGTGGCACGTGTCCAGTCGATCGGGGACTTCGTATTCTTCAAGTTCATCTTCGACTTCCTGCGAAGCAAGATAAACAAGTTCGGCATCGACATGATGGGGGAGATGATGCAGTGGGTTGGCGGTATCGCCCTCACGCTCATGACCCTGTGGGTACTGGTGCAAGGCTTCCGCATCATTACCGGCCGCAGTCGCGATTCGATGATGGTGTTGGTGACCAACATGGCCCGTGCCGCGTTGATCGTCAGTGTGGCGACCACGATGGGCATGTTCGGTACCGATCTCCAGCGCTTCCTGACCCATGACGTCAAGGAAGAGATCACCCAGGTGGTCACAGGTTCGGATGAGTCTCCTGAAGATCAGATCGACGAGAGCTTGGCGTGGATGCAGGTCGCGCTGTCCAGCATCGATGCCATCCAGATCATGAACGATGGTGAGCTGTTGGAAGACAAGAAGCGCGCATTGTTCTTCATCGGCATGGGTACTGCCGGCCCGGCCATCACTGCCGGCGCGATGCTGATGCTGTACGAAATCGCCATGGCACTGTTCATTGGCTTTGGTCCGCTGTTCATCCTCTGCCTGCTGTTCGAGCAGACCAAGCAGCTGTTCCAGCGCTGGCTGTTCTACGGAATTGGCACGATGTTCTCCATGGCTGTACTGGCTGCAATGGTCTCCATCGCGCTGGATATGGTGGTACGCGTGGCCGCGACATTCTGGACAACCGCACTGGTCCAGGAATTCATCCTGAAGGAGAGCATGTCCGACGGCATGACCAGCCAGGCCATGCAGCAGGGTGGTATGGGGCTGATCCTCACAGCGCTGATCCTGACTACACCCCCAATGGCTGCGATGTTCTTCCAGGGCACCCTCGGCACCTTCATGGCATATTCGCAGATAGGCGGTGGCGCAAGTGCTTCGCCGAGTGCTGATGGTCGTCCGCCGGGTATGTCGGCACCCCCGCCGGCGGCTCCGGCTTCGTCTTCTGGCTCTACCACGGGCGATCAACATCTGGGCGTTGGCAGAGTGTTTGACGGTACAGGCGGCCCCGGTTCTGCCATTCCTGGTCAGCGCGGTGCTGCAAATCCGAATTAAGGGAACTAGAGGTTGATCTGATGAACGTTCGTGGACTCCTGAGAGTTGTGTGCTTGTCTGTCGTCATGCTGGGCGCTGCGCACATTAACCTAGCGTTCGCCGAAGGACGGTGTCCTCCTGGCCAGTATCCAATTGGTGATCAGGGTGTCGGTGGGTGTGCTCCGATCCCGAGTTCAGGCCAGAGCGCGCCTGAGGAGAACCCCGGGCACTGGGTCAAGACGTGGGGAGCCTTTGCAAGCTCTGCAAATGGAGACGCAGGCTCTGCGACCGGTCACCAGGCCAAGGCTTCAGCCGAACGTCAAGCCATTGAGCGCTGCGGTCATTGGGGAGCGACTGACTGCAGAGTGACTTACACGTACTACAACCAGTGCTACGCCGCTGTGGGGGCGAAACGTCCTGAAAACGGTGTGAAGTTCAATTCTGGCGCAACTAAGGCTCAGGCGCAGGAACGAGCAATTCAGGATTGCAGGAAATCCGGGAGCCAGGAGTGCACTGTGGTTCATTCGGACTGCACGAAGCCATTTTTCCAAGAAGGCTGACGGTTACTCGCTGTAGCCAAACGAATTCGTTGAGCGGCCTGCTTTGGGCGATCGGCACAGTGAAGTGCCTGCCGCAGGCTCCGCAGATGCTTCGTGGCGCACGGCAGATGAATTCAAGGATGAGTGGATTGAGATGAGTGTCCTCCGATGGCTCAGGAGTCTGTGCTTCATCTTTCTGGTGGTGTGCGCTGCGAGCGTCGAACCGGCAGCGGCCGAGGGTCGCTGCCCCCCAGGGCAATATCCGATTGGCGATCAGGGTGTGGGCGGCTGCGCGCCAATTCCCGGTGCAGGTCAGTCGGCTGGTGATAGCACGCCAACGGGGAGGTGGGAAAAGCGATGGGGTGCCATCGCTTACCACGCGACTCAGGACCGCCAAGGGACAGCTGCGATTGGCGTGGCGGAGTCGAAGAGGACCGAGGCCGAAGCAAGAAGCGTCGCTCTTGCGGAATGCAGGAAACTGGGTGGTCTGGAATGCCAGGTTTTGCTTGCATATCACAACCAGTGCGCAGCGTTGGCGGGGCCTACCATCGAACAGCTCAGCACCCGGGGAGGGGTGCTGAGGGCAGCCGGCGCCGGCAGTCTTGAGAAGGCAAAAGCGAACTCAATGAGAGATTGCCAATTGGCGTAGGGCGGACAAACCTGCATTCTGGTGTATTCGGCATGTGCTGTTCCCGACTTTTTTGACAATTGATTCGGATGGCCCGCAAGCTTGTCAGCCCGTAGCTGAAACCAGCGAGCCCACTGATGGCTGTAGCCGATCCTTCAAGTTGTTGGCATGCTGACGAAATCGGATGCGGCCAAGGAGGCTCAGCATCGCTGCGCTTCCGGTGGAGCCGGCGACTGCAGAGTTTTGATGACGTATAAGAATCAGTGCGCTGCCTACGCCTATGGCAAGCGAAGTGGCAAGGATGGGGTGGTGTCCACCACGAGGGCGCGGTCCAAAGAGGAGGCGGGTTCAGCCGCACTTCACCACTGTGCTGCGGATGGCGGAGTTGCGTGTGAGGTCGTCTACAGTGATTGTACGGAGCCGCTTCTTCAGAAGTTTTAGTTGTCAATTGCATCGCTCGCGAAGCCCGAAGCTTTCTTGGAGCCTTTCCTCTCATCGGAGTAGGGTGGCCGGTCAACGGTTGCGATGTTCTTCCAAGGAACGCGTGTTGATGAATGCAAACGACTTTCCGAAGTATCTTTGCCTGGCGCTCTTCCTGCTGGTCGGCCTGCACGTCAGTTCGGCTTTTGCGGAAGGGCGCTGCCCTCCGGGTCAGTACCCGATAGGCGATCAGGGGGTCGGCGGTTGCGCTCCGATCCCCGGTGCTGGCCAAGGCGCCCCGGAGGAGAATCCCGGTCATTGGGTGAAGACATGGGGAGCCGTTGCGGGTTCCATGAACGGGGATGCAGGCGCAGCCACCGGTCATCAGGTCAAGGCTTCTGCCGAACGTCAAGCGGTCGAGCGATGTGGTCATTGGGGGGCGAAAGACTGCAAGGTGTTGTACACCTATTACAATCAGTGTTACGCGTCCGTTCGCAGTGGCCGGCCCGATAACGGGACTATGTTCAATGCGGGTGCCAACAAAGAGCAGGCGTTCGAAAGGGCCACGCAGGATTGCCGCAACTCAGGAAGCCAGGAATGCACCTTTGTGCATTCGGATTGCACAAGACCGTTCTTCCAGGAGGGCTGACTGCCTGCTGTGCTCGGTCGATTGGATTGAGTTGCTGGTTTTGGATCGTCGGCTTGGTGACAGATCTATCGAAGAGGTTGCGGTCGTCGCGTGACGCGAGAAGGATCAATTCAAGGAAACGTTGGTTCAGATGGGCGTATTCCGATTGATCAAAAGTCCGTGGATATTCTTTCTGCTGATCTGCGCTGCGACCGTCGAAGCAGCGGCGGCGTAGGGTCGCTGCCCCTTAGGCCAGTACCCGATCGGAGAGCGGGGCGAAGGCGGCTGTGCTCCCATTCCTGCCGCCGGTCAGAATGGTGGCAGTGTGGCACCGGCCAGAGGGTGGGAGACGCGGTTCTTTATGCGGCATTGGCGATGGTGACCTTGTCGCGCCCGGCTTTGTAAGGGCAGATGGTGGTTGTCCCCAGGGGCAGTACCCGATAGCCGATCAAGGTGTTCAGGGCTGCGCGCCAATTCCAAGCAGCGGCGGGGCGCCCGATCCGGCGCGCCCCAGTGGCAGATGGATAAAAGCCTGGGGCGCCGTGAACTTGATGACTATTGGTGCTAAAGGTTCGGGATGGAGGGCGTAATGGTCAGACGGCATACAATACGATTGTGCGCTTGGTTGGTTTTGGGAGGGATAACCCTCACTGTGCTTCAGGAACCTGTGTTCGCTGAAGGTGGTTGCCCTGCCGGCCAGTATCCGATCGGTGGGCAAGGGGTGCAGGGCTGCGCGCCCATTCCTGGTGCTGGCGGAGGTGCATCGACTGCTCCTCGTGCTACAGGCCGGTGGATCAAGACTTGGGGGGCTATTTCTGTTTCCCCCGACGGTAAGTCGGGGGTCGCTGTCGGCAAGCGCAGTAAATCTGAAGCTGAGGGCGAGGCGGTAGGTCAGTGTATCCAGTCTGGCGGGCAGGGTTGCCGCGCCTCGTTTGCCTATAGGAATCAGTGCGTCGCTGCTGTGGTCCCGACCTCTGGGAGGGGCGGGACGAGTTTCGGTGGGGGGGAGACCGTTGAGAAGGCTGTTGAACTGGCGAGTGGTGTTTGCAAGAAAGGAGGAGGAGAAGGCTGTCGCGCTGTTTACACGGCGTGCACCGCACCTGTGTACGTTCAGTATTAGATGTTCTCAATTACACGACTCAATTCCGATTTGTGATGGCTAAGGATGGTCTGATCAATGCGCCCAATCAAAGCTCTGATAAGTACGGGAATGCAAATGGCGGTTAGCGTTCTGTAGGATCAAGGTGATCGTTATGAAATATTTGATTTTTCTGCTGGTGCTGTTCTGGGCAATCCCAGCTTTCGCCGAAGGAGGTTGTCCGCCAGGACAATATCCCGTGGGCGGGCAGGGCGTTCAGGGG
>NZ_JBWJPD010000012.1:0-149812 GCF_056393165.1 Stenotrophomonas sp. Steno-C17
GTTGCTTCAGTCGAGCATGGCTCGACTCTACAGTCGAGCCATGCTCGACTCTACAGGGGTGCAGGGCGCAGCCCAGCAAAACCCCATCTGTCAGATGTGTCGACCAAGGTCGACACCTACCAACTGCCGCGCATGCCGCGATGGCCAGTAGATCCACGCCATGCGTGGATGCGTTTCGAATTCAATTCGAAATTTTCGATTACGACAGAGATCATCCACGCATGGCGTGGATCTACTGTGTCGACCGAGGTCGACACCTACCAACAGCGCAGGAATCTGTCAGAGGTGGGGCGGTGTCGGATTGCGGGGTGTCAGCCGCATGGATGCGGCTGCCAAGCCTACAGGGACGTACTTGCGGCGTCCCCGCAATCCGACACCGCCCCGCCATCCCACGGAATGCCCGCTTTTGCTTTGGACGTTGACGTTGACGTTGAGCAGGTGCAGGGCGCAGCCCTGCAAAACCCCTCTCACCGCAACTGGCTGTCCTTGCTGCCGCGCCTGTTGTAGCCGGCATGGGCCTGTTCTTCGTCGTCCAGCGCCTGCTGGCAGGCCACGCACAGACGCACGCCTGGCACGGCCTGGCGCCGCGCCAAGGGAATCGGCGCGTCGCATTCCTCACAGTACTCCAGACCCGGGCCCTGGCGCAGCTGGCGCCGCGCGCGGGCAATCGCATCGTCCACGGTGGCGTCGATCTGGTCCTGGACCGCGCCGTCTCCCGCCCAACCGGTGGCCATGGCTCACCTCCGCAACTGTCAGGTATGCCCCTGATATGGGGACCCTACCTGCAACCGCAATCGACCGCACCGGGTCATGCCCGGCGGCGTGGCAACCGGTTCAGCCGCGCCTTACCAGACCAGGTCGTCGGGCACCTGGAACTGGGCGTAGTACGCGTCGTCCTCGGCATTGCCGGTGGAGATCTCGGCCGTCGAGCCCGGCTGGCCGTGGTCGACGATGATCGCTTCCGGCGCGCGCTCGCGCACCTTCTCGGCGGCCGCACGCGGCAGCAGGGCGTAACCGTCGCCGTGCGCCACGATGACCAGCACGCCCACCGACAGCGCCTTGCGCAGCTTGGGATCGATCAGCAGGGTGCGGATGGCCGTGCCATCGCTGAATCGGTATTCGTCATCGCCCTTGTGGGGCACCGCATGGGCCGTGATGATCTGCCGCGCCTGCGCCTTCTGTTCAGCCTGCCTGGCCTGCGCATTGCGCTCGGCCGCCAGTGCGCGGTCGCGCTCGACCTTCTCGGCGCGCGCGCGTTCAGCTTCGCGCTGCACCTCGGCCGAAGCCGATTCGGCCTTGCCCTGGCGGGCCTTGGCCTGTTCGCGCGCGGCAGCGCTGGCCTGCGACTTCTTGGCCAGGCCGGCCTTGAGCAATTGTTCCTGCAGCGCGTTGGGCTTTGCCATGGTCGTTGCGTACCGCGTGTAATCTTGGATGCCCCATTCTACCGACGCCCCGCCGCCCCTGCATGGCTGTCCTGAAGTACCTCACCGGCTACCCCGAACCCCTGGTCGCCCAGGTCAGCGAACTGCTGGCCCAGGGCAAGCTCGGCCCCTGGCTGCAGCAGCGCTACCCCGACCCGCACGAAGTGCGCAGCGACCGCCAGCTGTACGACTACACCCAGGAGCTGAAGGACCGCTACCTGCGCAAGTCGGTGCCGCTCAACAAGGTCTGCTACGACAACACGCTGGAAGTGATCAAGCACGCGCTGGGCACGCACACCGCCATTTCCCGCGTGCATGGCAGCCGCCTGAAGGCCAGCCGCGAGATCCGCATCGCCACCGTGTTCCGCCAGGCACCGGCCGCGTTCCTGCGCATGATCGTGGTGCATGAGCTGGCCCACCTGAAGGAAGCCGACCACAACAAGGCCTTCTACCAGCTGTGCCAGCACATGGAACCGGACTACCTGCAGCTGGAATTCGATACCCGCCTGTACCTGACCGAGCTGGCCAACCGCAGCCAGCGCTGACCGGCCACAGCAGCTACACTGCGCGCCCCTGACCGACCTGCCTGCCATGGAACCGATCCGCCTCGACAAACGCCTGTCCGCCCAGCTCGGCATCCCACGTGGCGAAGCACGCCGCTACATCGAGGGCGGCTGGGTCACGGTCGATGGCGAGGTGGTCGAGCAGCCGCAGCGCCCGGTCGATGAGCACGCGGTCGTGGTCGTGGCCGAACAGGCCGATGACAGCAAGGCCGAGCGGGTCAGCATGCTGCTGCACAAGCCGGCCGGCGTGGCCGCCGAGACGCTGTGCGCGCTGGTCAGCAGCGCCACGCGCAGCGAGCTGGATGCCAGCGACATCCGTCCGCTGCAGCGTCATTTCCACGGCTTGCAGCTGGCGGCCTCGCTTCCGGCTGCCGACAGCGGCCTGGTGGTGGTCAGCCAGGACCCGGCCACCCTCGCCCACCTGCAACGCAACCTGGGCCGCACCGAGCAGGAATACCTGGTGGAAGTGGCCGAAGGCGGCCCCGAGCGCGGCCCGTGGCTGCTGGCGCGCCTGCAGCAGGAAGCCGGTGGCGCCAAGGTCAGTTGGCAGAGTGAGCAGCGCCTGCGTTTTGCCGGCAAGGGGCTGACCGCCAAAGGCCTGAGGGCCGCGGTAACCGTTGCGGGCCTGCAGGTGACGGGCGTGCGCAGGCTGCGCATCGGCCGCGTGGCGCTGGGGCCGCTGCCGCCAGGGCAGTGGCGTTACCTGGGCAGCGACGAGCGGTTCTGAGCCCGCCACGGGGTCGGATCCCTTGCCGCAGGCCGCCACGGGGTCGGATCCCTTGCCGCAGGCAAGGGCTCTGACCCCAAGGGCAACCCATGAAGCGCCATCCACGCATGGCGTGGATCTACTAGCATGGCGGCATGAGCCCGCCCACGCCCTTGTGGCGACGCCTGCTGCGTGTCGTCGCCATCATTGTCGCCGCCCTGCTGTTGCTGGTGCTTTCCGGCCTGCTGCTGGCCGACCATCTCACCCCCAGCGCGCGCGGATCCGCTTCGAAGGTGCTGCCGCTGCAGCCGGCACAGACGGCCATCGATCGCCAGCTGGCGCCGCTGCTGGCCGCCCACCCGAACCAGTCCGGCGTGGCCTTCCTCAGCGATGGGCTGGATGCCTTCGCCGCGCGCGCGGTCATCACCGAACAGGCCGGGCGCAGCCTGGACCTGCAGTACTACATCTGGCACGACGACCGCGTTGGCCACCTGATGGCCAAGGCGCTGCACGACGCGGCCGAGCGCGGCGTGCGCGTGCGCCTGCTGCTGGATGACATGAATGCCAAGGACAAGGACGCGCTGATGCTGGCGCTCGATGCGCACCCGAACATCGAGATCCGCCTGTACAACCCGTTCCGCAACCGCAGCGGCATCGCCCGCACGCTGGAGCTGGTGCAGCGCGCCTTCAGCGTGAACCACCGCATGCACAACAAGAGCTGGATCGCCGACGGCCGCGTTGCCATCGTCGGCGGCCGCAACATCGGCGAGGAGTACTTCAGCGCCCGCGATGACGTGAACTTCCAGGACCTGGACCTGGTGGTCGCCGGCCCCGCCGTGGAGCAGGCCAACCGCATCTTCGACGAGTACTGGAACAGCGACGCTGCGATCCCGATCAGCGCGCTGGCCCATTACAACCAGGCGCAGCTGCGCGTGCTGCTGCGCCAGTCCGATCGGGATGCGCTGCATGACAGCAGCCGCCCGTACCTGCAGCGCGTGGCGACATCGCGCGCGCTGCGCCAGCCCGGCCCGGAACCGCTGCACTGGAGCGCGCAGGTGCGGATCCTGTCAGACCCACCGATGAAGCACCGCGACGATGCGCGCGGCGACTGGCTGGTCACCGCCCTGGCGGCGCAGCTGCAGAGCACCCGGCACACCGCGCTGCTGATCTCGCCCTACTTCGTCCCCGGCGCGGAAGGGCTGCAGGGGCTTTCGGCCATGGCCGCGCGCGGTGCGCAGGTTGGCGTGGTGACCAATTCTCTGGCCGCCAACGATGTGGCCGCGGTACACGGCGGCTACATGGGCTACCGGGTGCCCCTGCTGCAGGCCGGCGTGCAGGTGTACGAACTGAAGGCGCAGGGCGAACCCGGCGACAGCAGCCTGTTCGGCAGCAGCGGCGCCAGCCTGCACACCAAGGCGTTCATCGTCGACGACCGGCGCGGCTTCGTCGGCTCGTTCAACCTGGATCCGCGCTCGGCCTACCTCAACACGGAAATGGGCGTGCTCTTCGACGACCCCGTGCTGGGCGCGCGCCTGCGCCAGGAATACCTGCGGCTGGCCGACCCGCAGCACAGCTGGTGGCTGGCGTTGGATGCCGGTAACCAACTGCGCTGGCTGGAACGGCAGCCGCCACCGCACTGGGTGGGGCGCGAGCCGGGTAGTTCACTGGGCAAACGCTGGACCGCGCGGGTGATCAGCTGGCTGCCGCTCGAATCGCAGCTGTAGGCCTTACGGCATGGGCGATGCACTGTCATCGGCCACGGCTTCATCCACGGTTTCCACCGCGCGCCCGTGCAGCCGCCGCCAGATCCAGCGCAGTGCATGCGGTGGCGCCGATGGCAGCTGTTCCAGCAGCGCCAGCATGCGCACCTGGCTGCCATGGCCGTGCCGGCACAACAGGCTGGCCGCTGCGGCGGCGCTGCCCAGCCGCAGGCTGTCGGCCAGCGGGCCGGACGCATCGGCGGCCAGCGCCTGGTGCACCGGTTCGGGCAGGTCCCAGGCCGCCGCCACCCGCTGCGCCAGCGGCAACGACCAGCGCTGCAGCAGGTCCAGTGCCAGCGCTGCGTCCACCGTGCCGCTGCGCCCCTGTGCCTCGTGCAGCACCTGGCGCATCACCAGTGCCGCGCCCAGCCCCTGCACCAACCCCAGCCACTGCGCGGCGAAGGCGTCACCGAAACTGACGGTACGGGCGTGGTCGGCGGCGGCGCGCGAGGCCAGCAGCGCATGCTCCCAGATGATGCTGCTGAACTGCGGGAAGACCTCGCACTGCACCTGCATGACCGGCTGCACAAGCACGGCGCTGATGATCTGGCGCACGCCCTCGGTACCGACCAGGGTCACCGCGCGCTGCAGGCTTTCCACCGGCCGTTCGTGCACCTTGTAGGCCGGGCTGTTGGCAATGCGCAGCAGGTTGCCGGTCAGCACCGGGTCCTGGCCGATGATCGCCGCCATCACCCGTGCCGAGGCGGCATCGTCGTTCACGGTCTGGATCAGCTGCGGCAGCAGCTGCGGCCGGCGCGGCAACTGCCGGGTGGCCCAGTCACGGTCCTGCAGGGCGCGATCCACGGCTTCGGCCAGCGGCGAGCTGGCCGATCCCGCCGGCGCACCGACCAGGTGCGGGGACAGGGCCAGCGCATGCAGGCTGCGCTGCAGGTGTGCGGCCAACCCATCGGCGGGCAGGGTCTCGCTGGGCTGTGCCGCCAGGGCCGGCGCCTGTGCCGGGGCACGGCGCACGGGCGCGGCCGCCCGCCGCCCAGCCAGCCAGTCCGCCATCGCTTGCCACCAGGCCGGCCTCACCGGCGCCCGCCGTGTTGTTGCCCTGCTGCTGCCACTGCCTGCACCTGCGCCTTCGTTCCATTCGGCGACCTGCCGTCGTCGCAGCATCGGCCGCACTTTCATCTTCTTTAACGCCGCAGCCCCGGCCGTGCACGGCATCGGCCGGACGAATGGACTAGAATGGCGCCGCGCGACCCGTCCCCCAGCCATGACGACGTCGCTTTTTTTGTTTTGGGACCCTACCGTTCATTGGCAGTTCGCTGCAGTTCGCCGCTGATCGCGCCATCGGAGACGCCATGCTATTCGAAACCCTCGCCACCACCGGTCATGAGCAGGTGGTGTTCTGCCACAGCCAGGATGCCGGCCTGAAGGCGATCATCGCCATTCACAACACCACCCTGGGCCCTGCCCTGGGCGGCGTGCGCATGCGCCCCTACGCCAGCACGGACGAGGCCTTGAACGACGTGCTGCGGCTGAGCCGCACCATGACCTACAAGAACGCACTGGCCGGGTTGAACGTGGGGGGCGGCAAGGCCGTCATCATCGGCGACCCGAAGGTGGACAAGACCGAAGTCCTGTTCCGCGCCTTCGGCCGTTACGTTGATTCGCTGGGCGGGCGTTACATCACCGCCGAGGACGTCGGCACCGATGTGAACGACATGGAGAACATCTACCTGGAAAGCCAGTTCGTGACCGGCGTGCACCAGGTGCATGGCGGTTCCGGCGACCCGGCCCCGTTCACCGCCTATGGCGCGCTGCAGGCGCTGATGGCCTCGCTGCGGGTCAAGTTCGGGCACGAAGAGGTGGGCAAGACCAGCATCGCCGTGCAGGGCCTGGGCCACATCGGCATGGAACTGGTGAAGCTGCTGCGTGACCGCGGCGCCAAGCTGTACGTGACCGACCTGGACAGTGCGCTGGTCGACCGTGCGGTCAGCGATTTCGGCGCCGAGGCGGTCAAGCCCGACGAGATCCATGAAGTGAACGCCGACGTGTTCGCGCCGTGCGCGCTGGAAGGGGCGATCAACGCCGACACCCTGCCGCGCATCAAGGCGAAGATCATCTGCGGCACCGCCAACAACCAGCTGTCCAGCCTGGAGATCGGCGATGAGCTGCATGCCCGCGGCATCCTGTATGCACCGGATTACGCGGTGAACGCCGGTGGCGTGATGAACGTGTCGCTGGAGATCGACGGCTACAACCGTGAACGCGCGATGCGCCTGATCCGCAGCATCTACCACAACCTGACGCGCATCTTCGAGCTGTCCCAGCGCGAGAACATCGCGCCGCAGCGCGCCGCCGACCGCATTGCCGAGGCGCGCATCCTGTCCATCGGCAAGCTGAAGATGCCGTTGGGCCGCAGCACCCCGCGCCTGGGCAACCTGCGCGGCGGCTGACGCGCGCTGGCCACGCCCGGCATCGCGCCGGGCATGGCCGTTGGCCGCATCGTCAGAAGGCGGCGCTGTAGCGCAGGGCCACCTGGCTCAGGTCACCACGCGGACCGAAGCGCTGGTCGTAACCGAAGCTGAGCCGGCTGTTGCGGCTCAGCCACGACTCCACCGACAACCCCAGCAGGCCACCCGAACGCATCGGCTGCAACCCGGCCATCGGCGCCCAGGCATCGATGCCGACGAAGCTGGCCTGCGCATCCATGCCCTGGCTGGACAACTGCTGCTGCCATTCGGCATAGCCACGCAGCGCCCAGTGGCGCCACTGGCGCTCTGCGCGCACACCGGCCAGCGCCTGGCTGCGACTGCTGGCGTCGCCTGCGCTGCGCAGGCCGAAGCCCAACCCGCCCTGCTCGCTGAAGCGATCGCTGTCCACGCGGGTGTAGTCTGCGCCCAGGTACGGTGTGAGTGACGCACCGGCCCAGCCGAAGCGGTAACCGGCCTCCACGCTGGCCGTGCTGAAGTTGCCACCGTAGCGGGCGTTGACCCCGTACTGGCCCGCGCCCAGCAGCAGCTGGCGATCGATCTCGCGGTTGAACTGGCCCGCACCGACCTGCCCCAGCGCATACGCACCACCGGCATTCCAGCCGGCGTACAGCTGCGCCTGCGACTGCCGGTCACGACCACGATCGCTGCCCCAGGCGCGGTTGCCGAAGCTGCGCGTTTCACCGAAGGCAAAGCCCAGCACGCCGTTGCTGCCCAGCGCCGTGTCCTGCCCCATCATCCAGCCGTGGGTATCGGCACCGCCGGCCGAGAAGCTGCCCTGGCCGACTTCGCCCAGGGCGTTCTGCCAGGCGCCGACCAGGCGCGGTGCGCCCTGCACCTGGCCAAAGCGCGCGGAGAGTGCGCGACGGCCCAGATCGATGCTGTCGAAGGTGGCCGCCGTGGCCAGTGCATGCGCCTTGCCCGACAGACTGTCCAGGCTCTGCTGCAGTGCCTGGTTGCCCTGCACACCCTGCAGCGCGCCCGCGCCCTGGGTGAACAGACCGGTGACCTCGGTACCGTCATCGAGCGCTTCGAAGGCACGTTCCACGCGCGAGGCCGAGGCCTGCGTACTGGCGCCCAGGCCAGCCGCCGATGCCGCGCTGGTCACGTTGACCCGATTGATGTTCAAGGTAACGTCGTTGCTGCCATAGCTGAGCGAAGCGTCCAGCAGGCTGCCCGCATTGAGGCTGTTGCTGACCCCATTGAACGTACCGGTGACGCCCTGCCCGGCCTGCAGCACGGTCTGGCTGCGGCCATTGGCCGGTACGTAACCGCTGACCACGCTGGACACATGCACGTCGCCGCCCTGCAGGGTGGCCGTCCCGGTGATGGCAAGCGGGTTGGAACCCAGCGAGATCATCAGGCGCGCGCCATTGCGGTGCAGGTAATTGCCTTCGATGGTGGCCGTGCTGTTGGCATCGCGCACGATCACGGCGGCGCCGTTGTCGACGTTGCCCTTGACCCGGGTCGTGCCGGTCCGGAACTGCAATGCGGCCGCGTTGGAGCTGACTGCCTGCGCCACGATCACCACGTTGGAGGTGATGGAAGCGCCGTCGCGCAGCGCCAGCGTGCCACGCTCGATGCGGGTGTCGCCGGTGTAGGTGTTGGTGCCGGACAGGCCCAGCGAACCTTCACCCTGTTTGATCAAGCCGCCACTGCCACTGATGTTGTTGCTCCAGACCGAATCCAGGCCCAGCTGCGAGACATTGACGGTGGTGTTGCCCCAGTCGAAGCGTCCCGGCCCGTTCACCGCCTTGCCGACATTCAGCAGGCCGTAGCCGTACACCGCGTCCACGCCGGGCGCACCGATGTCGGTGGCCGTGCCCAGCAGGGTCTGCCGCACCAGATCGTTGTCGAAGTACGGGAAGCGTTCCCAGACCAGCGCGGCCGCGCCAGACACCAGCGGCGCGGCGAACGAAGTACCGTAGTTCCACTGGTAGCCGTTGCCGTTGCGCTCGGGAAACACGGCGCTGCCCGGTGCGGTCAGGCAGTAGCGCGCCGCATCGCCACAGGCGTTGGCCCAGCTGGTGCGTTCGCCGGGCTTGTTGGGATCGATGGCGGTGGCCACCAGCCAACCCTTTTCCAGATCGGCCGCCGGCAGCGAGCCGCCCACGCCGCGCTGGCTGGGCAGTGCCGCCACGCTGCTGGGCTGGTCACGGCCTTCGTTGCCCGATGCAAACACCACCAGGCCGCCGTTGCTCATGATGAAGGGACGGTACTCGGCCGCGACCTGCGCGGTGGTGGCCAGATCGGTCCAGTACAGCCCGCCCCAGGAATTGTTCATGACCTTCACGCCGTAGCTGATCAGGTCCTGGTGGATGCCCGCCACGCCCAGCGGGCCGCTGAAAGAGTTGCCCTGGCCGCTGCCGTCGTCGGTGGGCGAGGTATCGGCAATGATGCGCGCCGAGACGATCTGCGCGCCCGGGGCGATGCCGCCCGGCCAGGCGCCAACGCTTGCGCCCGCCGCGAGGCTGGCCACCGCCGTGCCGTGGCCGACCACGTCATCGTTGTTGAGATTGTTGCGTGCCGGATCGACGTAGTTGAGGTTGGCCACCACGCGGCCGTTGAGTGCAGCGGTGTCGCGCTTGACGCCGGAATCGACGATGCCGATGCGCACGCCCTGGCCGGTCAGGCCCGCCGACTGCGCCGCCAGGGCATTGGTCTGCACCAGATGCGCGTTGACCGCCGGTTCGGTCGGTTTGGCGGGATTGGTCGTGGTGGGCGGCGGTGTCACCGGCGGCGTGGTGGGCGGCGGGTCGATGCGCACGTTGCTGCCACCACCGCCCCCCCCACACGCGCTCAGCGCGGCCACCAGTGCCGAAGCCAGAACCGACCTGCCCATCGTCTTACGTTCCATCGTTTCCTTCCCATGAACGTTGGCCTGCCGCAACCCCTTGCAGGCATCCAGTGCTGCCAGCGGCAGCTACCGCCGACCCTCTATACTGGGCCGACCCCCACGCAGTCTGCCGGGAAATGGCGCCGCTTCCAACGCCCGCCGTCTCCTTTCCGAACATTGCTCACGCATCAACGAGATTGCCATGTCCAACATCGTCATCGCCGCCGCCAAGCGCACTGCCATTGGCTCCTTCCTGGGCCAGTTCAACGGCGTGCCCACCCCGACCCTCGGCGCGGCCGCCATCGCCGCCGCCCTTGAACAGTCCGGGGTTCCGGCCAGCGACGTGTCCGAAGTCCTGATGGGCTGCGTGCTGTCGGCCAACCTGGGCCAGGCCCCGGCCCGCCAGGCCGCCATCGCCGCCGGCATTCCGCTGTCGGCCGGTGCGACCACGCTGAACAAGGTCTGCGGTTCGGGCATGAAGACCATCATGCTGGGCCACGACCTGATCAAGGCCGGTTCGGCCAAGGTGGTGGTGGCCGGCGGCATGGAATCGATGTCCAACGCCCCGCACATGCTGCCCAATTCGCGCACCGGCAACCGTTTCGGCAACTTCCAGGCGGTGGACCACATGGCCCACGACGGCCTGGTCAATGCCTACGACGGCAAGGCCATGGGCGAATTCGCCGAATGCGCGGTGGACAAGTACCAGTTCACCCGCGAGGAACAGGACGCCTACTCCATCGAATCGGTGCGCCGTGCGCAGGCCGCGCAGGCCAATGGCGCATTCGCCGACGAAATCGTCGCGGTGAAGGTCGCCACCCGCAAGGGTGAGGTCGAGTTCGCCAGCGACGAACAGCCCGGCCGCTCGGACATCGCCAAGATTCCGACCCTGCGCCCGGCGTTCAAGAAGGATGGCAGCGTGACCGCCGCCAGTTCGTCCAGCATTTCCGACGGCGCTGCGGCCGTGGTCCTGCTGGCCGAAGACGATGCGGCTGCGCGCGGCATCACCCCGCTGGCGCGCATCGTCGGCCACGCCACCCATTCGCAGGAACCGGAGTGGTTCACCACCGCCCCGATCGGTGCGATCCACGCGCTGCTGGAGAAGACCGGCTGGACGCTGGACCAGGTCGACCTGTTCGAAGTGAACGAGGCCTTTGCGGTGGTGGCCATGGCGCCGATGCGCGAACTGGGCATCAGCCACGACAAGCTCAACGTGAATGGCGGTGCCTGCGCACTGGGCCATCCGATCGGCGCCTCGGGCGCACGCCTGGTGGTCACCCTGGTCAACGCGTTGCGCACGCGCGGCGGCAAGCGCGGCATCGCTACCCTGTGCATCGGCGGCGGCGAAGCGACCGCAATCGCCATCGAGTTGATCTGAAAGGAATTAACGGCGATTTCGCAAAAATGAATGCGGGAGCGCTTGACACCCAATCTTGGCTTGTCATCATGTTGTCGGCGCGCAGTTGCGCGTTGCCTAATCTAACGACGAGGATTCACACAATGAGCATCAACAAGCTGCTGGTCGCTATGTCCCTGGCCCTGGCCCTGGCCGCCTGCTCGAAGCAGGAAGCTGCCCAGGACGCCGCTGCTTCGGCCAACGAAGCCGCCACCGAAGCCCAGGCTGCTGCCGACCAGGCCGCCGCTGCCGGCGCCCAGACCGCCGACGCTGCCCAGCAGGCTGCTGACACCGCCGCCACCGCTGCCGACGCTTCGACCGACGCTGCTGCCCAGGCTGGCGCTGCTGCCACCGACGCTGCTGCCGGCGCTGCTGCCGACGCTGCCAAGGCCGGTGAAGCCACCGCCGAGCAGGCCAAGGACGCTGCTGAAGAAGCCAAGAAGTAATAACTTCTTTCTTCACGCTGTTCTGGAAAAGCCGCTGGTTCGCCAGCGGCTTTTTCTTTGCCTGAATCCTGCCGATGAACTCGCGACCGGGCCTTCACAGGGGCCTGAATAGGCTGGCGTCCCCATCCATCGCTGTACCGGAGACCGCCATGAAGATCCGCACGCTGACCACTTCCCTGCTGGCCGCTTCGCTGGTGCTGGCCCTGGCCGCCTGCAAGGGCCCGGAGGCCGAGCAGGCCCGCCAGGATGCCGCGCAGGCCGCCGACAGCGCCGGTGCCGCCGCGCGCGATGCGGTGGACAAGGCCGCCGAAGCCACCCGCGACGCCGCTGACAAGACCGCCGCCGCCTCCGAGCAGGCCGCTGCCGATACCCAGCAGGCGCTGGACAAGGCGGCGGATGCGACCGCTAACGCCGCCGACCAGGCCAAGGCCGCGGCGACCGATGCTGCTGCCCACGCCAGCGATGCTACGGCCGATGCCGCGCAGAAGGTCGCCGACAAGGCACGCGATGTCGCAGATGACGCGAAGGCGAACGCCGCCCACGAAGAAGCCAAGCACTGACCCCACACCGTCGCCGGGCCATGCCCGGCGACGTCAGGGCAGCGCGCGCAGCAGGATTCCGCCTAGGTCCAGCCCGGGCGGCAACGTGCCCAGCGCCAGCCCGTGTTCGCCCAGCAGGCGGCTGCGGATGAACGCATCGGCCACCGGGCTTTCCGCGCGCAGCAGCACTGATGCCTGCAGCAGCAATGCCGTGCGTTCGCAGAACGCCCGTGCCTGCCCTTCATCGAACGAGGGGGCCTCTTCCCAGCGCTGCAGCGCCTGCGAATAGCGCAGATCGGCATCGGCTGCGGCCTGCAGTTCCTGCTGCAGCGCGGCCAGGGTTTCCGGCTCACGCGCCAGCGCGCGCAGCACGTCCAGGCACTGGATGTTGCCGCTGCCTTCCCAGATCGAATTCAACGGTGCCTGCCGGTACAGGCGCGGCAGCATCGACTCTTCCACGTAGCCGGCACCGCCCAGGCATTCCTGCGCTTCGTTGACGAAGGCCGGGGCGCGCTTGCACAGCCAGTACTTGCCCAGCGCCGTCCCCACCCGCGCCAGCGCCGCTTCGGCCGGATCAATGGCCGCCCGATCCACCGCGCGCGCAATGCGCATCGCCAGCACCGTGGCCGCCTCCGATTCCAGCGCCAGGTCGGCCAGCACGTTGGTCATCAGCGCGTGTTCCACCAGCGGCTTGCCGAACGCGCGGCGATGGCGCGCATGGTGCAGGGCCTGGGCCAGCGCCATGCGCATTTCCGCCGCTGCGCCCAGCATGCAGTCCAGCCGGGTCATCATCACCATGCCGATGATGGTGGCGACCCCGCGCCCTTCCTCGCCCACGCGCCAGGCCTGGGCGCCGCAGAATTCCACTTCGCTGGACGCATTGGCCCAGTCGCCCAGCTTGTCCTTCAGCCGCATCAGCCGGAACGCGTTGCGATCGCCATCGGCCAGACGGCGCGGCATCAGCAGGCAGGTCAGCCCACCGGGCGCCTGCGCCAGCACCAGGAAGCCGTCGCTCATCGGCGCGGAGAAGAACCATTTGTGCCCCGACAGGCGATAACGCTCGCCATCGAGCGGTTCGGCGCGGGTGCTGTTGGCACGCACATCCGACCCGCCCTGCTTTTCGGTCATGCCCATGCCCAGGGTGATGCCGGCCTTGTCGGCCACCGGCACATCGCGCGAATCGTAAACCGGCGCGGCCGCCTTGCGTGCCCATTCGGCCAGGTGCGGCTGCGAGCGCAGCACCGCCACCGCGGCGTGGGTCATGGTCAGCGGGCAGCTGGTGCCCGCTTCGGCCTGGTGGTGCAGGTAGCTCAACGCGGCACGCGCCACGTGTGCGCCCGGTTGCGGTTCGTGCCAGGAAAGCCCGGCCACGCCGTGCTGCTTGGCCGCGCCCATCAGCTGGTGGTAGGCGGGGTGGAATTCCACCAGATCGATGCGATGCCCCTGCGCATCGTGCGTGCGCAGCCGCGGGCGATCACGGTTCGCATCGAAGCCCAGTCGATACAGCTCGTCGCCGGCCAGTGCGCCGTACACCGCCAACCGCGATGCGAACGCGCCCCCACCCTCGCGCTGCACCGCCTCGACCAGCGCGACGTCGTCGGTCCATAACTGGCGCCCTGCGAACGGTGGCGGCTGGTTCAGCACCACATGCGTTTCGTAGGGAACGTTGCTGCTGAAGCCCGGTCCGTTCATCCATTGCTTCCCGTTGCGGAAAAGGAGCACATCGATTGTGCCGCATCGCCTGGCCAGCCCGTGTTCAGCCCGGTTCTCACCGCCTGCACGAGCGCCACGCCAGAGTGGCCACATGAGCGACAACGAAGATCTGGTGGTATTGCGGCCAGAAGGCCTGTACTGCGCGGCGGGCGATTTCCACATCGACCCGTGGCGGCCGGTGCCACGCGCGGTCATCACCCACGGCCACGGCGACCATGCGCGCCCGGGCATGGGCGAATACCACTGCAGCACCGGCAGCGTGCCGATCCTGCGCTGGCGGCTGGGCGATGTGCCCCTGCACGCGCATGACGAAGGAACGGCTTTTACGCTGGGCCGGGTGCAGGTATCGCTGCACCCGGCGGGGCACGTGCTGGGGTCGACGCAGGTGCGCATCGATGATGGCCGCCAGGTCTGGGTGGCCTCGGGCGACTACAAGCGCCAGCACGATCCCACCTGCACGCCGTTCGAAGTCGTGCCCTGCGATACCTTCATCAGCGAAGCCACCTTCGCCCTGCCGATCTATCGCTGGCCGCACACCGCCGATGTCGCCGCCGACATCGTGGCCTGGCGCCGCGAATGCGCCGCGCGCGGGGAAGCGGCGGTGCTGCTGTGCTATGCCCTGGGCAAGGCCCAACGCGTGCTGGCCGAACTGCTGCCCCTGGACGACCAACCGGCCTGGCTGCACGGCGCCATCGCCAACGGCGTGGCGGTGTACCGCCAGGCCGGCGTGGACATGCTGGACACCGTGACCGTATCCGAACAGGGGCGCACACCCGATGCGGCCGGCCAGCTGATACTGGCCCCACCCTCGGCAGCCGGCACGCCGTGGCTGCGTCGTTTTGGCCGCCACCAGTTGGGTTTCGCTTCGGGGTGGATGCACCTGCGCGGCAACCGGCGCCGGCGCAACGTCGATCGCGGCTTCGTCATTTCCGACCACGCTGATTGGCCGGCGCTGCTGCAGACCATCGAACAGACCGGCGCACGCCGCATCATCGCCACCCACGGCAACACCGATGCGCTGATTCCGTTCCTGCGCGAGCGCGGTGTCGCCGCCGAAGCTTTCCGTACCGACTTCGGGGCCGAGGAATGAAGGCCTTCGCCGCGCTCTACCAGCGCCTGGACCGCAGCACCGCAACGCTGGACAAGCGTGCGGCGCTGGTCGATTACTTCCGCACGGCGCGCCCGCATGATGCCGCGTGGGCGGTGTACCTGCTGAGCGGCGGCAAGGTGGGCGGCGCGCGCCGCAAGGTGGCGGCCAGCGGTGAACTGCGGCGCTGGATTGCCGAGGCGTCCGCGCTTCCGCCGTGGCTGGTGGACGACAGCTATGCGCAGGTGGGCGATCTGGCGGAGACGCTGACCCTGCTGCTGGATGATCCGGCCACGCCCGCCCCGAACCGCGCACTGGCCGACTGGATCGAGCAGCACCTGCTGGCGGTGGCCAACCAGGACGAAGCGCTGCGGCATGCCGCGGTACTGCAGGGCTGGCAGCAGCTTCCCGCCGCCGAACGCCTGGTCTTCAACAAGCTGCTGACCGGCGCACTGCGTGTTGGCGTATCGCAGCGATTGGTGCAGCAGGCGCTGGCCGAATGGTCGGGGCTGGATATCGCGCGCATCGCCCAGCGCATGCTGGGTGAGTGGGTGCCCTCGCCCACCGCGATGTCACGGCTGCTGTCGGCGGAGGAACTGCCCAGCGATCGCCAGCAACCCTACCCGTTCTTCCTGGCCTCGCCGCTGGAAGGCGCGCCGGCCGAGCGGCTGGGCGCGCTGCAGGACTGGCTGCTGGAATGGAAGTGGGATGGCATCCGCCTGCAGCTGCTGCGCCGAAGCGGCGAGGTGGCGTTGTGGTCGCGCGGCGAAGAACGGCTGGATGGCCGTTTTCCGGAGATCGAGCAGGCCGCCGCCGCCCTGCCCGACGGCTGCGTGATCGACGGCGAGCTGCTGGCCTGGGATACCGCCGATGACCTGCCGCGCCCCTTCACTGCATTGCAGACCCGCATCCAGCGCCGCAAACCCGGCGCGGCCACCCTGCGCAATACCCCGGTGCGCGTGTTGGCCTACGACCTGCTGGAACACGATGGCCGGGATCTGCGCGAGCTGCCCCTGCACGAGCGGCGCGCGCAACTGGCGCAGCTGCTCGGTGCACTGGCCGATCCGCGCCTGCAGATGTCGCCGCAGGTAGCTGCCGACGATTGGGACGATGCGGCGCGCCTGCGCGCGGCCGCCCGCGAGCGGGGCGTGGAAGGCCTGATGATCAAGCGCCGCGATTCGGTCTACCAGGCGGGGCGCCGGCGCGGCGACTGGTGGAAATGGAAGATCGACCCGCTCACCATCGACGCGGTATTGCTGTATGCACAGGCTGGCCACGGCCGGCGCAGCACGCTGTACACCGATTACACCTTTGGCGTGTGGGACGGTGAAACGCTGGTGCCGGTGGCCAAGGCCTATTCGGGCCTGGACGACAAGGAAATCCTGACGCTGGACCGCTGGATTCGCGCGCACACGCGCGAGCGCTTCGGGCCCGTGCGCAGTGTCGACGCCGTGCAGGTGTTCGAGCTGGGGTTCGAAGCAGTGAACCGCAGCAACCGTCACAAGTCGGGTATCGCCGTGCGCTTTCCACGCATCCTGCGCTGGCGCCATGACAAGCCCGCCAGCGAGGCCGACCAGCTGCACACCCTGCAGGCACTGGCGCGATGACCCGGGCACAGGCCCTGCAGCGCCTGCAGGCGTGGTTCGCGTCGCGCGGCTGGCGCCCGCTGCCGTTCCAGCGCGCGATGTGGCGACACTACCTGGCAGGCGAATCCGGTCTGCTGCACACGCCAACCGGCAGTGGCAAGACGCTGGCGATGTTCGGCGGTCCCCTGCTGCAGGCGCTGATCGATCCACCGCCTGCACCGGCACGGGCCAACGCCGTGCGCCCGTTGCAGGTGGTGTGGATCACGCCGCTGCGGGCACTGGCCAGCGATACCGCGCGCGCGCTGCAGGCGGCCATCGATGGCATTGGACTGGGCTGGAAAGTGGGCCTGCGCACCGGCGATGCCAGCAGCCGCGAGCGTCGCCAGGCCCGCGAAGGCCGGGTGGATGTACTGGTGACCACGCCGGAATCGTTGGCGCTGTTGCTGAGCTACCCCGACACCCTGCCGCGCATGCGCCAGCTGCGCTGCGTGGTGGTGGACGAATGGCACGAGCTGCTGGGCAACAAGCGTGGCGTGCTGCTGCAGTTGAACCTGGCGCGACTGCGCGACAGCACCCCCGCGCTGCAGCTGTGGGGGCTGTCGGCCACCCTGGGCAACCTGCCGCAGGCGCGACAGGTGCTGCTGCCCGACCGACCCGCAGCGCCGGTGGTGGAAGGCGCGCGGCAACGTCCGGTGCAGGTGCAGACCCTGCTGCCCGAACCGGGCGAGCGCTTTCCGTGGGCGGGCCACCTGGGCCTGTCGCAGCTGCCACGGGTGCTGCAGGCCATCATGCACGCACGCAGCACGCTGCTGTTCACCAACACCCGCGCCCAGGCCGAGCTGTGGCACCAGGCACTTTCCGCGGTGTGGCCAGAGGACGCTGCAACGCTGGCCCTGCACCACGGCTCGCTGGACCCGACCCTGCGCCAGCAGGTGGAAGACGGCTTGCGTGGCGGCACGCTGCGCTGCGTGGTGGCCACCTCCAGCCTGGACCTGGGGGTCGATTTCCCGGAAGTGGACCAGGTGCTGCAACTGGGCAGCCCCAAGGGCGTGGCGCGCCTGCGCCAGCGCGCTGGCCGTGCCCGCCACCGTCCCGGCGCCAGCGGCTGCATCACCTGCATTCCCAGCCACGCGCTGGAAGTGGCGGAGTTTGCGGCGGTGCGTAACGCGCTGCGCGAGGGCGTGGTGGAAGCGCGTCCGCCGCCCGTACTTTCACTGGATGTGCTGGCCCAGCATGCGGTGAGCTGCGCGCTGGCCGGCGGTTTCCAGGCCGATGCATTGCTGGCCCAGGTACGGCGCACCCACGCCTTTGCCGATCTGAGCGCTGCGCAGTGGCAGGCCGTGCTGGACTTCATCGTGCAGGGTGGCCAGGCGTTGTCGCAGTATCCGGATTTCCACAAGGTGGTGATCGATGACACCGGCACCTACCGGGTGCCCGATCGCCGCCAGGCCCTGCGGCACCGCCTGTCGATCGGCACCATCAGCAGCGATGGCAGCGTGCGCGTGCAGTTCCTGCGCGGCGGCGGCCTGGGCTCGGTGGAAGAACAGTTCGCCAGTCGGCTGCGCCCGGGTGACCGCTTCCAGTTCGCCGGGCGTCTGCTGGAGCTGGTGCAGCTGCGTGACATGACCGCCTACGTGCGGGTGGCGCGTGGCCGCGGCGACGGCAGCGTGCCGCGCTGGCAGGGCGGCCAGCTGCCCCTGTCGATGCCGCTGGGCCAGGCCGTGGCAGCGGTGCTGTCCGGGGCCGATGACAGCGCCGAATCGCGGTGGCTGGCGCCGCTGCTCGCGCTGCAGTCACGCGTATCCGCGCAGCCCACGCCGGCGCAGCTGCTGGTGGAGGACGTGCGCCGCCGCGAGGGCCAGTTCCTGTTCGTCTACCCCTTTGCCGGGCGCCATGTACATGAAGCGCTGGCAGCGCTGCTGGCACTACGCTGCACGCGGCAGCAGCGCAACAGCATTGGCTATGCGGTGAACGATCACGGCCTGGTGCTGGCACCGGCGCAACCGATCGCTCTGGATGCGCAGGGCTGGCAGGCCTTGTTCAGCGCCGACGGGCTGCTGGATGACCTGCGTGCGGCGGTGAATCTGGGCGAGCTGGCGCGCCGCCAGTTCCGCGGCATCGCACGCGTGGCCGGACTGCTGGTGCCCAGCCTGCCCGGTGGCATGCCGCGCTCGCTGCGCCAGTTGCAGGCCTCGGCGGGCCTGCTGTACGACGTACTGCGCCAGCACGATCCGGAACACCTGCTGCTGGCGCTGGCCGAACAGGAAGTGCTGCGGGACGCCCTGGATCTGCCCGGCCTGCAGCAGACGCTGGCACGCATCAGCCGGCAGACCATCTCACTGCAGCAACCGGCATCACTCACACCGCTGGGTTTTCCGCTGTGGGCCGAGCGCCTGCGTGGGCAGTTCAGCAACGAAGACTGGCGCACGCGCGTACAACGCGCTGCGCAACAGCTGGAACGCCGCCATCAACGCTGAACTGCCCCTGCAACTGGCCGGTGAAACGCTGCGCATGCTGGGCGCGCGTGCACTGTTGTGGCCGGCCCGCCAGGCGCTGCTGGTTGCCGACCTGCACCTGGGCAAGGCCGATGTGTTCCGCCGCGCGGGCATCTCGCTGCCCTCGGGCGGCACCCAGACCGACCTGCAACGACTGCAGGTGCTTGTGCAGCAACATGCATGCCGCGAACTATGGATCCTCGGTGACATGCTGCATGGCCCGCTGCACCGCAGCGTGTGGCAGGCGCAATGGCTGGCCTGGCGCGAGCAGCATTACGCTCTGGACGTGCATGTAATCCGCGGCAACCATGACCGCCAGCTCAGTGCAGCCGCACTGCAGGTGCAGCTGCACGCGCAGGTGCGGATGGGCGACATCGTGCTGCGCCACGAACCAGAGCCCGAGCCCGCTGCCTGCGTCATTGCCGGTCACGTGCATCCGCAGATCGCCCTGCCGGCGCTGCGCCGCCGCTTTCCGGCGTTCTGGCTGCGCCCCGGGGTCAGCGTGCTGCCGGCATTCTCCGCATTCACCGCTGGCGTCGTCGTGCCGCCAGCACGCGATGAACAGCGCATCGCCTGCGTCGAGGGCGCCCTGGTGCCGCTGCCTGCCCGCTAGGATCAGGCCGGGCGGGCCAGCATGTCCGGCATCAGTCGAAACGTGGGTTCGCTGCTGCCTGCGTGCCGCGGCAGCGCGCGCACGGCGGCAAGCATTTCCTGCGCACAGGTGCGGATGTAGCCATGGTGTTCGGCGCCCGCGTGGCTGATCAGGCTGCCCACGTGGAATTCAAAGACATCCTCCAGCACGTCGGGCTGGTCCTCGTGCAGCATCTGCAGCAGACCGCGCAGTTTGCAGATTTCCGATTCCAGCTCGTGGACCGCGAACAACATGGCATCCTCCTTCGAACAGGCGGCGCATCCGGGCCGCAGCAGGCCGCGACGGCGCGGCCGCCCGGGCCATGCGCGAAGTTCGATCACGGAGTGTTCGATCACGGAAAGGAAAACGGGCGACGCGGCGTGCGCGTGCAACCCTGTTCTCGCACACCTGCGGTGAGGTGTTCGTTATTTCACGTGACGGGCACGTTCACAGCGGGCACGACCACGGTGCTCGATGCGGTGTGGGCGGGCGCTGCCGCCAGCGCGGCGATGAAGGCGGCGTCCAGCGGCAGTTTGCCGAACCAACCGTGCTGGGTACCGCTCAGCACGCGCAGCATGTGCCCGCGCCCGCCCGGCATGCGCCCCATCGGGCCCAGCAGCACATCGCGTGCATGCGCCCAGAGATCGCCATTGGACTGGAACAGCGGCGTCAGCCAGCGGCTCCAGCGCTGGTACACCGCCACATGCGCGCGCCGCTGTGCCTGGTAGGCCTGCAGCGCCGCTTCGCCACGGTGGCTGCGCAGCGCATCGCGCAGCGCCAGTGCGTCGATCAGGGCCATGTTCACGCCCTGCCCCAACTGCGGGCTCATCGAATGTGCGGCATCACCGGCCAGCACCAGGCGGCCATGGTGCCAGCGCTTCATCACCGCATCGCGGTACACCGCGCGTGCCAGCTGGCCGGCATCGACCAGGTGCGCGAAGCGCGCGCTGGCCTGTGGCCACAGCGCGTGCAGTTCCTGCAGCCAGGGCGCCATGCCGTCCTGCTGCCAGCGCTCGAAATCATCACGCGGCAGGCTCCAGAAGAAGCTCAGGCGGGGGGTGTCATCGCCGGGACGGGTGCCCACCGGCAGCAGTCCGATCATCTTGCGCGCCGCCACGTAGCGCTGCCGCAGTTCCTGCATGTGCGGCCAGTCCTCGGCGGGCAGCAGGCACCACAGCGCGCCCCACGGGTACACCCGGTCCAGCGCCGTGCCGCCTTCGACGGTGCCGCGCAGGGTGGACGCTGCGCCGTCGGCGGCGACCACCAGGTCGAACGGGCCGTGCCAGCGCCCCTGCGCATCGCGTACGCGCCCTTGCGCGCTGTCCACCGCCTCGATGGCGGTGCCCACGTGCAGGTGGCCGGCGCCTGCACGCGCCTCCTCCAGCAACGAGAACAGGGCGCCGCGCTGCATGCCCAGCCCGTGCAGGCGGGCATCCAGTCCGGCATACCCCATGTCCATCACCGCACGCTCGCAGGGCGTATCGCCATACAGGCGGTGCACCGGCGCGGCATGGGCGCGCACCGCATCGAGCAGGCCCATCTGCCACAGCACCTGCAGGCCGCTGGGCTGCAGCAGGAAGCCGGCACCCACCGGGCCGGGCGTGGGCACGCGTTCGAAGATCTCCACCTCGTGGCCATCACGGGTGAGCAGGATGGCCAATGCCTGGCCAGCGGTGCCGTAGCCGATCACGGCAATGCGCAGTCGTTCCGTCATGCCCGCATTGTGCCCGAGGCGTGATCGGAATGGAGCGGCAGCCACCGCGCGCGCAGCGCATCGTGGCCGCAGTGCGCAAAAAAAAACCCCGCCGGAGCGGGGTTTTCAACGCACTGTCGAGTGGATCACTCGGCCGGCGTAATGTTCGAAGCCTGGGCACCCTTCGGGCCCTGGGTCACGTCATAGGTGACACGCTGGCCTTCCTGCAGGCTGCGGAAGCCCTTGGAGTTGATGGCGGAGAAGTGCGCGAACACGTCGGCGCTGCCATCCTCCGGCGAGATGAAGCCAAATCCCTTGGCGTCGTTGAACCACTTGACGGTACCGTTCGGCATGTTAATGCGAGACCTTTGCAATGAATGGGTGGTGTACGCTGAACCCGCGTACCGGCTGAGTATGCAAAGCTTGCCCGAGGATGACAATCACCCCCGTGCCAATTCGCCTACCAGTTCCGGAAGTCCGTTGCTGGCGGCCTGCACGTTTGCCAGCACTTCGGCCATGGTGATCTCCTCGCCGTCGCCACAGCCGGCGGCCCAGTTGGCCACGATCGCCAGGCAGGCGTAATCCAGCCCCAGCTCCCGCGCCAGCGCGGCTTCGGGCATGCCGGTCATGCCGACCAGATCGCAGCCGTCGCGGCGCATGCGGGCGATTTCGGCAATGGTTTCCAGACGCGGGCCCTGGGTGGCGCCGTAGCAGCCGCCGTCGTGCACCTTCACGCCGGTCACCTTCGCCGCCGCCAGGATCTTGCTGCGCAGCATCGGCGTGTACGGATGACCGAAGTCGACGTGGACCACGTCGGTGCCGTCTTCTTCGCAGATCGTGCTGATACGACCCCACGTGTAATCGATTACCTGGTCCGGACAGGCCAGCACGCGCGGTCCGAAGTCATCGCCGATGCCGCCCACCGTGTTCAGCGCCAGCACCCGCTGCGCGCCGATCTGCTGCAGCGCGGCCAGGTTGGCGCGGTAATTGATCTTGTGCGGCGGCAGCGAATGGCCCTCGCCATGGCGCGCCAGGAAGGCCACGCGGTGGCCCAGCAGGGTGCCGACGCGCACCGGGCCCGACGGACGACCAAAGCGGGTCTCGACCTCGTGGGTCTGCACGTCATCCAGCTTGGCCAGGTTGTAGACACCGGTACCGCCGATCACGGCCAGGGCAATCTGTTGCATGGGAATCACTCCAGAAAAAGACGAACGCCGGCACCCGAGGGCGCCGGCGACAGGGTGGGACCGGCCGCGAGCGGCCGCGCCGTCACTCCTTCATGGCATAGATGGCCGGCACGCAGCGCAGGGTCTCGTTCACGTCCATGCCGAAGCCGAACACGTAACGGTCGGGCAGCTCGATGCCAGCATAGTCGGCGCTGACATCGGCCAGTGCGCGGTCATGCTTCTTCACGGTCATGGCGGCGATGCGCACATCGGTGGCGCCCTGTTCCAGGCACCAGGTGCGCACGCCCTGCAGGGTGTAGCCCTCGTCCAGGATGTCGTCCACCAGCAGCACGCGGCGGCCGAACAGCGAGGTGGCCGGCTTGTGCTTCCAGACCAGGTCGCCGCCGGTGGTTTCACCGCGGTAGCGGGTGGCGTGCAGGTAATCGAACTGCACGTCCTGGCCGCGCGCGCCCAGTTCCAGCGCCAGCTGGCCGGCGAACGGCAGCGCGCCGTGCATGATGGACAGGAACAGCGGCACCTCGCCCTTGTAGTCGCGCGCGATGGCGTCGGCGATGCTGGCAATGGCCTTGTCGATGGTGGGGCGGTCGACCAGCAGGTCAGCCTGGGCCAGGGCCTGGGAAATGGTGAGGTTCGGCATCAGACAGTTCTTCCAAGGGTTTGCAGCAGATGGGATTGGGTGGAGCCATGGCGGGCATCGGCCAGCAGGCCGTCCCAGCCAAGTGCGCCGCGGCCAAGCAGGCCCAGCAGCGCGGCGGTATTGAGTGAACGGCCCTGCACGGCGTGCAGGGCTTCATCGACCAGCTCGGGGTGGCAGACCAGCACCACGTCGCAGCCGGCATCGAGGTGCGCATGTACGCGCGCCGGCACGCCACCGGCACTGTGCGAGGCGGCCATGCCGATGTCATCGGAGAACACCACGCCGCGGAAGCCCAGCTCACCGCGCAGGATGTCCTGGATCCAGCGCGGCGAATAGCCGGCCGGCTCCGGCGCCACCTGCGGGTAGATCACGTGGGCCATCATCACCGCATCGGCACCGGCGGCAATGCCGGCGCCGAACGGCACCAGGTCCTGCGTGCGCAGTTCGTCCAGCGCGCGCGGATCGATGGCGGTATCGACGTGGGTGTCTTCCAGCACGGTGCCATGGCCGGGGAAATGCTTGAGCGTGGCGGCCATGCCCACCGCATGCATGCCGCGCACATAGGCGGCAGTGAAGGCGGCGACCACCTGCGGGTCTTCGCTGAAGGCGCGGTTGCCGATCGCGCGGTTGCCACGGGCCAGGTCGACCACCGGGGCGAAGCTGAGGTCCAGGCCGCTGGCGCGCACCTCACTGGCCATCAGCCAGGCGTGCTGTTCGGCCAGCGCCAAGGCTTGCTGCGGATCGCGCGCGTACAGCGCACCAATGTCCTGCAGCGGCGGCAGTTCGCTGTAGCCCTCGCGGAAGCGCTGCACGCGGCCGCCTTCCTGGTCCACGCACAGCAACTGCGGACGCGGCGCGGCGGCGCGGATGGCGGCGGTCAGATCGGTCACCTGCTGGCGCGAGGCGAAGTTGCGCTTGAACAGCACCACCCCGGCCACGGCATCGTGCTGCAGCCAGTCGCGTTCCTGGGCGGTCAGTTCAGTGCCGGCAACGCCGATCAGCAGCATGGGTCGATCTCCACAACAGGCGCCCGCATGGCGCAGTGCCGCATTGTCGCAGAACCGGCCGATGGACGCAGTGTTCGGCTGAACACGGACGCGGGGTCGGGAATGGGGTCAGAGCCCCTGCGGGGATCCGACCCCGGGGTCGGATCCCGCGCGGCTTACACCGTGCAGCCGTCCGCGCCGCAGGCGTCGTCAGCCGCGGCGGCGGGCGATACACCCTGCTCGGCGGCGATCTGGCGCAGCGCCTGGGCGAACGCTTCCGGCGGCTGTGCGCCGGAAATCGCCCAGCGGCCATCGATCACGAAGGTGGGCACCGAGGAGATGCCCAGCGCCTGTGCATCGGCCAGCTTGGCCTGCACCTGCGCCAGGCCGCGATCGGAGGCCAGCATCTGCTCGATCTCGGTTGCGGCCAGCCCACCGGCCGCACCGGCCTTCACCAGTACGGCGGGGTCGGCCAGGTTCTGGCCGTGCTCGAAGTGGGCGCGGAACAGCGCTTCGCCCACCGCATCCTGCACGCCGTGTTCGCCGGCCAGCCACAGCAGGCGGTGCGCGGGCAGCGTGGTCACCCGCACCTGGCCCTGGCCGAAGTCCATGGGCAGGCCCTCGGCCTGCGCGGTGGACTGGGTCTGGCCCAGGATCTGCTCGGTGCGCTCGGCACCGCCGAACTTGCGCGCATAGGCCTGGCGCAGCGGCACCGGGGTGGCATCGGCGTCGGGATCAAGCTGGAACGGCTGCCAGTGGATGTCCAGTGCGGGCGCATCGGCACCCAGCAACTGCACGCCCTGCTGGAAACGGTGCTTGCCGATCCAGCACCAGGGACAGACCACATCGGAGTAGATATCGATTCTCATGCCCCGAAGATGGGGCCGCCCCGCGGTGGAAAAAGGGGGGCGTTGCCACGCGCTGCCGGAGAATCAGCGCTTCACCACTGTGAATAGGGGCAACTGGCCAGCGCGACGTTGTAGTAGCGCGCATCGTCGGTCACTTCCGCGCCCACCCACGCCGGCAGATCGATGGCCTGGTCGGCGCTGTCCAGTTCCACTTCGGCCACCACCAGGCCGGCGTTGTCGCCCAGGAACTCGTCCACTTCCCAGGTCAGCCCCGCGTGTTCAACCAAGTGGCGACGCTTGTCGATCAGTCCGCCCACGCACAGCGCCAGCAGATCGCGGGCATCGGCCACCGGGATGGGGTAATCGAACTCCTGGCGGGTGTGCCCCAGGGTGCGCGATTTCAGGTTCAGTGCGGCGTGGTCGCCTTCGATGCGCACGCGTACCGAGGCGTTTTGTGTGCCGCGATCCAGTGCGCCCATGTCGTTGATATAGCCCTGCGCCATCGGAATGACCCGATGCGCGGCGGTGCGCCAACCGTCACCGGTCACCAGAAACTTGCGTTCGATTTCAATGCCCATGCGCGAAGTATGCGGCCGCCGGCGGCGACCTGCCTACCCGGCGCGCGGCCGCCGCACTACACTGCGCCGCCCTGCAAGGATCGCTGAACCATGACACTGCCCCTTTCCACGCTGCGCCCGTTGGCGCTGGCCCTGCTGCTGCCCAGCGGCGCGTGCCTGGCACAGGCCCCTTCCATGCCCACCCTGCAGCAGGCGCAGGACGCGATGGATCTGGCGATTGCCGAGCAGATCGCCGCGCGCCCGCGCAGTGACAGCAGCAGCCTCGTCGCCATGGCGTTCCGGCCCACGCTGGAATCACTGAGCAGCTGCGCGGTGGGCAGCACCGACAACAGCGCCACCTGCATCGTGGTGGGCAGTGCCGGCATGAAATCGGGGGCGCGCCTGCTGCACCTGGCCTGGGTGGATGGCCAGTGGACCCTGCCCGATCCGCGCCGGTTGCCGATGCCCGCGCCCAGCCGTGACGAGGTACAGCCGCTGCTGCGCGCGCACCTGGCGACCGTGGCAGCGCGTGAAAGCAATGCCGAGCAACGCGAACGTTTCATTCTGGCCGTGCGCGAGGCACAGGTGCTGGAGGTTGCCGACTGCGAAGTACCCGACGAGCGCGCGGTATTCGAATGCGCGGTCACCGCCCGGGTGGGCGATGAGGAAGGCACCGAAACGCTGGCGTTCATCCGCGAGGATGGCCACTGGCGCAGCGCGCCGGCGCCCCGGTAGCCGACGCGCCGCCACATGCAGCAGCGGGCACCGGGGTATTGCCGGTGCCCGCGCGGTGTCAGCGCTTTTCGAACACCGCGATGCTTTCCACGTGCGCGGTGTGCGGGAACATGTCCATGGCACCGGCACTGACCAGGGTGAAGCCCTGTTCGTTGACCAGGTAGCCCGCGTCACGCGCCAGCGAACCGGGGTGGCAGCTGACGTAGACGATGCGCTTGAACTGCTTCAGCGGCAGCTGCTGCAGCACTTCGATGGCACCCGAACGCGGCGGATCCAGCAGCAGCTTGTCGAAGCCCTGGCGCATCCACGGGGTGGCGCGCTGGTCCTGGGTCAGGTCGGCGCTGAAGAACTGGGCATTGGCCAGGCCGTTGCGCTCTGCGTTTTCACGGGCGCGCGCGACCAGGCCCGCATCGCCCTCCACGCCCACCACTTCACGCACCTTGCGGGCCAGCGGCAGGGTGAAATTGCCCAGTCCGCAGAACAGGTCGAGCACGCGCTCATCGGCGCCCGGCTCCAGCAGTTCCAGCGCACGGGCGATCATCGCCTCGTTCAGCTTGGCATTGACCTGGATGAAGTCCAGCGGGCGGAACGCCAGTTCCACGTCCCACGGCGCCAGCCGGAACGACAGCGGCACGCCCTGCCCGTCCAGCGGGTGCACGGTGTCCAGGCCGCCCGGCTGCAGGTAGATGGCAAACCCGTGCTGCTGGCCGAACGCGGCCCAGGCGGCGCGGTCGGCGTCGCTGAGCGGCTGCAGGTGGCGCACGGTCAGGGCAATGGCGTTGTCGCCGCCGATGAACTCGATCTGCGGGATGTCGCGCTTGCCGTCGAGGCCTTCAATGAAGGTCGACAGGTCCTGGACCTTGGTGCCGATTTCCGGGATCACGGTCAGGCACTGGCTCAGGTCGGCCACGAAGCGCGGGTCCTGTTCGCGGAAGCCGACCAGGGTCTTGTCCTTCTTTTCCACCCGGCGCACCGAGAAGCGGCCCTTGCGGCGGTAGCCCCAGCTGTCGCCGACCAGCGGCGGCAGCACGGTGCCCGGCGTGACGTGGCCGATCCGCTCCAGGTTGTCCATCAGCACGCGCTGCTTGGCCACGATCTGCTGGCTTTCGTCCAGGTGCTGCAGCACGCAGCCGGCACAGGTGCCGAAGTGCGGGCACTTGGGGGTGACGCGCTGCGGCGAGGCCTGCAGCACTTCCACCGTGCGCGCCTCGTCGAAATGACGGCTGCGCGCGGTCTGTTCGGCCATCACCACTTCGCCAGGCAGGGCGCCGCTGATGAAGGTGACCTTGCCACCCTCGCCTTCACGGCGGGCGACGCCGCGACCATCATGGCTGAGGTCGAGGATCTCGGTCTGGAAGGGGGTACGGTCGATGCGGGAACGGGATCGGGCCACGTGGCGACAGGCTGCGGGCAAAAAAGGGCGCACATTGTCGCAGATCCTGGCCGGGCAGGCCGATGGCCGCTTGCACACGCCGCCGCCGTGCTTGATGATTGTTCCCAGCTGACATGGAGGCAGCCCTGATGCAGACGACCCCGCGGACCAGCCGGCCCCGCTTCCTGCTTGTCGAGGACGACATCATCAGCCGCGGTTTTTTCAAGGCGGCGTTGGAAACGTTACCAGCCGATGTGGACACCGCTGACTCACTTGCCAGCGCGCTGGCCCGTGGCGAGCCCGGCGCGCACGACCTGTGGCTGATCGACGTGAACCTGCCCGATGGCAATGGCGCCCAGCTGCTGCAGGCGCTGCGCCTGTCGCACCCGGACACGCCGGCGCTGGCGCATACCGCCGATGGCGATGCCTCCATCCACGCCGGGCTGCGTGAAGCCGGCTTCAGCGACACCCTGGTGAAGCCGCTGGGCCGCGATCAACTGTTGAAGGCCGTGCGCCGGGCGCTGGTAAACCGTCCCGGCGCTACGCCCCTGCCGCCCGCATCGGCGGAGCTGGCCGTGGAAGACTGGGATGAGACCGCGGCCCTGGCGGCGCTGAACGGCCAGCGCAACCATCTGATTGCACTGCGCGAACTGTTCCTGGCCGAGTTGCCGGGGGTGCGCGATGCGGTCGAGCAGGCGGTGGACCAGCACGACGAGCGCCAGCTGCGCAGCCAGCTGCACCGGTTGCAGGCCAGCTGCGGCTTCGTCGGGGCGGCCCGGCTGGGCCGTGCCGTGCGGCAGCTGCACCATGCGCCCGAATCCGGGCAGGCCCAGGCGGGTTTCCGCGCTGCGGTAGCTTCCCTGCTGCACTGAGGGTGTGGGTGGGGCGGCAGGGCTTGCAGCCCTGCACCTGCTTGAAGCCAAAGCAACAGCCGAAGCGGGCATTCCGTGGGTTGGCGGGGCACTGTGGGTGTGCGGGGACGGCGCAAGTACGTCCATGTAGCCTTGGTCGCCGCATCCATGCGGCTCACACCCCGCACACCCACAGTGCCCCGCCTTCGACAGGTTCCCGCGATCTGACGGAATTGCACGGGGTCGGATCCCGCTGCTGCGCAACGGGCTCTGACCCCAGAAACAATTCGATATCTGACAGATTGTGTCGACCAAGGTCGACACCTACCAGAGCAATATGCCGTTCCGACAGATCGCGGAAAACTGTCGGAGGCGGGGTGGGTCCGGTTGAGGGGGCGTGAGCCGCATGGATGCGGCGACCGAGCTTACAGGGACGTACTTGCAGCGCCCCCCTCAACCGGACCCACCCCGCCATACCACGGATAGCCCGCTGTTGCTGTTGCTTCGGCCGTTGACGTTGACGGTAGCGGGTGCAGGGCTGCAAGCCCTGCCCCCCCCCCCCCTCTCAGCGGCGGGGGGACAGCTGCTCCAGCAGTTCCCAGGATTTCAGGCCGCGTGCGCCCAGGTGATGGGCCAGCACCCGCCGCATGGGCAGGCGCAGGCTGGCCAGGTCGGCTGCATCGGGCTCTTCGTCGGCGCCCAACGCCAACAGCGCCGAACCGGTGGCAGCGGCACTGCGCTCGCCGTCACGCACGCTCAACAGCCGCTGCGGACCCTCCTGCGGGTCCAGTGCGTAGCGTGCCGCCGGATCGATCGGCTGCCCATCGCTGGCCGTTTCCAGATCGAAGCCCAGTCCCAGCGCGGCCAGCAGTTCGCGCTCGAAACGACGCAGGGTCCAGGCCAGACCGGCACCGACCGCCAGCCGCGCGCGCGCTTCGCCGTAGGCCAGATAGAGATCGGGCAGCGGGTCCTGGCGCGGTGCCAGGCGCAGGGTCAGTTCGCTCAGGTAGAAACCGGCCAGCATGGCCTGCCCCACCAGCCGCGGCGCCGCATCCAGCGCCTCGGCACCGCGCAGCTGCGCCAGCTCACCACGCTGCTGGGCGCTGAAGCGGATCCATTGCAGGGGCTGCAGGGCCGCGCGCAGCACCTGCCCTTTCGCGGTGGACACCCCGCGCGCCAGCACGCCGATACGGCCATGCTGCGCGCTCAGCACCTCCACCAGCAGGCTGGTCTCGCGGTAGGCCCGTGCATGCAGCACGAACCCGGTGTCGTCCTCGATCAGCATCGAAGCGACCGCAACGGCTTATTCGTAGCCGAAGGCCTTCAGTGCGGCCTCGTCGTCAGACCAGCCTTCACGCACGCGCACCCAGGTTTCCAGGAACACCTTGGCCCCGAACAGACGCTCCATCTGCAGGCGCGACTTGGCCCCGATTTCTTTCAGGCGGGCACCGCCCTTGCCGATCACGATGGCCTTCTGGCCTTCGCGCTCGACCCAGATGACCGCGCCGATGCGCAGCAGGTTGCCGTCTTCGGTGAAGCGCTCGATTTCCACCGTGGTGGCATACGGCAGTTCTTCGCCCAGCTGGCGCATCAGCTGCTCGCGCACCAGTTCGCCGGCCAGGAAACGCTGGCTGCGGTCGGTGATCTCATCCTCGCCGAACATCGGCGGGGCTTCCGGCAGCAGCTTCAGCACGTCGCGCACCAGCGCTTCCAGGCCGTTGCGCTTCTGCGCGGAAATGGGATGCACGGCGGCGAAATCACGCCCGTTGGTGACTTCCTGCAGGAACGGCAGCAGCGCGCCCTTGTCCTTCAGGCGGTCGATCTTGTTGACCACCAGCACCACCGGCACGCCGGCGTCGCGCAGCACGTTGAAGGCCAGGCTGTCCTCTTCGTCCCAGCGACCGGCTTCGATCACCAGCAAGCCGGCATCCACGCCTTCCAGCGAGCCGCGCGCAGCGCGGTTCATCACCCGGTTCATGGCCCGCTTCTGCACCTTGTGCAGCCCCGGGGTGTCGACCAGCACCAGCTGGCCTTCGGGATAGGTGGCGATGCCCAGCAGGCGATGGCGCGTGGTCTGCGGGCGGTTGGAGACGATGCTGACCTTGGCGCCGACCAGCGCGTTGGTCAGGGTCGACTTGCCCACGTTCGGGCGGCCGATGACGGCCACACTGCCGCAATGATGGGGAATCTGTTCGCTCACTTGGAATCCAGTTGTTCAAGGACGGCCGCAGCCGCCTGTTGTTCGGCAATCCGCCGCGAGGAGCCTTCGCCCTCGATGCTGGCGGTGGGGTCGGCTACGTTGCAGCGTACCCGGAAGTGCTTGGCGTGGTCGTCACCGGATTCTGACACCAGTTCGTACTGCGGCAACGCCTTCTGTCGGGCCTGCAGCCATTCCTGCAGGCGGGTCTTGGGGTCCTTTTCCGGGCGCCCGGTAGCCGGCAGCGCCTCCATCGAGGCGCTGAACCAGGGCAGGACCACCGCCCGGCAGGCCTCGAAGCCGCCATCCAGGTAGATCGCCGCCACCACCGCTTCCATGGCATCGGCCAGGATCGAGTCGCGGCGGTGGCCGCCGGACTTCATCTCGCCGGCGCCCAGGATCAGCCGGTCGCCCAGCTGCAGGGTGCGGGCGATCACCGCCAGCGCCTCTTCCCGCACCAGTGCGGCGCGGGCGCGGGTCAGCGCGCCCTCGTCGGCCTTGGGCCAGCGCAGGTACAGGGCCTCGGCCACCATCTGGTTGACGATGCTGTCGCCGAGGAATTCCAGGCGCTCGTTGTGTGGCGCACCGGCACTGCGATGGGTCAGCGCCTGCTTCAGCAGGGCCGGGTCGCGGAAAACGTGACCGATCAGGTCACCACGTTGGAAAGGTTTATTGGGCACCGCTACGGGTCAGATCCTGGGTCGATTCAAACTTGCCAACCACGTCCAGGTTGCCGACCAGTGGGCGGCGCACTTCGTAGTTGACGGTAAGGGTCCAGCCGCCGTCGCGTCGGGCGAACTTGACGTTGGCCGGCTTCACGTTGTCCGAGTAGTTGATGTACAGCCGCCTGAAGAACAGATCCTGGATCTGCGCCGGCGCCATCGTGCCCACGCTGGGCTCGGCCGCGAGGCTCTTCATCGCCGAGCGCACCGCGTAGTACTCCTGGTACATCGGGAACAGCTTCATGCCGATGTACAGGAAGAACCCGACCACGGCCAGAACGACCAGGAACGAGGTCAACGTCATACCGCGCTGCGTGTTCATCTTCTTCATGGCGTTTCTCCCCAGATACGCGAATGGATGTGAAGTCAGTTTCAGTTGATGCCCGAACCGATACGCGACGGTTCGAAGCCGTCCTTGCAGAACCACCCCGAGCAGTTCAGCCAGATCAGGAAGGCCTTGCCGCGCAGGTTCTCTTCCGGCAGCAGGCCCCAGAACCGGCCGTCGTCGCTGTTGTCGCGATTGTCGCCCATCACCAGATATTTACCAGCCGGCACGGTCCACTCGCCCTGCCCGCGCGGGAAATCGGTCTCCAGCACGGTGTGGGTGCGGCCCGGCAGGTGCTCGACCAGCAGGTTGGCGCCTTCGCCCTGGCCGCGGTGGCCGGCGTAGATGCCCTTGTTGTCGTACTTCAGCGGCTCGCCGTTGAGGGTGACGCTGTCACCTTCGAACGAGATGGTGTCGCCCGGCACGCCGATCACGCGCTTGATGAAGTTCTCGCCCTTGGCCGGATCGTTGTCGCTGTGGCCGGGGAAGTGGAACACCACCACGTCGCCGCGCGACGGCTCGCCCACCGGCACGAACTTGGTGTTGCTGATCGGCAGGCGCAGGCCGTAGGAGAACTTGTTGACCAGGATGAAATCGCCGATCAGCAGGTTGGGCATCATCGAGCTGGACGGAATCTTGTACGGCTCGGCAATGAAACTGCGCACCACCAGCACGATGGCCAGTACCGGGAAGAAGGCGCGTGAGTAATCCACCAGCACCGGCTCGGTGTCGAGCAGGCCGGCGCGCTGGGCACGGCGCTTGGCGAAGTACAGCTTTTCGGCAAGCAGGATCAGGCCCGAGGCCAGGGTCAGTACGACCAGGAGGATCTCAAACAGTTTCATTCAGGGTCCTTTGCAACGTCACCGGACGAGCGGCCCCGAAGGGCCGCTGCGGGCTTACTTGTTGTCCATCTGCAGCACGGCCAGGAAGGCTTCCTGCGGAATTTCCACGCGGCCGACCTGCTTCATGCGCTTCTTGCCTTCCTTCTGCTTTTCCAGAAGCTTCTTCTTGCGCGAAACGTCGCCACCATAGCACTTGGCCAGCACGTTCTTGCGCATGGCCTTGACCGTGGTGCGGGCGATGATCTGCGAGCCGACGGCGGCCTGGATGGCCACGTCGAACTGCTGGCGCGGGATCAGGTCCTTCATCTTCTCGCACAGCTCGCGGCCGCGACGGTCGGCATGGCTGCGGTGCACGATCAGCGACAGCGCATCGACCTTGTCACCGTTGATCAGCACGTCCACGCGCACGAACGGGCCGGCATCGAAGCGCACGAAGTGGTAGTCCAGCGAGGCGTAGCCGCGGCTGACCGACTTCAGCTTGTCGAAGAAGTCCAGCACCACTTCGGCCATCGGCAGTTCATAGCTGATCTGCACCTGGCTGCCCAGGTAGTTGATGCCGATCTGGCTGCCGCGCTTTTCTTCGCACAGTTTGATGATGTTGCCGATGTACTCCTCGGGGGTGAGCACGTTGGCGCGGATGATCGGCTCGCGGATCTCTTCCACATGGTTCACCGGCGGCAGCTTGGCCGGGTTGTCCATGTTGATGATGGTGCCGTCGGTCTTCAGGACCTCGTAGACCACCGTGGGCGCGGTGCTGATCAGGTCCAGGTTGTATTCGCGTTCCAGGCGCTCCTGCACGATTTCCATGTGCAGCATGCCCAGGAAGCCGCAGCGGAAGCCGAAGCCCATGGCTTCGGAGCTTTCCGGCTCGAAGCGCAGCGCGGCGTCGTTCAGGCGCAGCTTGTCCAGCGCTTCGCGCAGGTCCGGGTAGTCCTCGGCATCGACCGGGAACAGGCCGGCGAACACGCGCGGCTGCATTTCCTGGAAGCCCGGCAGCGGCTTGGGCGCCGGATCGGCGGCCAGGGTGAGGGTGTCGCCCACCGGTGCGCCGTGCACGTCCTTGATGCTGGCGGTGACCCAGCCCACCTCACCGGCACGCAGCGCCGGCAGCACTTTCCGCTTCGGCGTGAACACGCCGACGTTGTCGACCTGGTGGGTACGGCCGGTGGACATGACCTGCAGCTTGTCGCCGGCCTTGATCTGGCCCTGCATGACACGCACCAGCGAGACCACGCCCAGGTAGTTGTCGAACCAGGAATCGATGATCAGCGCCTGCAGCTTGTCGGTGTCGCGCGGCTGCGGCGCCGGGATGCGGTGCACGATGGCTTCCAGCACGTCCTGCACGTTCAGGCCGGTCTTGGCACTGACCGGCACGGCGTCGGCGGCATCGATGCCGATGACGGCCTCGATCTCGGCCTTGGCGCGCTCGATATCGGCGGTGGGCAGGTCGATCTTGTTGATGACCGGCACCACTTCCAGGCCCTGCTCGACGGCGGTATAGCAGTTGGCCACCGACTGCGCTTCCACGCCCTGGGCGGCATCGACCACCAGCAGCGCGCCTTCGCAGGCGGCCAGCGAACGGCTGACTTCATAGGAGAAGTCGACGTGGCCGGGGGTGTCGATGAAGTTCAGGTGGTAGGTCTGCCCATCCTTGGCCAGGTACGGCAGCGATACCGACTGGGCCTTGATGGTGATGCCACGCTCGCGCTCGATCGGGTTGGAGTCGAGCACCTGCGCTTCCATCTCGCGGGCCTGCAGGCCGCCACAGAGCTGGATGATGCGATCGGCCAGCGTGGACTTGCCGTGGTCGACGTGGGCAATGATGGAGAAGTTGCGGATGTTCCGCATCGAATCAGAAGACATAGGTGGCGGCGGCGCGCGGCGTCGTCAGGGTAACGGTGGATTATCGCATGCCCGGGGCCTGCCCGCTTGGGGGGGCCTGTGGGGCTGCTGGAAATGGCCGAAGCCCCGCCAGAGCGGGGCTTCGGGGGATTGCCAGGGCCGCCGGCGGCGGCCGTAAAGGCCTTACTGACCGGCCTTGACCGCCACGAAGGCGCTGTTGCCGTTGCTGGCACGGACCAGCAGCATGACCACATCGCCCTTCTTGTAGCTGGACAACGCGCGGTTCAGGGCGTCAACGCTGCCCACCGGGCTGCGGCCGACCTGCAGGATCACCATGCCCGGCGCCAGACCGGCATCACGGGCACCTTCGCCCTTGACCCCCGTGATGCGGACGCCTTCACCGGTCTCCAGGCCCAGCTGCTTGCGCTGCGCGGCGGTCAGTTCGGTCACATCCAGCCCCAGCAGGGCATTGGCACCGGTCTGCGGTGCTGCATCGGCGTTGCCGGCCGACGGCCCGCGGGTATTGCCCTGGGCGTCTTCGGACAGCGCGGTCAGGGTGGCGCTGAGCTCACGCGGCTTGCCGTCGCGGTAGACCACCAGGGTCACCTTGCTGCCCGGGGCCATCACGCCGATCAGCGGCGGCAGGTCGGACCAGGTGTTGACGCTGGTGCCGTTGACCGAGCGGATCACGTCACCCAGTTGCACACCGGCCTTGGCCGCGGCGCTGCCCGGCACGATCTGGTTGACCAGGGCGCCCCGGCTGTCGGGCAGGCCCAGGCCCTGGGCCTTGAGCGAATCGACCGGCTCGACCACCGCACCCAACTGGCCACGGGTGACCTTGCCACTCTTCTTGATCTGCTCGACCGCGCTCATCGCCAGGTCGATCGGGATCGAGAAACTGATGCCCATGTAGCCGCCGGACGCGGAGTAGATCTGCGAATTGATGCCCACCACTTCGCCACGGGTGTTCAGCAGCGGACCACCGGAGTTGCCCTGGTTGATCGCCACGTCGGTCTGGATGAAGGGCACGTAGCGCTGGTCCGGGCCACCGGTGCTGCGGCCCAGCGCACTGACGATGCCCGCGGTGACCGAATGATCCAGGCCGAACGGCGAACCGATGGCGACCACCCACTGGCCGGGCTTCAGGGTGTTGGAATCGCCCAGACGCACGGTCGGCAGGTTCTTGCCCTCGATCTTCAGCAGGGCCACGTCGTACTGCTGGTCGCTGCCGACCACCTTGGCGGTGAACTCGCGGCTGTCACCCAGCTTCACCTTCACATCGCTGGCATCGGCCACCACGTGGTAGTTGGTCAGCACATAGCCGTCGGGCGAAATGATGAAGCCCGAGCCCATGCCGCGGCCCTTGATGCTGGGCCCACTGTCGCCCCCACCCTGCCCCGGCATCGGGAAGTCCGGGCCGAAGAAGCGGCGGAAGAATTCGGGCATCTCGTCATCACCGGGGCCCATGCCACCGCGCGCCTGGCGGTTGTCGCGCACGATGGTGGTGTCGACATTGACAACGCCGGGGCCGACCTGCTCGACCAGCTGGGTGAAATCAGGCAGGCCACTGACCAGCGGCTGCGCGGGGGCCCGCGGTGCGGCGGCCGTCGCGGCCGGCTGCGCAGGGGCCGCCGGTGACGGCGCCTGTGCGCAGGCCACCAGGGGCAGGGTCATGACCAGCAGGCCCATGGCATGGGTACGGAATCGGGGAGTCATCGGACGGCAACCTCCGGATCGGATGGAAAACGGGAGAGGCGCCCCGCCGGCGGCGGGGCGTGGACCGGCGCGCTTCAGGTCAGTCGCGCGCGCGGGGCGGCGCCGGCAGATCGTCCTGCAGGCGCGGCTCGAACGGGTAGAACGCCGCGCCGCCGGACGACGCCGGCAGGCTGGCATTGAGTGCGCTGCCGCTGGACGGGGCCAGGCTGGACTTCGGCCACGGCCGCGCCTGCAGGCTGCCGACATCGCCGAAGGGCAGATGGCGGGCATTGGCGGCGGGCACCGACGGCGCCAGCGGCGTTGCGGCAGTGGCGACGGCGCGCTGCGGCGCCTCGTCACGCTGGGCCACGCGTGCAGCCTGCTGGCTGCGGGTGGCACTGGCGCGGCGGGCATCCTGACGGCGGCTGGCGGCCATGGCCACCGCAGGCGCGGCGGCCACGGCCATCGCCGCGCTGTCCACCGAGGCTTCGGTTACCGGGGCGGCTGCCGGCGCCAGTTCGGCCTGGCTGGCGACCACCTGCGGGGCCGGCGCTTCGCCGGGCGCGGGGGTCTGCAGCTTTTCGCCGCCCATGAACAGGGCCACGGCGGCCACCGAGGCCGCCAGAGCGGCACCGCCGCCCCAGGCACGCCAGCCACTGCGACGCACCTGCCGGCGCGGTTCGGCCACCGGCGCGGGCTCGGCGGCAATCGCCGCGGCCACGCGCTCACTGAAACCGGCCGGGGCCAGCAGCGAGGCCTGGCCGCGCATCACATCGCCCAGCAGGTGCCAGCGCTCCTGGCAGCCGGCCAGCTCTGGGTCGTGTTCCATGCGGCGCAGCAGGAAGCGCGCCTCGTCGGCGCCCAGCTCGCCATCGACCAGGGCCGACAGCTGTTCGCGGTGGCGCTGGTCCAGGCGCTGCCGGGCCGGGGATTGGTGGTTCTGCGATTCGTTCAACGGATTACTGGTCATACGCGGCTCTTCTCGCGGGTGGCGCTGCCGATGTCCAGCAGCGGCCGGAGTTCAGTGTCGATCGCCTCGCGCGCCCGGAAGATCCGCGAACGCACGGTGCCGATCGGGCACCCCATCTTCTGCGCGATTTCCTCGTAGCTCAGGCCTTCCACCTCGCGCAGGGTGATCGCCGACCGGAGTTCTTCCGGCAGCGCGTTGACGGCCTTCATCACCGTCTGTTCCAGTTCCTGGCGCATCAACTCGCGTTCGGGCGTGTCGGTGTCGCGCAGACGGGTGCCGCTGTCGAACTGCTCGGCATCACCGATGTCGATGTCATCGGTGGGCGGGCGTCGATTGTGTGAAGCCAGGTAGTTTTTGGCAGTGTTCACGGCGATCCGATGCAACCAGGTTGAGAACTGGGCGTCGCCGCGGAAGCTTCCAATGGCGCGGTAAGCACGCATGAAAGTGTCCTGGGCCACGTCCTGACATTCGCTCCAGTCGGCGATGTAGCGACCGACAAGGGCCACCACGCGATGCTGGTACTTGCGCACCAGGACATCGAACGCGGCGCTCTCGCCGTGCTGCACGCGCCGGACCAGTTCCAGATCCAGCTCCTGTGGTGTTTCAACCTCGGCCATGAGGGGCCGCACTCCTGTCAGCCCAACCGACGTCGGGCAATGAGACTGCCAATCCCGGGAAAAGTTCAGTCGCCGATCACCCGGCGCCGCACCAGCTTTTAACCACCGTTCCGCTAGCGTCCGGTTCCACGGCCATGGATCCGGGGTCGCCTACCCCTCCTATTGGGATTTGACGCGGGGGAAACAACCTCTGGATCATAGCCGCTTCTCCATACACAACCGGATGGAACGTCCATGCTCTCAGGCTTCGATGGGCTCCGCTTCAGCCACTGGCACCCCGAAATCCGTGAAGACGGCGTGGTGGTCCTTACCCTGGATCGTCAGGACACCAGCGTCAACGCGATGTCGCAGGACGTGCTGCTGGAACTGGGCGACCTGCTCGAACGCATCGCCCTGGACCCGCCCAGGGGCGTGGTGATCCAGTCGGCGAAGAAGGCTGGCTTCATTGCCGGTGCCGACCTGAAGGAGTTCCAGGAGTTCGACCGCCGCGGCACCGTGAACGATGCCATCCGTCGCGGCCAGTCCACCTACCAGAAGCTGGCCGAACTGCCCTGCCCCACCGTGGCGGCCATCCATGGCCACTGCCTGGGCGGTGGTACCGAACTGGCGCTGGCCTGCCGCTACCGGGTGGCGTCCAATGACAGCAGCACCCGCATCGGCCTGCCGGAAACCCAGCTGGGCATCTTCCCGGGCTGGGGCGGCAGCGCGCGCCTGCCGCACCTGGTGGGCGCCCCGGCGGCGATGGACCTGATGCTGACCGGGCGCACCCTGTCCGCGTCGGCCGCACGCGGTATCGGCCTGGTCGACAAGGTGGTGGCACCGGCGGTGGTGCTCGATACCGCCGTGGCGCTGGCCCTGTCCGGCACCACCCGCCCGTTCAAGCAGCGCGCGACCGCGTGGGCGACCAATACCTGGCTGGCGCGCACGCTGCTGGCACCGCAGATGGTCAAGCAGGTGGCGCGCAAGGCGAAGAAGGACCAGTACCCGGCGCCGTACGCGCTGATCAGCACCTGGCAGCGCAGCGGCGGCAAGCCGATCCAGGCACGCCTGGATGCCGAGCGCCGCGCGGTGGTGAAGCTGGCCAGCACGCCGACCGCGCGCAACCTGATCCGCATCTTCTTCCTGACCGAGCGCCTGAAGGGCCTGGGCAGCGGTGATTCCGGCATCCGCCACGTGCACGTGGTCGGTGCCGGCGTGATGGGCGGCGACATTGCCGCCTGGGCCGCCTACAAGGGCTTCGAGGTGACCCTGCAGGACCGCGAGCAGCGCTTCATCGACCCGGCGATGGAGCGCGCACAGGCGCTGTTTGCCAAGAAGGTGCGCGACGAGAGCAAGCGCCCCGCCGTCGCCGCGCGGCTGCGTGCCGACCTGGAAGGCAACGGCGTGGCCGAGGCCGATCTGGTGATCGAGGCCATCATCGAGAACCCCGAGGCCAAGCGTGCGCTGTACCAGACGCTGGAACCGAAGATGAAGCTGGACGCGCTGCTGACCACCAACACCTCGTCGATTCCGCTGGTGGAACTGCGCGACCACATCCAGCGCCCGGCGCAGTTTGCCGGCCTGCATTATTTCAACCCGGTGGCGCAGATGCCGCTGGTGGAAATCATCCACCACGACGGCATGGCACCGGAGACCGAGCGCCACCTCGCCGCGTTCTGCAAGGCGCTGGGCAAGTTCCCGGTGCCGGTGGCCGACAGCCCCGGCTTCCTGGTCAACCGCGTGCTGTTCCCATACATGCTGGAAGCGGCCACCGCCTATGCCGAAGGCGTTCCCGGCGCGGTGATCGACAAGGCGGCGGTGAAGTTCGGCATGCCGATGGGGCCGATCGAGCTGATCGACACCGTGGGCCTGGACGTCGCCGCCGGGGTGGGCCGTGAACTGGCGCCGTTCCTGGGCCTGCAGATTCCGGCAGCGCTGCAGACGGTGGAACCGGACAAGCGCGGCAAGAAAGACGGCCAGGGCATCTACACCTGGGAGAACGGCAAGCCGAAGAAGCCGGACGTGGCCAGCAACTACCAGGCCCCGACCGATCTGGAAGACCGCCTGATCCTGCCGCTGTTGAACGAGGCGGTGGCCTGCCTGCACGAAGGCGTGGTGGCCGATGCGGACCTGCTGGACGCGGGTGTGATCTTCGGCACCGGTTTTGCCCCGTTCCGCGGCGGCCCGATCCAGCACATCCGCGCGGTGGGTGCCGATGCGATCGTCGAGCGCCTGAAGGCGTTGCAGCAGCGCCACGGCGACCGCTTCGCCCCGCGCCCGGGCTGGGACAACCCCGCCCTGCGCGAACCGGTGGTGTGAGTTCATCGGCCGGGCCTGCGGCCCGGCACCCGCAGAGGCAACAGCAACAGCCGGCTCTGGCTTTTCTGTTTGCTGGGCGGGACGGTGTGGGCTGGCAGGACACGCCGTAAACCCGTCCATGGGGGCTCGTAGGCGCCATCCATGGCGCCTGCGGTCCTGCCAGCCCACACCGCCCCACCCCTGACAGTTTCCCGGTGACGGTGGGTAAACAGCCATTTCATTTGGGACCGCTACGAACTGGTGGGTGGCTACCTTGGTGGCCACCAGGAGCGAAGCGACCGGCGTTTGATTTTGATTTTCTTTTTTCTTTTCCGTGGCTGACGCGCACGGAAACTGTCGGGGCCGGGCGGGTGGGTTGCGCAGGGGCGTGAGCCGCATGGATGCGGCGACCGAGCTTACATGGACGTACTTGCAGCGTCCCCTGCGCAGCCCACCCGCCCGGCCAACCACATGACCCGCACCGCACAGCCACGAGGGGCTGCGCCGTTGGCAGGAACCCCGTCGAGCAAGCTCGACGCGACGGAACAGGCTGTTACCCGCATGGGGCATGTCGCCGTCACTACGGCGTGCCATGCTGGCGCCCTTGATTCCTGCCAGCGAGAACGCCCGCATGACCACCATCATCGCCCCGCGCGTGCACGACATCGGCGGCCTGGAAGTGCGCCGCGCAGTCCCGACCCTGCAGGCCCGCAGCATCGGTTCGTTCGTGTTCGTCGACCAGATGGGCCCGGCCATCATGCACCCCGGCACCGCCATCGACGTGCGCCCCCACCCGCATATCGGCCTGGCCACGGTGACCTACCTGTGGTCCGGAGCGATCGGCCACCGCGATACGCTGGGCTCGGACCAGGTGATCCGCCCCGGCGATGTGAACTGGATGACCGCCGGCCGCGGCATCGCCCATTCCGAACGCACGCCGCCGCCCGATCGCGGCCACGACAACCCGATCCACGGCATGCAGACCTGGGTGGCCCTGCCGAAGTCGCATGAGGAAATCGAGCCGGCGTTCTACCACCACGCCGCCGCCACCCTGCCCGAGCAGCGCCGCAACGGCGCCTGGCTGCGGGTGATCGCTGGCCGCGCCTATGGCGAGGAATCGCCGGTGAAGGTGTTCGCCGATACCTTGAACGTGGCGATCGACCTGGACCCGGATGCCGAGATCGATATCGACAACGGGCACCGCGAACGTGCGCTGTACATTCTGGAAGGCCAGGCCCAGCTCGATGGCGTGGATATCCCCGCCCAGCACCTGGTCATCCCCGAAGCCGGTGCGGTCGGCCGCCTGCGCGCGAAGACGCCGGTGAAGGCCATGCTGTTCGGCGGCGAACCGCTGGATGGGCCGCGCCATCTGTGGTGGAACTTCGTGTCCAGTTCGAAGGAACGCATCGAACAGGCCAAGCATGACTGGGAAGCCGGGCGTTTCGGCACGATCCCGGGCGATGACAAGGAATTCATTCCGCTGCCGCAGTATTGACGGCCGTCGACTACGCTCGACGCTGCCGCCGGTGATGGTTACATCTGCAACCGCAATTTGTGCGATCGCTCACGTTCCGTTAAGGTCGGTTTGACCTCCCGTGCACACGCGGGGCGTCGGCATCCGGGGATGGGGTGCCTGCGCCGCCGGTGCCATCGGCGGAGACTTGGGCCATACCACCTTGGGGGAATGCATGAAGTCCGTGCCTGTTCTGTTGTCGAGCCTGCTGTTTGCCGCGGCCAGCGCCGCTGCGCAGACCCCGGCTGACTGTCCGACCCTGCCGTCCAGCAGTGGCCTGCAATGGCAGCAGCAGGCGCAGAGTGATTTCCTGATCTGCCGCGCGAGCACGGCCGATGGCCGCGAAGTGCTCAGCCTGATGCTGAGCCAGCGCGACCCGGATATTCCGCTGAGCCGTTCGTTGCGCCAGGAGAAGGGCAGCTTCGGCGGCGAATCGATGTACTGGTACCAGCCCGACCTGGGCGGCCAGCAGCCGCCGGGTTACGCCGAACGTCGCATCAGCGTGGTCAAGCTGGACAAGGGCCGCTATGCGCAGATCGCGCTGTACCCGGACAGCACGCAGGAACGCGGCAGCCTGCAGCAGCTGGCGCAGGGCATGAGCCTGACCCCGACCGCTGTGGCCGACGGCCGCTGAGTGAACGCGGGGATGACTGCCTGGCAGCCTCCCCGCCCCACCTGCGGCGATTCCCTAGAACCGGCCTTCCTGGAAATCCACGAAGGCCTGCATCAGCTCCTGCCGGGTGTTCATCACGAACGGACCGTGGCGCATGACCGGTTCACGCAACGGCCGCCCGGCAACCAGAATCAACCGCGCGCCCTCGCTGCCGGCCGATACATGCAGCTGTTCACCGCCGCCCAGCACCGCCAGTTCCTGCCGCGCCACATCGCGTGCCGCGTCCTGCTCGCCCACCGTCAGCGCGCCTTCGAACACGTAGGCGAAGGCGTTGTGGCCTTCGGGCAGCGTGTAGGTCCAGGCGCGATCCGGCGCCAGGGTGATATCCAGATAGACCGGATCGGTGGCCGGCTGGGCGATCGGCCCTACGGTGCCATCGACCGCACCGGCAATCACCTTCACCTGCACGCCGTCGGCCGGCTGCACGACCGGAATGCGCTCGGGCGCGAACTCCTGGTACTTGGGGTCGGTCATCTTGTCGCGCGCCGGCAGGTTCACCCACAGCTGGAAGCCGCGCATCTGCCCGCTTTCCTGCTCGGGCATTTCCGAATGCACCAGGCCACGCCCGGCGGTCATCCACTGCACGCTGCCCGGGGTCAGCAGGCCCTCGTTGCCGTGGTTGTCGCGGTGCCGCATGCGCCCGTCGAGCATGTAGGTCACGGTCTCGAAACCCCGGTGCGGATGCTCGGGGACGCCGGCGATGTAATCCTCGGCGCGGTCGGTGCCGAACTCATCCAGCAGCAGGAAGGGGTCCAGGTCAGGCAGCGACGGACCGCCGATGACGCGGGTCAGGCGCACGCCGGCGCCGTCGGACGTGGGCATGCCACGGATCGTGCGCAGGACGCGCACCGGCTCGGGAAGACTCATGGCAACTCCTGTGGGATGAATGCCCATGAAGATGGACGCTGCAGCGCGGCGGGCCAATGGATGGCGCCGCAACCGATTGTTCCATTGCTGGTGTTTGCCGGGCGTCATGTCCGCCGCGCGCCCGCGCCTGCGTTGTGTTCGACCAAAGTACTAACGAAGAAGGCTCCCGTGGACATTGACCCTGCCAAGGGCACGCGGGACTCTTTCACTGTCTTTCCGGGAGAGAGCACCTCATGAAAGGGTTTTCCAAACTGGGCTGGGCCGCACTGGCCCTGCTCGGCGCGTTCTGTCTGGGCACCGTCGCCCTGCGCCGCGGCGAACACATCAATGCACTGTGGATCGTGGTGGCCGCGGTATCGCTGTATCTGGTCGCCTATCGCTACTACAGCCTGTTCATCGCCAACAAGGTGATGCAGCTCGATCCCACCCGGGCCACCCCGGCGGTGATCAACAACGACGGTCTGGACTATGTTCCGACCAACAAGCACGTGCTGTTCGGCCACCACTTCGCTGCAATCGCAGGTGCCGGCCCGCTGGTCGGCCCGGTGCTGGCCGCACAGATGGGCTACCTGCCCGGCCTGCTGTGGCTGGTGGTGGGCGTGGTGCTGGCCGGTGCAGTGCAGGACTTCATGGTCCTGTTCCTGTCCAGCCGCCGCAACGGTCGTTCACTGGGTGACCTGGTGCGCGAGGAGATGGGCCAGGTCCCCGGCACCATCGCCCTGTTCGGCGCCTTCCTGATCATGATCATCATCCTGGCGGTACTGGCCATGGTGGTGGTGAAGGCGCTGGCGGAAAGCCCGTGGGGCATGTTCACGGTGATCGCCACGATGCCCATCGCGATCCTGATGGGCGTGTACATGCGCTACATCCGCCCCGGCAAGATCGGTGAGATCTCGGTGGTCGGGCTGATCCTGCTGCTGGCGGCCATCTGGTTCGGAGGCAAGGTGGCGGCCGACCCGGTCTGGGGCCCGGCCTTCACCTTCACCGGCACCCAGATCACCTGGATGCTGATCGGCTACGGCTTCGTCGCTTCGGTGCTGCCGGTGTGGCTGCTGCTGGCCCCGCGCGATTACCTGTCCACGTTCCTGAAGATCGGCACGATCATCGCCCTGGCCATCGGCATCGTGGTAGTGATGCCGGAACTGAAGATGCCGGCGCTGACCCAGTTCGCCGCCAGCGGTGACGGCCCGGTGTGGAAGGGCGGCATGTTCCCGTTCCTGTTCATCACCATTGCCTGCGGCGCGGTGTCCGGTTTCCATGCCCTGATTTCTTCGGGCACCACGCCCAAGCTGCTGGCCAATGAAGCGCACATGCGCTACATCGGCTACGGCGGCATGCTGATGGAATCGTTCGTGGCGGTGATGGCGCTGGTGGCGGCCTCGATCATCGATCCGGGCATCTACTTCGCGATGAACAGCCCCGCTGCCGTGATCGGTGCCGATGCCGTTTCGGCCGCGCACTACATCACCAACACCTGGGGCTTCACCATCACCCCGGAACAGTTGAACGCCACGGCGGCAGCGATCGGTGAACCGACCATCCTGCACCGCGCCGGCGGTGCGCCCACGCTGGCGGTAGGCATCGCGCAGATCCTGCACGAGGCCATTCCCAGCAGCAGCGATGCGATGATGGCGTTCTGGTACCACTTCGCCATCCTGTTCGAAGCGCTGTTCATCCTGACCGCCGTGGATGCCGGTACCCGTGCCGGTCGCTTCATGCTGCAGGACCTGCTGGGCAACTTCGTGCCGGCGCTGAAGAAGACCGAATCCTGGACGGCCAACATCATCGGTACGGCCGGCTGCGTGGCGCTGTGGGGCTACCTGCTGTACACCGGCGTGGTCGATCCGTTCGGTGGCATCCAGACGCTGTGGCCGCTGTTCGGCATTTCCAACCAGATGCTGGCCGGTATCGCGCTGATGCTGGGCACGGTGGTGCTGTTCAAGATGAAGCGTGACCGCTATGCGTGGGTGACCGCCGTGCCGGCCGTGTGGTTGCTGATCTGCACCACCTACGCCGGTTTCATCAAGATCTTCGACAGCAACCCGGCACAGGGCTTCCTGGCGCAGGCGCACAAGTACCAGGCGGCCATTGCCAGTGACACCATCACCGCCCCGGCCAAGACCGTGGCACAGATGCAGCAGATCGTGGTCAATGCCTACGTCAACACCGGCCTGACCGCGCTGTTCCTGCTGGTGGTGGCCTCGGTGCTGGTCTACGCGATCAAGACCATCCTGGCCGCCCGCCGCAATCCGCAGCGGACCGACCGCGAAACCCCGTACGTGGCGCTGAAGCCGCACGAAATGGTGGATCTGTGATGAGTACCCAACTGGTTCCCGTCGGCCAGTACCAGGCGCACCGCCGTATCTGGCGGCGCCTGGTGCAGACCGCCCGGCTGTGCTGCGGCATTCCTGATTACGACAACTACGTCCGGCACATGCTGGAAAAGCATCCGGACCAGGAGCCGATGGACTACAAGACGTTCTTCCGCGAGCGCCAGGAAGCGCGCTATGGCGGACGCAACGGTGGTCGCTGCTGCTGAGTCGGGTGTGTTGTAGATCCACGCCATGCGTGGATGGAATCTTCCACCTATCGCTTTGAGTCCGGGGTCAGATCCGTTTCCTCCGGGAAAAGGATCTGACCCCTGTTTCTTTGATGCATCCACGCAGGGCGTGGATCTAGCGCAGATCGCGGGAAAGCGCCGCCATGGCGCCCCACTCAGCCGTTTGCCATCCACTTCAGGATCAGGCCGGTGACATACGCCAGGCCGGTACCGGTGGCATAGCCCACCGTGCCGAGCAGGACGCCCACCGGTGCCAGCGACGGATGGAACGCGGCGGCAACCACCGGTGCCGATGCCGCCGCACCGATGTTGCCCATCGACCCTACCCCGAAGAAGAACAACGGTGCGCGCAACAGGCGGGCCACGATCCACAGCACCAGCACGTGCGTGGCCATCCAGATCAGGCCCAGCACGAACAGCCACGGGCGATCCAGCAGCGACAGCAGATCCATCTGCATGCCGATGCAGGCGATCAGGAAGTACAGGAACACCGTACCCAACCGCGAGGCACCGGCCGATTCGAGGCGGCGCGCGCGGGTGAAGCTCAGCCCCAGGCCGAAGGCGGTGGACAGCAGCACCACCCAGACGAACTGGCTGTCCAGGCTGAACTGGCTGGACCAACCCACATTCGCCTTGAACCAGGCAGCCAGCTGCGCGGCGATGGCGTGCGCCAACCCCACCCCACCCAGGGCCACCCCCACGATCACCATCAGGTCGGTCAGGGTGGGAATGCGCGCGTTCTGCGCCTCGTAGGCGCTGATGCGCGCCTTCATTTCATCGATGGCGCGGGTGTCGGCACCGCTGCGCGTATCGATCTGCTGCGCACGGTTGGCCAGGAACAGCAGGATCGCCATCCACAGGCTGGCGCAGGCCACGTCCACCACGGCGAACTGGCCGAAGGTGGTGGCATCGGTGCCGAAGATCTCGCGCATCGCCACCATGTTGGCGCCGCCCCCGATCCAGCTGCCCGCCAGCGCGGCCATGCCGGCCCAGGTGTCACCGGCCACGGTTTCCGGATGGATGAACTTCATCACCTGGAACGACACGATGGCCCCCAGCATCACACCAGCGGTACCGGCGCAGAACACGACGATCAGCTTGGGACCGAGCTTGGCGACGCCCTTCAGGTCGATCGACAGCGTCAGCAGGACCAGGGCTGCGGGCAGCAGCACGTCACGGGCGATCGGGTTGTACAGGGCCGTGTTGTGGCCGTCGATCAGGCCGGTGGTGTTGTAGATGGCCGGGATGAAGTAGCACAGCAGCAGTGCCGGCACCCAGGCGAAAATCTTCTTCAACAGGGGGGTGGGACCACTGGCGGCCCAGAAGATCAGGGCCAGGGTTGCAGCGATCAGGCCGAGGCCTACGATGTCGCTGGTAATCAGAGCAGTAGCGGGTTCGGTCGGCATGGGATCCTCTGTCGATCGAAAGGGCGTGGAAAAAAAAGTGCCGCTTCGGCGCGGCACGGCCCGAGGTTAACATCGTCTTCACACGGGGTCATGCTGCAGTGCCGGCCACCCTGCCTTTCCGCAACGGAGCGTGTGCCATGCAACTGGGTGCTTTTTCAGTCAGCCTGTCGGTCAAGGATCTGAGTGCTTCGCGCGCGTTCTACGAGGCATTGGGCTTCAGCGTGACCGGGGGCGATGCCAGCCAGAACTGGCTGGTGCTGCGCAACGACGGCATCGTGATCGGGCTGTTCCAGGGTATGTTCGAAGGCAACCTGCTGACCTTCAATCCGGGCTGGGACCAGCATAAACAGGAACTGGCCGATTTCCAGGACGTGCGCGAACTGCAGGCGGCCATCGAAGGCAAGGGCATCGAGCTGGCAGTGCGCACGGATCCTGAAGGCCAGGGTACCGGCTATGTGCAGTTGGCCGATCCGGATGGCAACGTCATTCTGATCGACCAGCACGTGGCGCGGCCGAGAACGCGGTAATCTGGTGCGACAGGCGTTGACGTTGCGTCGGCGCGGTAATCTGCTCTGGTAGGCGTCGACCTTGGTCGACGCAGAGCGTGCCAACCAAAGTTGGCACCTACCGGATCACGGCGTGCCAACCAAGGTTGGCACCTGCCGGATCAAGGCGTGCCAACCAAGGTTGGCACCTTCCCATTGTTGTGATCAGCTCGGGCGCGAGGCGGCGAAGTCGAGCGTGACCCGGGTGCCGCGCGGTTCGCAGGGCTGGAACGTCAGGGTCCAGCCCAGGTGTTCGCAGAGACGCGCGATCAGCTCCAGGCCAATCCCGCCGCGGTCGGCGCGCTCGCCTCGCGCCAGGCGCGCATGTATCGCGGCGATCTCTTCCGGGCTCATGCCATGCCCCGGGTCCTGCAGGGTCAGCACGGCCTGTGCACTCAGGCTCATCTCGATATGGCCGCGCCCGCTGTTCTCGATGGCATTGCGTAGCAGGTTGCCAATGGCCGCCTGCACCACGGCCAGCGGCGCCACGATATCCACCGCGGCCGCCTGGATGCCGATGCTCAGGTCCTTGTCACCCAGCAGGTGGCGATGATCGTCAACGATGTCCGGCAGCAACTGATCCAGCGCGATGCGTTCTGCACGCGAACTCAGCCGTGCCGGATCCCGCGCCAGCACCAGCAGCAGCTCGATCAGTTCTTCCACCCCCTGCGCCGTGCGCAGCACCCGCTGCATCTGCTGGCGCGCGCGCTCGGGCAGGCCCGGCTGCTCCAGGGCCAGTTCGGCCGCGCCGGTCACCACCGCGATGGGCGTGCGCAGTTCATGGCTGACGGTGCTGATGAACACCCGTTCGCGTTCGACGAACTGTTCGTTGCGGTCCAGGTAATCGTTCAACGCATCGGCGATGGTGTGCAGCTCGGAACTGCCGCGCGGATCGACTGCGATGCGCTGGCCCTGCTCGCCTGGGCGCAGCGCGCCGATGTTGCGCGCCAGCAGGCTCAGTGGCCGCACCATGCGCTCCATGCCAAAGGACGCCATCATGACGGTGACGAAGATCATGATGATGCCGGCCAGCATCACCCAGCGCGTGGCGAACTGTTCCAGGTCGTGGAAATCGGTGATGTCCAGCGCCAGTGCGACGCGGCCCAGCGTGGGCGTGTCGCGCACCATCACGGCGGTTTCGCGGTCGCCGATCAGCACGCCATCATGCAGGCCAGGATGCAGCGTGCGCACGCTGTCGGGCAGGTTGGGCTGGCCGAAGCGGTACAGGCTGAGGGTGTCCGAATCCTGCCAGTGGTAATCCGGTTCGTGCCGGGTGTGTTCCAGGATGCTGTCCAGTTCGGAATTGAGCAGCGCGCGCCAGGCCGCATGTTCGGCGTGCTCGTGCACGTAGTTGCCCACGCTGAACACCGCCAGCGACAGCAGTGCCAGGTAGCCCAGCAGCCACCACACCACGCGGCGGTAGAGCGGGCCCGGCTTACGCGCGCGCGGCATCGCTGTCGTCCTCGGTCGCCGGGCTGGCGGCCAGCCGGTAGCCCACCCGCGGCAGGGTGTGGATCAGCTTGTCGGCGAAGGGGCCGTCCACGCTGCGGCGCAGTTCATACACGTGCGAGCGCAGCAGGTCGCCATCGGGCGGCTCGTCGCCCCACAGGGCGAATTCCAGCTGCTGGCGGGTGACTGCACCGGGGCTGGCGCGCATCAGCACCTCCAGCAGCTTGCGGCACGCCGGGTACAGGTGCAGCGCCTGCCCGCCACGCTGCGCTTCCAGAGTGGCCAGGTCCAGTACCAGATCGGCCACCTGCAGGCGCTTGCGCGGGTTGCGCCCATTGGCGCGCAGCAGCAGCGCTTCCAGCCGCACTTCCAGTTCCGGCAGGGCAAAGGGCTTGGTCAGGTAGTCATCGGCCCCGGCGCGGAAGCCGGCGATCTTGTCGGGCAGCTCGTCGCGGGCGGTCAGCATGATCACCGGCACTTCCGAACCGTGCTCGCTGCGCAGGCGGCGCAGCACTTCCGGGCCTTCCATGCGCGGCAGCATCCAGTCCAGGATGACCACGTCGTAGGGATGGCTGCCGGCCAGGTGCAGCCCGGTGATGCCATCGGGGGCCACGTCCAGCACATGTCCGCGCGACTCGAAGTAGTCGAACAGATTGGCCACCAGCTGACGGTTGTCTTCGATCACCAACAGGCGCATGCGCGGCAGGTCCACGGGAACTGGCCCCATGGTAGCCGTGCCCGTGTCGGAAAGCGGTCGGGATGGCGTCCTTCCGACAGCTTTCCCACGCCGCCCCGTGCACGCTGCGCGTTTTGCCCCGGAGCCTGCCGTGCCCGATTCCCTGCCCCGCCGCTGGCGCCTGCCGTTGCTCTGGCTGCTGGTAACCGTGGCCCTGGCGGCCGGGTTGGGGCTGCGCCAGCCGCAGCCGCCGGACGAGCCGCGTTTCGTGCTGGCCGCCCGCAGCATGGTCGACAGCGGGCAGTGGCTGCTGCCACACCGGGGAATCGAGCTGTACGCAGAGAAGCCGCCGGTGTTCATGTGGCTGCAGGCCGCCGCTTACCACGTGGTGGGCAGCTGGACGTGGTCGTTCCTGCTGCCGTCGCTGCTGGCGGCGCTGCTCAGCCTGTGGCTGGTGTCCGATCTGGCGCGCCGGCTGTGGTCGCCACGGCATTCCATGTACGCAGTGGCCGCGTTGTTCTGCACCCTGCAGTTCGGGTTGATGGCCAAGCGCGCGCAGATCGACATGGTGCTGGTGGGCATGACCACCGTGGCCCTGTGGGGCCTGCTTCGCCACCTGTGCGAAGGCCGCAACCTGCCCGCCCTGTGGCTGGCCGGTGTCGCCGCGGGTGTCGGCACGGTGACCAAGGGCGTGGGCTTCCTGCCCCTGTTGATGGTGCTGCCGTGGCTGGGCTGGCGGCTGTACCAGCGCCGCCGCGGGCGCGTGGTGGACGGCCCGCACCCGGCCACGCTGCTGTGGTTGCTGCCGGCGTTCCTGCTGGGCACGGCGGTCTGGCTGGCGCCGCTGGGGTGGGCACTGCTGCATGAGCCCAGCGCTGCGCTGCAATCGTATGCGCATGAGTTGCTGTTCAAGCAGACCGGCACCCGCTATGCCAACGCCTGGCACCATCGGCAGCCGGTCTGGTACTACCTGCAGGTGATCCTGACCCTGTGGCTGCCGGGCAGCCTGTTGCTGCCGCTGTTGTTCAAGCCGTGGTGGCGCCGCCTGCGCCGTGGAGACCGCCGCCCGTGGCTGCTGCTGGGCTGGGCCGTGCTGGTGCTGGCGTTCTTCAGCGCCAGCCCGGGCAAGCGCGAGGTCTACCTGCTGCCGATGCTGCCGGCGATGGCGCTGGCCGTGGCGCCGCTGCTGCCCGGCCTGCTGCGCCGGATCTGCGTGCGTCGCTATCTGTTCGGCTACAGCCTGCTGCTGATGTTGGCCACCGGCGTGCTCGGCGTCATGCTGATGACAGCGCACCCGTGGGCGGTGGCGCAGTTGCAGCGACGGGCGATGCCGGACACCCTGCTGCCGGTACTCGGCGAAGGGCTGCTGATCTTCGCCATCGCGCTGGCCACGCTGACCGTGTGGCTGCGGGTACGGCGTGCCGGGACCCTGATGCTGCTGGCCCACGGCATGCTGTGGATGCTCCATGGCCTGGTGCTGATGCCGGCACTGGATCCCTACGCATCCGCGTCGGCGCTGATGCATCGGGTTGGGACGCGGATCGGCCCGGATGCCGAACTGGCACTGGTCGCGTGGCGCGAACAGAACCTGCTGCAGGCCGACCGCCCCGTGCGCGAATTCGGTTTCAAACGGCCCTGGGCCGAGCAGTGGCATGACGCCGGTCCGTGGTTGGCCGAAGCACCGGAAAAGCGCTGGCTGCTGGTGCTGGACGCTGCGATGAGCCCGTGCGTGGATCCGGCCAGGGTGATCGACATCGGTGTTGCCAACCGCAATCGCTGGCAACTGCTGCCCGGCACGGCCTGGAATCCACAGTGCCATGCCGAGCGGATCGGCGCGACCACCGAAGAAGACTGAACGCAGGCACGCACCTGTCCTTCATTAACCCGCTACGAACGCGCGTCCGACCCTTCTCCGACATCCCGGTGCCGAGCATGGCGGCATATTCCGAAGCGCCCTTGCCTACATGCCCGTCCGCTCCTTTGATCCAGTCGCGCCGTCTGCGACATCGCCGTGGGTGTCACGCTTTGCGGTCACTCACCTCTGGCTGCCTGTCGCACTCGGGCTGCCCCTGTTCACCCTGCTGATGGGCTTCGGGGGCGACCAATGGCTGGCCGATCACCTGTTCCGCCTGGAGGGCGGCCACTGGGCATTGCAGGACGCATGGTTCACTCGCACCGTGGTGCACAAGGCCGGCAAGTGGCTGAGCACGGCAGCAGCACTGGTGGCGATGCTGCTGTGCTTCCATCACTGGCGCGTGGGGCGCGATCGCACACTGCGCTGGGCGCTGCTGTATGTGGTCGTTGCCATGGCGCTGGGCACCGGCGTGATTTCCCTGCTGAAGACGCTGGTGCCGATGGACTGCCCCTGGGACCTGCTGCGCTACGGCGGCGACCACCCCTTCATTGGGCTGTTTACCCTGCGCCCGGCTGGCATGGCCGCGCAGGCGTGTTTCCCGGCCGGCCACGCCAGCGCCGGATACGCGTGGTTCTGCCTGTACTTCTTCGCCCTGCTGTGGCGGCCGGCGTGGCGCTGGGCCGGGCTCTGGATCGGTCTGGGCAGCGGGTTGCTGTTCGGTATCAGCCAGCAACTGCGTGGCGCGCACTTCCTGTCGCATGACGTGGCCACCGCATTGATCTGCTGGCTGCTGTCGCTGGGTCTGTGCGTCCTGACCCGCCGCCACCTGGATCGCGCCCGCCGCACGGAGGCAGCCGCATGAACGCATCGGTCGAGCGCTCGCTGCGTCTGCCCTCGCTGTCTACCCTGCGGCAATGGCGGCCGCAGCTGTCCACCGAAGCACTGATCGCGCTTACCAGCCTGTTCTTCGCCGTCGCCGGCAATGCGTTGTTCTGGCACAGCGCCATGGCCAGCCACCCCGGCAGCCTGCGCTACGCGTTGTCACTGCTGATGCTGCTGCTGGGTGCGCACGGTGTACTGCTGGGGCTGCTGGTGTGGCGCTGGAACGCCAGGGTGGTGACCAGCGTGCTGCTGCTGGTGACCGCCTTGGCGGCGCACTACATGAGCCAGTTCCATATCTATCTGGATGCGGACATGCTGCGCAACGTGCTGGCCACCGACCCGAAGGAGAGCCGTGAGCTGATGACGGCATCCCTGCTGTGGCCGGTACTGTTGCTGGCGGTGCTGCCGATGGCGCTGCTGTGGCGGGTGGAACTGCGCCGCCGCAGCTGGAGCCGCACGCTGCTGTGGCGCACCGGCTTCCTGCTGGTGGCAGCGGCCACCGCGCTGGGCGGTGCGCTGCTGTCGTTCCAGGATGTCTCGGCCCTGATGCGCAACCAGCGCGAAGTGCGCTACCTGGCCACGCCCGCCAACGTTCTGCTGGGCCTGCCACGCGCCCTGCGCAGCGACAATCCGGTGCAGCGCGCACCGAAACTGCCGATCGGCACCGATGCGATGGCCACCCCGCGCGCGCCCACCAGCAAACCGCGACTGCTGGTGATCGTGATGGGCGAAACTCTGCGCGCGCAGAACTGGGGCCTCAACGGTGGGCGCAACACCACCCCCGAACTGGCGCAGGCGCCGGTGATCAATTTCCCCGACATGCATTCGTGCGGCACCAGCACCGAAGTGTCGCTGCCGTGCATGTACTCGCCGTGGGGCCGGCACGATTACGACGAGAAGAAGATCCGCGCGCACCAGTCGCTGTTGCACGTACTGAACCGCGCTGGCATCACGCCGCTGTGGCGCGACAACCAGTCCGGCTGCAAAGGCGTGTGCGAAGGCCTGGACTTCCAGTCGCTGGCCGACGCGACCACGCCAGGGTTATGCGCTGATGGCCGCTGCATGGACGAAATCCTGCTGCAGGACCTCGCTACGCAGGTGCGGGCAAAGCCCGGCGACCGCGTGGTCGTGCTGCACCAGCTGGGCAACCATGGCCCGGCGTATTTCGAGCGCTACCCGGCCGCCTTCCGCCGCTTCACTCCGACCTGCGACACGCGTGACATTGGCCAGTGCAGCCGCGAGCAGATCACCAACAGCTACGACAATGCGGTGCTGTACACCGATCATTTCCTGGCCAGGACGATCGGCACGCTGCAGGGGCTGGAGGATTACGACACGGCGATGATCTACCTGTCCGACCACGGTGAATCGCTGGGCGAAAAGGGCCTGTTCCTGCATGGCGTGCCCTACGCCATTGCCCCGGCCGAGCAGACCCGGGTACCGATGACGATGTGGTTCTCAGCGGGCTTCGCCCGCAGCCGCGGGCTGGACCTGCAGTGCGTACGCAGGCGTTCGGCGGCGTATACCGACCACGACAACCTGTTCCCGTCGGTGCTGGGACTGATGCAGGTGAAGACCGCCCTGTACGAACGCGACCGCGACGTGTTCGCCAGTTGCGAGAGTTGAGGGGGGGTCTGGCAGGGCTTGCAGCCCTGCACCCGCGCAGTGCAACGTCAACGTCAACGTCAAAAGCTGGGTATCCGTGGGGTGGCGGGGTGGGTCCGGTTGCGGGGGACGCCGCAAGTACGTCCCTGTAGGCTCGGTCGCGCCATCCATGGCGCTCACGCCCCCGCAACCGGACCCACCCCGCCTTCGACAGTTCGCTGCGATCTGTCGGAATGACGGGGTCGGATCCCGTTGCTGCGCAACGGGCTCCGACCCCAGATTTGTTTCGGTATCTGACAGATGTGTCGACCAAGGTCGACACCTACCAACAGCCGCGCGGAACAACAGGCGCCGTTACCAACAGCCGCGTGAACCTGTCCAAGGTGGGGCGGTGTCGGAGTGCGGGGTGTCCGCGGCATGGATGCCGCGGCCAAGCCCCCATGGATGGGTTAACGGCGTCCCCGCAATCCGACACCGCCCCGCCAACCCAGGGAAAGCCCGCTTTTGCCGTTGCCGTTGCATTGAGCGGGTGCAGGGCGCAGCCCTGCCCATCCCCGCCGAACCTTTGCCACTTGCGGTGGCTGCGGTCGCCCACTAGCCTTCGGCCGTCGTTCACCACCCAAGGACTACCCGTGAAACACCGCCATCTGCTGCTGGCCTCGGCTATCGCCGCCGCCACGCTGGCCCTGGTTGCCTGCAAGAAGGAAGCTACCCCCGGTTCTGAAGCCGCCGCCCCCAGCGCGCCGGCCGGGGAAACCGCCGACCAGTTCGTCGCCCGCATCAATGCCGAATACAAGGCGGCCTATCCGGAGATGACCTCGGCGCAGTGGCTGTCGTCCACCTACATCAACAGCGATTCCGAACGCATCGCCGCCAAGGCCAACGAACGGTCGCTGACCCAACTCAACAGCTGGATCGAGCAGGCCGGCAAGTTCGAAGGCCAGCCGATGAGCGAGGACAGCAAGCGCGCCATCCACCTGCTGAAGCTGATGTCGTCGATGCCGGCACCGCGCGATGCCGCCAAGCTGGCCCAGCTGACCCAGATCGCCACCCGCATGGAAGGCAGCTACGGCGCTGGCAAGTACTGCACCGACGCCAACGATCCGGCGTCCTGCCGCCAGCTGGGCGACCTGGAACAGGTGCTGTCGCGCAGCCGCGACTATGACAAGCAGCTGGACGCCTGGCAGGGCTGGCACAGCACCACCAAGGCCATGCGCGGTGACTACCAGCAGTTCGTCAGCCTGGTCAACGAAGGCGCCAAGGGCATGGGCTTCAGCGATGCCGGGCAGATGTGGCGCAGCGGCTACGACATGCCGCCGGAGCAGATCGGCCCGGAAACCGACCGCCTGTGGGAACAGGTCAAGCCGATGTACGAGCAGCTGCACTGCTACACCCGCGGCAAGCTGGACACGACCTATGGCAAGGACAAGGCCGAAGTGGGCAACGGCCTGATCGCCGCGCACCTGCTGGGCAACATGTGGCAGCAGGACTGGTCCAACCTGTGGGACCAGCTGGAGCCCTACCCCGGTGCCGGCAGCCTGGACATCACCGCCGCGCTGGAAAAGCAGTACCAGACCAACCTGAGCGCGGCGCTGGACAAGGCCGGCAAGGACGCCGATGTGACGGCGCGCTACAAGGCGCAGCGTGAGGCCGAGCTGCGCACCGCGCGGCAGATGACCGAACGCGCGCAGGACTTCTACGTCTCGCTGGGCATGCCCTCGCTGCCGCAGTCGTACTGGGAGCGGACCCAGTTCATCAAGCCCGACGACCGCGACGTGGTCTGCCACGCCAGTGCCTGGGACATGAACATGGAAGGCGACGTGCGCACCAAGATGTGCATCAAGCCCAACGAAGAAAACTTCACCACCATCTACCACGAGCTGGGCCACATCTATTACGACCTGGCCTACAACCCGCTGCCGCCGCTGTTCCAGGGCGGTGCCAACGATGGCTTCCATGAAGCAATCGGCGACACCATCGTGCTGGCGATGACGCCCAAGTACCTCAGCTCGATCGGCCTGGTCGATGCCCCGACCGAAAGCCGCGAAGCGGTCATCAACAACCAGATGCGCATGGCGCTGTCGGGCGTCTCGTTCCTGCCGTTCGGCCTGATGATCGATCGCTGGCGCTGGGGCGTGTTCGACGGTTCGATCACCCCGGACAACTACAACAAGGCCTGGTGGGACCTGAAGGCCAAGTACCAGGGCGTGGCCCCGGCCAGCGCCCGCGGCGAAGAGTTCTTCGATCCGGGCGCGAAGTACCACGTGCCGGGCAACACCCCGTACACCCGCTACTTCCTGGCGCGCATCCTGCAGTTCCAGTTCTACAAGGGCCTGTGCGATGCGGCCGGCTACAAGGGCCCGCTGCACGAGTGCACCTTCTACGGCAACAAGGAAGCCGGGCAGAAGTACTGGGCAATGCTGAGCAAGGGTGCCAGCCAGCCGTGGCAGGCCACCCTGAAGGAGCTGACCGGCAGTGACAAGCTCGATGCCGGCCCGATGATCGAATACTTCACCCCGGTCAACGAATGGCTGAAGCAGCAGAACCAGGGCCAGATGTGCGGCTGGCAGGCCAGCGCGGCACCGGCGAAGTAAAACAGGAAGGGGCGGATCCGCGAGGATCCGCCCCTTTCATGTGGTGTAGAGCCGAGCCATGCCCGGCTGGAACGCAATGCAGTCGAGCATGGCTCGACGCTACAAACGCAAGGAAGGCGTCAGCCCTTCTTCGCCGCCATCACCGCGGCCAGCTCGGCCTTGAACTCGTCGAAGGTCTGCCCCTTCTCGCTCACTTCGGCCTGCGCCGCATCGCGCAGGGCGTCGGAGTACATCAGGCGCACCGGCGTGCCATTGCGCTCGTGCAGCTCACCGGCCTGCATGATCATCGCCAGCACATGCGCGGCGCTGTGGGTCTGGCCGGCGATGCGGCCATCCATGCCCAGCACCCATTCGCCATCGCGGCGGACAATGCCGGCCAGCAGGGTCCGCTGCGGATCGCGCAGTTCGGCATGCGGTTCGACCGGCGCTGCCGTGGCCGCCGCCTTGTTGGCGGCCTGCTTTTCCTGGCGGCGACGCTGGTCGCGGCGGGTCTTGGAGGTGGTGGACATGGGGGTCGTATCGCACTGCAAGGGGGCGCAAGAATAACCCACCCCGCCCGCAGTGCCGCTTCACGCCAGCGGCGTCTGATCCTGCACCGGCACCTGCAGCGCGCGCTGGCGCAGGTGTTCCCAGTACCAGAACACGAAACCGGCGGCGAAGAACCCGGCCTGGCCCAGCGCCAGGTGCAGGGGGCTGGCGCTGAGCAGCGGCGACACCACGCCGGCCACCACGGTGCTGATCATCAGCTGCACGAAGGCCTGCAGCGACGAGGCCAGGCCGCGCTGGTGCGGGTACATGTCCAGCACCGCCAGGGCCAGGATCGGGAAGATCAGCGCCATGCCGGTGCCGCCCAGGAAGATCGGCAGCACCGCCCACGGCAGGGCCAGCTGCGACGCCAGCGCCACGTAACCGATGTTCAGCAGCGCCGACAGCGCGCACAGGGTGAAACCGATGCTGATCTGCCGGGTGGGCAGGGTCCGCCCGGCCATGCGCCCGGACAGGAACGAGCCCAGGGTCATGCCGCCGATGGTGGGAATGAACAGCCACGCGAAGCCGCCTTCGCCCAGGTGCAGGTGCTGCATCACGAACACCGGCGCCGAGGCGATATAGAGGAAAATGCCGCCGAAGTTGATGCTGCCGGCCAGTGCCAGGCGCAGGAAGCGCGGGTTGAAGCCGATGCGCACGTAGTCGCGCAGCAGGCCGCGCGGCGACAGCGGCACGCGCGCGTCCACCGGGTGGGTTTCGGGCAGGAAGCGGGCAGTGGCCACCAGCAGCAGCAGCGAGAACACCACCAGGAACCAGAAGATCAGCGGCCAGCCGGCGCCGCTGAGCAGGATCCAGCCACCGATGATCGGCGCGATGGCCGGGGCGATGCCGAACAGCATGGACACCTGGCTCATCAACCGCTGCGCGTCATGGCCGTGGTACAGATCGCGGATGACCGCGCGGCCGACGATCATGCCCACGCCGGCCGACAGGCCCTGCACGGCGCGGAACACCAGCAGCGTGCTCAGATCGGTGGACAGCGCGCAGCCCACCGAGGCGCCGACGAACACCACCAGGCCCCCCAGGATCACCCGCTTGCGCCCCCAGGCGTCGGACAGCGGGCCGTGGGCCAGGCTCATCAGGCCGTAGAACAGCAGGTACACGCTGATGGTCTGCTGCACCGCCACTTCATCCACGGCCAGGCGCTGGGCCAGCTGCGGGAAGGCCGGGAAGATGGTGTCGATGGAGAACGGCCCGAACATGGCCAGGCCGGCCAGCAGCAGGGCCATGCGACGGGTGGAAGGTGCAACGGCGGCGGTCATCAGCGGGCGTCCGGCAGGGCCGTGCGCAGGATGCACGGCGGGCGCCGATCCCCTGTGGCAGGGACAGCGCCAGATGAATACGAGAGTCCGCCCATGATAGGCGCCCGGGGCCGCCGATACCATGGATGAACGTACACCCGGACCGCCCGGGCCATCCTCCATTCAGCCCCATCAACAGGCCAGCGACCCGCTGCGCCCGGCCGGCAACCGGCTATAATCGGCGGGCAACACGGTGGGAGAAGCGGAACACCGCTGCCGAAGGCGCAACGCCCGTAATCGCTCAGGCCCGATACCACCCGTAACACAACTCTGGAGAGACCGGTTCGATCCGGCGCCGAAGGGGCACGAAGCTGCGGTTTCCCGCGCTTTTAAACTCTCAGGCAAAAGGACAGAGGGGCGCCCCGCAGACCGCCGACCGGCGGCTTGTGCCCGTGCGTGTGCCCTTCCCTGACGGATCCTTCGCCATGTCCCAGAACACCCCCTCCCTGCGTGAGCTCGAGCACCACAGCGCGTTCGTGGAACGCCACATCGGCCCCAACGACGCCGAGATCGCGCAGATGCTCGACGTGGTCGGCCACGCCACGCTGGATGCGATGACCGACGCCATCGTGCCGGCGAAGATCAAGTCGCCCGCGCCGCTGGCGCTGCCCGAATCGATCACCGAAGTGCAGGCACTGGCCAAGATCCGCGCGATCGCCGACAAGAACACCGTGCTGCGCAGCTTCATCGGCCAGGGCTACTACGGCACCCACACGCCGAACGTGATCCTGCGCAACATCCTGGAAAACCCGGCCTGGTACACCGCCTACACCCCGTACCAGGCGGAAATCTCGCAGGGCCGCATGGAAGCGCTGATCAACTTCCAGACCCTGTGCGCCGACCTGACCGGCATGGAAATCGCCAACGCCTCGCTGCTGGACGAAGCCACCGCCGCCGCCGAAGCGATGACCCTGGCCAAGCGTTCGGCCAAGTCGAAGTCGGACACCTTCTTCGTGCACGACGCCGTGCACCCGCAGACCCTGGAACTGCTGCGCACGCGCGCCGAGCCCATGGGCATCGTGCTGCGCGTGGGCACCCCGGCCGAAGCGCTGGAAGCCGAAGCGTTCGGCCTGCTGCTGCAGTACCCGGACACCTTCGGCCAGGTGGGCGACTACAAGGCACTGGTGGACGCCGTGCACGCACGCGGCGGCCTGGTGGCCGTGGCCACCGACCTGCTGGCGCTGACCCTGCTGGCCGCCCCCGGCGAATGGGGCGCGGACATCGTGGTCGGCAACAGCCAGCGCTTCGGCGTGCCGTTCGGCTTCGGCGGCCCGCATGCGGCCTTCATGGCCTGCCGCGATGCCTACAAGCGCTCGATGCCGGGCCGCCTGATCGGCGTGTCCATCGATGCGCAGGGCAACCCGGCCTACCGCCTGACCCTGCAGACCCGCGAGCAGCACATCCGCCGCGAGAAGGCCACCTCCAACATCTGCACCGCGCAGGTGCTGCTGGCGGTGATGGCGTCCATGTACGCCGTCTACCACGGCCCCGACGGCCTGACCCGCATCGCCCGCCGCACCCACCGCCTGGCCTCGATCCTGGCCGCGGCGCTGCGCACGGTCGGCGTGCAGGTCGGTGGCGACTTCTTCGACACCCTGCACATCACCGGCGTGCACGCCGATGAGATCCACGCCAAGGCGCGCGCCGCCGGCTACAACCTGCGCGCGATCGACAGCGACTCGGTGGGCATCAGCCTGGACGAGACCACCACCCGCGCCGATATCGTGGCCCTGGCCGCCGTGTTCGGTGCCGGCCTGGACGTGGAAGCGCTCGATGCCAGCACCGCCGATGCGCTGCCGTCCGGCCTGCTGCGCCAGTCCGCGTTCCTGACCCACCCGGTGTTCAACACCCACCACAGCGAGCACGAGCTGCTGCGCTACCTGCGTTCGCTGGCCGACAAGGACCTGGCGATGGACCGCACGATGATCCCGCTGGGCTCGTGCACCATGAAGCTCAATGCCACCGCCGAGATGATCCCGGTCACCTGGCCGGAGTTCTCGCAGATCCATCCGCTGGTGCCGGCCGACCAGGCGCTGGGCTACAAGGAACTGATCGAATCGCTGGAAGCGATGCTGGTGGAATGCACCGGCTACGATGCCGTCAGCCTGCAGCCGAACTCCGGCGCGCAGGGTGAGTACGCCGGCCTGCTGGCGATCCGCGCCTACCACCGCTCGCGCGGCGAAGGCCACCGCGACATCTGCCTGATTCCGGATTCGGCGCACGGTACCAACCCGGCCTCGGCGCAGATGTGCGGCATGAAAGTCGTGGTCACCAAGACCGATGCCAACGGCAACGTCGATGTCGAAGACATCCGCATCAATGCCGAGAAGTACAGCGACCGTCTGGCCGCGATCATGATCACCTACCCGTCCACGCACGGCGTGTTCGAGGAGGAAGTGGTCGAGATCTGCGAGATCATCCACCAGCACGGCGGCCAGGTGTACACCGACGGCGCCAACATGAACGCCCTGGTGGGCGTGGCCAAGCCGGGCAAGTGGGGTTCGGACGTGTCCCATCTGAACCTGCACAAGACCTTCTGCATTCCGCACGGCGGCGGCGGCCCGGGCGTCGGCCCGTGCGCGGTGAAGGAACACCTGGCGCCGTTCCTGCCGGGCAAGCTGGGCGACAACGGCCCGGTGGGCATGGTCAGCGCGGCCAGCTTCGGCAGCGCCTCGATCCTGCCGATCAGCTGGATGTACATCGCCATGATGGGGACCGAAGGCCTGCGCAAGGCCACCCAGGTGGCCCAGCTCAACGCCAACTACATCGCCAAGCGCCTGGCCCCGCACTTCAAGACCCTGTACACCGGCCGCAACGGCCTGGTGGCGCACGAGTGCATCCTGGACGTGCGTCCGCTGGAAAAGACCAGCGGCGTGGGTGCCGAGGACGTGGCCAAGCGCCTGATCGACTTCGGCTTCCATGCCCCCACCCTGAGCTTCCCGGTGGCCGGCACGCTGATGGTCGAACCGACCGAAAGCGAATCGCTGCATGAGCTGGATCGCTTCATCGACGCGATGATCCAGATCCGCGAGGAAATCCGCGCGATCGAAGACGGCCGCCTGGACCGCGAGGACAACCCGCTGAAGAACGCCCCGCACACCGCCACCGCGGTCACGGCCAGCGAGTGGACCCACGCCTACCCGCGCGAACTGGCGGCCTTCCCGCTGCCCAGCCTGAAGCTGCAGAAGTACTGGCCGCCGGTGGCACGCGTGGACAACGTGTACGGCGACAAGAACGTGATGTGCGCCTGCATCCCGGTCGATGCCTACAAGGACGACGAAGTCGAGGCATGATCGACAAACGGCCCGCGCAAGCGGGCCGTTTTCGTTTACGGTAGCGCCGGGCCGTGCCCGGCGAGCGCAGCGGCTGATCCGGTCACGGGTCCGGCATCTGCCCCAGGCTCAACTGCCAGGACACACCGAAACGGTCCTGCACCCAGCCATAGCGGTTGCTGAAATCGTAATCGCCCACCGGCATCAGCCAGTGCCCGCCCTCGCCCAGCACGCGCGCGGCGCGCTCGAACTGCTCGGCCCCGGAACATTCCACGAACAGGGATATGGACGGGCTGAAGGTGAACTCGTGCACGTCCAGGCTGTCGAAGCACAGGTAATGGGTGCCGCCCAGCAGGAAGATCGCCTGCCGCACCTGCCCCGGCACGCCCGCGCCGGCGCCTTCTGGATGGCGCTGCAGGGCGAGCAGCCGGAAATCGGCGAAGGCTTCGGCGTACAGGGCCAAGGCGGCTTCGGCCTGGCCGGTGAACATCAGGAAGGGACGGCTGCGCAGCATGCGGTGCTCCTGTTCGACGGGCCACGCAGGGCCCAGGCGATCAGGATGGCATTGCCGATGTAGGCACCATGTATCGGTAGCGCCGGGCCGCGCCCGGCGGCATCCATCCGAACGCGGCGATCAGGCCTGCCGCAGACGCCGTGCGATCGCGCTGCCGGCGGCGATGGTCACCGTCAGCGCCACCATCGACAGGAACTGCAGACGGGTCTGCGCTTCACTGAGCAGCAGGCCGAAGATCAGCGCCAGGATGGCCAGCGCGCACACCGTCAGCCACGGGAAGCCGGCCATGCGGAACGGCAGGCGCGTGCCCAGGCGGTCGGCACGGCGGCGCAGCACCAGCTGCGAAACCAGCGACAGGGTCCACACCAGCAGGCAGGTGGAGCCGACGATGTTCAGCAGTACCGGCAGCACCTTGTCCGGGAACAGCAGTTCCATGATGGTGGCGGCAAAGCCGAACAGCACGCTGGCCAGCACGGCGATCACCGGCACCTGGCGCGGGTCGGTCCAGCCCAGCACGGCCGGCGCTTCGCGGCGCTGGGCCAGCGAGAAGATCATGCGCGAGGCGCCGTACAGGTTGGCGTTGAGCGCCGACAGCAGGGCAATGACCGCGATCAGGGTGATGGCCGTGGCCGCGCCGGGAATATTGGCCACCTGCAGCACGGCCGCGAACGGCGATTTCAGCGACTCGCTGTTCCACGGCACCACCGCGATGATGACGCTGAGCGAGCCGATGTAGAACACCAGGATGCGCCAGGCCACGGTACGGATGGCACGCGCAATGCTGCGTTCGGGATCTTCGGTTTCTGCTGCGGCCACTGCCACGATCTCGGTGCCGCCAAAGGCGAACACCACCACCAGCAGGGCCGCACCAATGCCGGCCAGGCCCTTGGGTGCAAAGCCGCCGTGCTCGGTGAAATTACTCAGCCCCGGCGAGGCGACCTGCGGCAGCCAGCCCATCAGCAGGGCAATGCCGATGGCGATGAAGGCCAGGATCGCGGCCACCTTCAGGATGGCGAACCAGAACTCGAACTCGCCGAAGTTCTTCACCCCCAGCAGGTTGATGGCGGTGAAGAACAACATGAAGGCCAGGGCGGCCATCGGCACGGGAATGACCGGCCAGACGGTGGCCAGCAGGCCGGCCGCGCCCACCGCCTCGGCGGCGATCACGATCACCAGCTGCACCCACCACAACCAGCCTACGGTGGCACCGGCGGTGGCCCCCATCGCATCGGCGGCGTACACCGAGAATGCACCGCTGGTCGGCTTGGCCGCGGCCATCTCGCCCAGCGCGTTCATCACGATGATCACCAGCGCACCGGCCACCAGGTAGGACACCAGCACCGCCGGGCCGGCCGCCTGCACGCCGACACCGGAGCCCAGGAACAGACCGGCGCCGATCGCGCTGCCCAGGCCCATCATGATCAGCTGGCGCGGCTTGAGCGAATGGCCCAGGCGCGAGGTCGAAGCGGTCGAAGAAGGGTTGGCGGGCATCGGCAGGGCTGGCGGCGGCTACAGGGGCGACACCTTACATTGTCGCCTACCCGCCGGGATAGGCACAGTGCAGCAGGGCGCTCAGGCCGGCAGCGGCTCGCCGATGCGGGCGCGGTAGGCGCGCGGCGAAAAACCGGTTTCCGCCTTGAATTTGCGGGTGAAGGCGCTCTGGTCGCTGAATCCACAGGCCTGGCCGATACAGGCGATGCTGTCCTGCCCGTGCAGCAGGTGCATGGCCATCTGGATGCGCAGCCGGGTCAACACCTGCTGCGGGGTCATCTGGAACACCTTGCGGAAGCTGCGCTCCAGCTTGGACAGCGAGAAGCCGGTGATGTCCAGCAGGGTCTGCATGCGCACGTTCTCGGCGTAATGCGCGTTCAGATGGGCCAGCGCCAGCCGCAGCTGTTCGTACTGGGCGCCCAGGCTGTCCTTCTGCCCCAGGTCGCGGGAAATGCCGATCAAGCCCTGGATCTGCCCGTCCACCAGCAGCGGTCGCTTGCAGGTCAGGCACCAGCCCGGCTCGCGGTTGGCGAACAGGTGCAGCTCCATCAGGTTCTCGATCACCTCACCGCCCAGCACGCGCGCGTCCTGGTCCACGTAATCGGCGCTCAGGCCGGTGGGATAGATCTCGGCGGCGGTGCGCCCGATCACATCCTTGCGCGCACGCAGCCCCAACCGCCGCAGCATGGTCTGGTTGACGTGGGTATAGCGCCCCTGCCGGTCTTTCATGAAGAACAGCACGTCCGGAATGGCGTCGAACAGGGCTTCGATGTCGGTGGGCTCGACTCGCATGCGGCAAGCATACCCGAGGCGGGTTTTGCCTGTACGTTCACCCGCGGCGGACCGTGGGTTAACGGGCGCGGCGCGACTGTCATGCCCTGCCCCCTCGTATTCCGGAGAGACCCCGATGGCCGCCAGCAAGCCCACCGGCAAGCGCGCATCCGCCCCGTCCCAGAACACCCGCGACACCCAGAACGCGCAGCGCGGTGACGCTGACGAACTGCACCTGCAGGCCGCTGGCACGCACCCGCCCATGACCACCGCCCAGGGCATCCCGGTGGCCGACAACCAGAATTCCCTGCGCCAGGGCCCGCGCGGCCCCACCCTGCTGGAGGATTTCATCCTCCGCGAGAAGATCACCCACTTCGACCACGAGCGCATTCCCGAACGCATCGTGCATGCGCGCGGCACCGCGGCCCATGGCTATTTCCAGTTGACCCGGTCGCTGGGCAAGTACACCCGCGCCCGCGTGCTCACCGAGGTGGGCACGAAGACGCCAGTATTCACCCGCTTTTCCACCGTGGCCGGCGGCGCCGGTTCGATCGATACCCCGCGCGACGTGCGCGGCTTCGCGGTGAAGTTCTACACGCCGGAAGGCAACTGGGATCTGGTCGGCAACAACATCCCGGTGTTCTTCATCCAGGACGCGATGAAATTCCCCGACCTGGTGCACGCGGTGAAGATGGAGCCGGACCGCGGCTACCCGCAGGCCGGCAGCGCACACGACACATTCTGGGATTTCATTTCACTGATGCCCGAATCGATGCACATGATCATGTGGGCGATGAGCGACCGCGCCATTCCGCGTTCGCTGCGCATGATCGAGGGCTTCGGCGTGCACAGCTTCCGCCTGTTGAACGAGGCCGGCGATTCCACCTTCGTCAAGTTCCACTGGCGGCCGAAACTGGGCATCCAGTCCACGGTCTGGGACGAGGCGGTGAAGCTGCAGGCCGCCGACAATGACTTCCATCGCCGCGACCTGTTCGAGGCCATCCAGCGCGGTGACTTCCCCGAATGGGAGCTGGCCGTGCAGTTGTTCAGCGAAGAAGATGCCGAGGCGTTCCCGTTCGACCACCTGGACCCGACCAAGATCATTCCCGAATCGCTGGTGCCGTTGCAGGTGATCGGCAGGATGGTGCTGGACCGCTGGCCGGACAATTTCTTCGCCGAAACCGAGCAGGTGGCGTTCTGCCCGGCCAACGTGCCGCCGGGCATCGACTTCAGCAACGACCCGCTGCTGCAGGGGCGCCTGTTCTCGTACCTGGATACGCAGCTGATCCGGCTGGGCGGCCCGAACTTCCACCAGATTCCGGTCAATGCGCCCAAGTGCCCCTTCGCCAACCACCAGCGCGACGGGCACATGCAGATGCAGGTACCGAAGGGGCGCGTGGCGTATGACCCCAGTTCGCTGGAAGACGACAGCCCGCGCGAGACGCAGGCCGGTTTCCGCAGCCACGCCACGGCCGACGACGGACGCAAGGGGCGCACCCGCGCGGAAAGCTTCGCCGATCACTACAGCCAGGCGCGGGCCTTCTTCCGCAGCCTGGAAAAGCCGGAGCAGGCACACCTCGCCTCGTCCCTGGTGTTCGAACTGTCGAAGGTGGAAACGCTGAAGGTGCGCGTGCGCACGGTCAGCCATCTGCGCAACATCGATGAGTCGCTGGCCAGGCGCGTGGCCGACGGACTGGCCTTGGCCGAACTGCCCGAGCCCGCACCGACGGCAACGCCGGCACGCGACATGCCCGCCGTGCCCGAAGTGCGCATCATCGGCCGTACCAGGGATACGCTGCAGGGGCGCTGCATCGGCATCCTGTTCGACGAAGGCTCGGATGCGGGCCTGATCGCCAGCCTGCGCAAAGCCGTGCAGAAGGCCGGCGCCGAAGTAAAGCTGGTCGCGCCGAAGGTGGGCGGTGCACGCCTGAGCGACGGCAAACTGCAGGCCGCCGACGGTCAGTTGGCCGGCACGCCCTCGGTCGTGTTCGATGCGGTGGCCGTGGTGCTCAGCGCAGAAGCCGGTAAAGCCCTGGCCAAGGAGGCGGCGGCGGTCGAGTTCGTCAGCCATGCCTGGGCCCATCTGAAGGCGATTGCCAGCGATACGGGCGGCCAGGCGCTGTTGAAGGCTGCGCGCGTGGGCAACGATGCTGGCATCGTCGAGGCCGAGGATGCAAAGGCGTTCCTCGCCGCCGCAGCCACCCGCCAATGGGCACGCGAACCCAAGCTGCGCCTGTTGGCCTGATCATTCCCCAGCGGAGAAGCAACATGACCCGTGGTGACAAATCCGCCTACACCGACAAGCAGAAGCGCCAGGCCGAACACATCGAGGAAAGCGAACGCGCGCGTGGCGCCAGCAAACGCACGGCCGAACGCATTGCCTGGGCCACCGTGAACAAGCAGGACGGGGGCGGCAAGCGCAGCGGCAGCGGCCGCAAGGACCACCACTAGCAAGCGCGCCTCAGCCCGGCAGGCCCTTCAGCCAATGGGCCACCACGGTGGCCGCCGCGTCCGCCCGCGCCTGCAGCAGCAGGTGCGGGCCGGCCAGCGCCACATGCCGTGCATCGGGCAGCAGCGCCTGCAGCTCGCCGACGCTGGGCGGCCACAGCAGGCGATCCTGGCGGGCCTGCAGGCACAGCGCAGGCACCGTGATGCGCGGCAGCACATCGCGTGCATCCACGCGCAACGTGGCCGCCGCACGCTGGCGCAATGTCGAAGCCGGCACCTGCGCCAGCGCCAGGCGCAGGTCACGCAGGGTCTGTCGGCTGCGCCACCGCCCCAGCAGCAGCCCCGACAGCAGCGGCAACGGGGGCAGTGGCCAGGCCGGCAACGGCCACGCCGGCGCCAGCAGCGCGGCGCCGGCGGCCGGGACCGGCAATGGGCGGCGCGCGAAGGTATTGCACAGCACCAGCCCGCGCAGGGCCGGCGGTGCCTCTGCGGCCAGCTGCATGGCCAGCGGACCGGCGAAGGATTCGCCGAGCAGCACGAACGGCTGGCTGGGCAACTGAGGACGCACGGTGTGCAGCAGGCTGGTGTAGTCCTGTGCACCGGTGGCGGGCAGCGCCAATGCCCGCGTGGGAACACCGTGGCTGTGCACGGCGGCCAGGAACGCGACAGACAAGTGGCCGGTGCCATCCAGCCCCGGCAGCATCACCAGGCAGGGCGGCACCGGGCCGGTCAACGCCGCGCCCCCGGCGCAGGTGAGCCCGGCGGCGCGCTGCGCACCGCCACCGGCAGCGCCTGCAGCTTGCGCACGGCGGCGATCGGAATCGCCTCGGCGCGCCGCTGCTGCGGCCACCAGACGAACAGGAACGCGCTGCTGGAACCGAGCAGACGCGCCGTGCCCGGCAGCGGCGCCGCATCGCCATTGAGCTGCAGCTGCACCACTTCGCCGCGCCCGTGGTTGCGGATCTGCTCGCCGCGCACCATCACATAGTTGGCTGCGCCGGTGGCCATGAACGCCGCAACGGCCAGGGTCATCGCGGTCAGCGCACGCAGTCCCAGCCCGTCCCAGCTGGTCAGCACCGAGCGCGACAGCACCACCCGCCAGAGCACGCTGCGCTGGCGCAGCGTCTGCAGTTTGGCCGCGTTGCGCGCACGCAGGGTATCGGGCCAGCTGACCAGCAGCACCAGCAGCACGCCCAGCAACAACAACAGCACGTAGACCGGGTCGCGCATGCCGGCCACCAGGAAGTCGCTGGGCTGCATGTAGTCCAGGATCGAGAGCTCGAAGCCCTGGTAGAACCAGAAACTGCACCACAGGCCCAGCAGCGAAACCAGCAGGTAGGCCACCGTGAACAACAGCGCCGGTTCGCGGCGCATGCGCCGCACGGCCCGCATCACCAGGGAATCATCATCGCCACGGGTCAGCGGCAGCATCGACCAGTCGGTCGGCGGCTCGCGTACCGCAACGGCGACGACGTCGATGTCCTGCATCCGTGGCACATCGCCATAGGCCCCTTCGGTCTCGTTGCTGTCCATGCCCCCTCCCCGTTTGCAGCGAGCATCGCCTAAATCGGCGGCCGGCGGTAGGGCCGCGGACGGTCGAGGCCCGCGCCTGGGGCCGCTGCCATTGACCGGTCTGCTGGGCCATACTCGGGCCCCCGCCGCAGAAAGCGGCACTTCAGGAAGATGACCATGCGAAGGACACGCACTCTGGCCCTGCTGGCCCTGCTGCTGCCGCTGAGCGCAACGGCCGCCGGCGATTGGGTCCATCCCGACGGGCGTCCCGTGGCGCAGACCGAATCAATGAAGGCCCGGGATGGCTTCGGCGCATCGCTGCTGGTGACCACCGACCGCGACTGGCTGGCCAAATGGCAGACGCCGGCCGAAACCACCCCGCAGTTCACCGTCGCCAGCGAGGTGCATGCAGGCGACCAGGTCAGCATTCTCGCCTTCGTTTCCAACCCGAAGCTGGACGCCGACGGTGTGGCCCATGTGCAGTGCGATGTCCGCCTGACCCTGCCCGATGGCAGCGTGGCGACCGAGCAGAAGGATCTGCCCTGCGTCAACGCTGCCCTCAGCGGTCCGGCCAACCAGGTCTTCCTGACCAACCTGCGCATCGAGTTCGTTGCACAGGCCGATGCCCCCAAGGGCACCTGGACCGTGTACGTGGTGGCCCGCGATACCCTGCGCGGGGTCAGCCTGCCACTGCAGGCCAGCTACGAGCTGCGCTGAGCCGGGGTCCACGTAGAGTCGAGCTCGCTCGACTGCTCCGAGCCGGGGACCACGTAGAGTCGAGCTCGCTCGACTGCTCTTGATCTACGTGCAAAGACAGTCGAGCAAGCTCGACTCTACCGGTGGCGACCGGTCAAGCCGCGCGCGCCACCGCGGCGCGGGCAGCACCGCCCTGCTCCAGCTGGAACACCGCCACCGACGTGGCCAGCGCTTCGGCCTGTTCTTCCAGCGCGCGGCTGGCCGCAGTGGCTTCCTCCACCAGGGCCGCGTTCTGCTGGGTCACCTGATCCATCTGCACCACCACCTGGTTGACCTGCTCGATGCCGGCCGCCTGTTCCTTGCTGGCCGCAGCAATATCGCTCATCAACTGGTTGGTGCGTGCGCTGGCCTGGGCCAGGCGCGCGATGGCCGCCTGCGATTCCACCGTTACATCCAGGCCGCTGCGCACCTTGGCCGCCGAATCGTCGATCAGTTCCTTGATCTCCTTGGCCGCAACGCCCGCACGCTGGGCCAGCGTGCGCACCTCACTGGCCACCACGGCAAAGCCGCGTCCCTGCTCGCCAGCACGCGCCGCTTCCACGGCGGCGTTCAGCGCCAGGATGTTGGTCTGGAACGCAATGCCATCGATGGTGGCGGAGATTTCTGAGATGCGCGCCGAGGACTGGTCGATCTCGCCCATCACCGTGGCCATCTGCGCCATGGCCTGTTCGGTCGCGCGCACCGCCGCACCGGCCGCGTGGGCTTCGCTGTCGGCCTGGCGGGCCAGCTCGGCATTCTGGCGCACGGTCGAGGTCAGTTCTTCCATCGACGCAGCGGCTTCTTCCAGATTAGCTGCCTGCTGCTCGGTACGGCGCGACAGATCGCTGTTGCCGGCGGCCAGCTCCTGCGCCGCGTTGTTGATGCTGCCGGCCGCGTCCTGGATGCCACGCACGATGCCGGTCAGCTGCGCGGTGGTGGTGTTGGCATCGTCGCGCATGCGCGCGAACACGCCCTGGTACTGGCCCTCCATGCGTGCGGTCAGGTCGCCCTGGGCAATCGCCTGCAGCACGTCGGACACGTCGGAAATGCTGGACTGCGAACTGCTCATCATCGCGTTCAGATGCTCGACCATGGCCCGGTACTGGAACTGGAACGCGGCCGCATCACCACGCACGCTGAAGTCGCCTGCACCGGCCGCGCGGGCCAGCCCGTCGATCTGTGCGCTGATCGCCATCAGGCTCTGCTTCACCGCCGCCAGCGTGCGGGTGAACTCGCCCTTCTCGCCCGGGTACTGCGGCAGGTCACGGCTGAGATCGCCGATCGCGTAGCGCTGCATCACCTCGGCCATCAGCAGTTCCACCTGCACGTGCGATTCCACCAGCGTGTTGGTGGCCTGCACCATGCGGCCGAAGTCGCCGGGGAAGGCGCTGGCGTCCATGCGGTAACGGATCGCGCCGGCCTCGTGCTGCTCGGCCATCTGCAGCTGCGCGCCGATGGCGGCCTGCACGCTCTGCCGCACGCTGGCCATGGCTTCGCCCAACTGGGTCAGCTCATCGCGGCCGCCCAGGCGGAATTCCTGGTCCAGTTCACCCTTGGAAAGGCGCTGGGCCAACTGCACCGCACGCGCCAGCGGCGCGGTCATGCTGCGGCCGATCATCACCGAGGCGGTGATGCCGACCAGCAGCGCAACGCCGCCCAGCACCAGCAGCTGCAGCAGGCTGCGTTCGCCCAGGCGGATCGCTTCGGCGGCCGCTTCGCGGCTTTCCTTTTCCTCGTAGGCCACGCCATCGGCCAGGGCCTGGTTCCAGCCGTTGGCCGCTTCCTGCACCGGACCCAGGGTGAGGGCCACGGCGCCGGGGAAATCGCCCTGCGACATCAGCTCGCTGGTCTGCTTGTTGAGCGGGCGTGCGATGGCGCGCTTGGCCGCGATGGTCTCGCCAATCGCCTTGCCGTCGGCATCACCCGGCAGTGCCTGGTAGGTGGTCCAACTGGTTTCGTAGCGCTTTACCAGATCGGCAATGCGCTGCTCGTCAGCCTCGCGCGCCTCGCCCTGGCGGATCAGCATCTCGCGGCGCACGACCATCATCTGGTTGTTGGCGTCCAGCATTTCCGACAGCAGCCGGACCTTGGCCACGCTCACGTCCACGACCTGCTGCATGGCGCGCTTCTGCACTTCGGTGGCGGTGGCGCCAGTGGCGACCACGGCGGCGACCAGCAGCAACAGCAGGCCAAAGCCAAGGCCGAGACGCCAGGCAACCCTGACGTTCCTCAAATAGTTCATCGATGCATCCAAAAGCGGGGGGGGGTGCGACCTTATCGGCCCGCCCTCACGCCGCCTTGACGTCGCCAACGTGAACGCTTCCCGTACCGTTCACGTTCTGCGGCTTGGCGCCTCAACCGCAGCTGGGCTGCAACGGGCAGGCGCTGGCCAGGCGGCTGGCCAGGTCATCGCGCAGTGCGCTCAGCGCGTGGATGCGCGCGTCGATGTCGGCCAGCTTCTGCTGCAGGGCCATGGCCAGCAGTGCACCGGCGTCCTCCTGCTGCCACAGCGCGGGCAGGCGCTGGCCGATTTCGGCCAGGGTGAAGCCCAGTTGCTGTGCGGTGCGGATGTAGTGCACCAGCATCGCCGTTTCCGGCGGGTAATCGCGGTAACCATTGCCCAGCCGAGGTGCGCCGATCAGGCCCTGCTTTTCGTAGAAGCGCAGTGCTTCGCGGGACAGCCCGCAGGCCTGGGCCAGTTCGCCAATACGCATGAATGCTCCAACACCGCTTGACCTTGCAGTTTACTTCAGGCCTGAGAGTAGGCGCTCTTTGACCGAACGAGTGCCCCATGCAGCTGTCCTCCTATCTCCGTATCGTCCGTGCCAGCGCCGCCTACGACCTCGTGGTCACCCTGCCCTTCGCCCTGCCGTGGGGCTTTTCCGCCGTGCACGCGGCCATGGCCACGCTGGCCGCCGCCTGGTCGCTGCCCGGCACGGTGCCCGCGCTGGACCCGCTGCACATGCTGCTGGCCAACCTGTTGGGATCGGTGGTGGTGGTGTGGTCGCTGGCGCGCTGGTGGGCGCCCAGCGTGCTGATGGGTCGCCTGGATGCCGTTGCCCGCGTCTTGTTTGCTGTCTGGCAGGTGTACGCCGTGGTGCACGGGGCCAGCAGCATCGTGTTGCTGTTCACCGCCGCCGAAGTGGTGTTCGGCGTACTGCAGCTGCAACGGGTTGCGCCGCCTGCAAGCGAGCAGACGGCTACGCGCTGACGTCCGCGCTTCACACACCCACGCCGGGGCGTTCACGCAGGCTGGCCGTGGGGGACAGGCATGGTGGCTGCGTACCCCGCAGGAGTTTTCCATGCTGTCACCCCCTGTAGCCGTCCTTGCGCTTTCGCTGTTGGCCAGCCCTGTGTTCGCACAGTCGCCGCCTGCCGGCCTGCCCGCCCCCATTGCCGAGAAGGCCGGTCCGGACACCGCACTGCGCTCGCCGCTGCACGCGCAGGTGCTGCTGGACCGTGCCAATTTCTCGCCCGGCCAGATCGATGGCGAGGTGGGCAGCAACCAGCGCCGCGCGGTGTCAGGCTTCCAGGCGGCGCGCGGGCTGACGGTGACCGGCGAGTTGGACGATGCCACCTGGAAGGCACTGCAGGCCGATGCCACCGCGCCGCTGGCCAGCTACACGCTGACCACCGAAGACGTGGCCGGGCCGTTCCAAGCGGTTCCGAAGACGCCGGCCGCGCAGGCCAAGTTGAAGACGCTGGGCTACGCCAGCGTGGAGGAAGCGCTGGGTGAGCGCTTCCACGCCTCGCCGGAACTGCTGAAGGCATTGAACCCCGGCGTGGACCTGGGCAAGGCCGGCAGTCGCATCCAGGTACCCAACATCGCACCGGCGCCGCTGGCGAAGGCGGCCAAGGTGCTGATCGACAAATCCGATTCCTCGCTGCAGCTGCTCGACGCGCAGGGCAAGGTGATCGCGCAGGTGCCGGTGTCCTCGGGCAGCGAACACGACCCGCTGCCCATCGGCGAATGGAAGATCCTCGGCGTGTTCCGCGACCCGCCCTTCCACTACAACCCGAAGCTGTTCTGGGATGCCCGCAAGGGCGACAAGAAGGCAACGCTGCCGCCGGGCCCGAACAATCCCGTCGGCCGGGTCTGGATCGATCTGTCCAAGCCGCACTACGGCCTGCACGGTACCCCCGAGCCCGGGCACGTGGGCAAGACCGAATCGCATGGCTGCGTGCGCATGACCAACTGGGATGCACTGCGCGTGGCCGATGCGCTGGATGAATCGGTACCCGTGGTGATGCAGGAGTAACGCCATGCGGCTTTCGCAGCTGATCGTGCTGGGGGTGGTACTCGGCCTGGGCCTGGGCTGGTGGCTGCGGCGTGATGCTGCGCCTGCGCCGCCAGGGGTGCAGGCCGCGCCGGTTGCAGCTTCGGCAGTGCCAGCCGCGGCGGTGCCGGCCACACCCACCCGACCGGTGCCGCCCGCCACGGGCGCAGCGCCAACGCAGCCGACAGGCCTGCTGCTGCCGGTGCAGGGCGTGCAGCGCGCGCAGCTGCGCGACACCTTCACCGATGCACGCAGCGAAGGCCGGGTGCACGATGCCATCGACATCATGGCGCCCGCCGGCACGCCGGTACTGGCGGTGGCCGATGGCACGGTGGAAAAGCTGTTCGACAGCGAGCGCGGTGGCCTGACCGTCTACCAGTTCGAACCCAGCGGGCAATGGTGCTACTACTACGCGCACCTGCAGCGCTACGCCGACGGCCTGGCGGAAAAGCAGGCGATCAGGCGCGGCGATGTGATTGGTTATGTGGGCAGCACCGGCAATGCCAGCGCCGATGCCCCGCACCTGCATTTCGAGGTGCATGTGCTGGGGCCGGAGAAGCAGTGGTGGAAGGGTGAATCGATCAACCCGTATCCGTTGTTCTAGAGCCCGTTGTTCTAGAGACCCGAAGCAACCCGCACCGCCTCGCAGGCGGCGATCAGGTCTTCGACCAGGCGACCGCTGACATCCAGCTCACCCTCGTACTCGGCCAGGTTGCGCTGCTGGTGGCATTTGTCCAGCACGCGCCAGACCTCCGGGCCAACGCCCAGCGTGTGCTTCAGTGACTGGAATACGATGTAGCGGTTGCTGGGCCGGAAGCCCTGCCCGCGCAATGCCGCCAGGCTCAGTGCATGGGCCGCGTTGTAGGCCAGGTCGAAACGGCTTTCCAGCGAAAGCGTGGCATTGCGTGCATCGCGCAAGCGCGCGAGGCCGGAGCGCTGCAGACCCTCGATCTCGCGCGCATCCGGCGGTTCCAGCGAAAGCGGCTTACCCGGCCCGACCAGGTTCTGCAAAGGCGAGGTCATCCTTTCCTCCAATCACCCACAGCTTGGGTTGTTCCAGCACCCGCTGCAGGAAGGCATTGCCCTTGTGCAGGCGCTCGCTCAGGTCGTCGTGCGTGTACAGCGTCGGATTCACGGGCCGCCCCAGGCGGTCCTCCAGCGGGTCCAGCGCGGCCATCACTTCAGCATAGCCCAAGGTGTCGGACACCAGCAGCAGATCGATGTCGCTGTGCGCGGTATCGCTGCGCTTGGCCACCGACCCATAGACGAATGCACAGGTGATCTGGTCCTGAAGCGGTTGCAGCGCGTCGCGCAGCGGGCCGGCCAGGCCGACGGTCTTGTGCACCAGCGCCACCAGTTCGGCGTAGATGGGCGACTGCGCGTTGGCCCGGTAGCGTTTCTGGTTGCCCACCTTGCGCTGGTTCACCAGGCCACTGGCGACCAGCTTGGCCACCTCGCGCTGCACGGCGCCAGAGCCGGCGCCGCTGCCGCTGATCAATTCGGAAATGCTGAAATCGCTGCGGTCCTGCCCGAACAGCAGAGCCAGCACCCGTTGCTGGGTCTGGGTGAACAGCGCGTCGGCCAAGCCGATGGGGCCGGACGTAGATGCAGTGGCGGCAGAAATACCCATATTGGGCATTATTATGCCCATATTGGGTATTTGGCAAGTGCCTCGCCAGGCATGGCCTGGCGCTACCGGGCGGGTCCAACGAAAAAGCCCCGCATGCACGGGGCTTCTCCTTGCAGCGACGCCGGGCATGGCCCGGCGCTACCGGTCAATCGCTCAGGCGAACGGGTCCTGCAGGACCATGGTGTGGTCGCGGTCCGGGCCGGTGGAGACGATGCTGATCGGGCAACCGGCCAGCTCTTCCAGCGAACGCAGGTAGGCGCGTGCGGCCGGCGGCAGCTCGTCCCAGTTGGTGATGCCGTGGGTGTTCTCGCTCCAGCCCGGGAACTCCAGGTACACCGGGGTGCAGTCTTCCCAGCCCTGCGCGTCCAGCGGCGCGTACTCGGTACGCTTGCCGTTGTATTCGTAGGCAATGCACACCTTCAGCTTTTCCATGCCGTCCAGCACGTCCAGCTTGGTGATGCACAGGCCGCTGATGCCGTTGATGGCCACGGCGCGCTTCAGCGCCACGATGTCCATCCAGCCGCAGCGACGCGGGCGACCGGTGGAGGCACCGTATTCGGCGCCGCGGTCACGGATGCCCTGGCCGATTTCATCGTCCAGTTCGGTCGGGAACGGGCCGCCGCCGACGCGGGTGGCGTAGGCCTTGGCGATGCCCAGCACGTAGTCGATCGAATCGGCGCCCACGCCGGTACCGGCCAGTGCGCCGCCGACGGTGGTGTTGGAGCTGGTGACGTACGGGTAGGTGCCGTGGTCGATGTCCAGCAGGGCGCCCTGCGCGCCTTCGAACAGCACGCGCTTACCCTGCTTGCGCAGGTCGTGCAGGATGCCGGCCACGTCGGACTTCATCGGCTGCACGTATTCGCCGAAGGCCAGCGCTTCGTCGTAGGTCTTCTGGAAATCGACCGCTTCGGTGCCCAGGTACTTGGTCAGCACGAAGTTGTGGTAATCCAGCGCGGTGCGCAGCAGTTCTTCCAGCTGCTTGGGGTAGTGCAGGTCGGCGATGCGGATCCCGCGACGCGCCACCTTGTCTTCGTAGGCCGGGCCGATGCCGCGACCGGTGGTGCCGATCGCCTTGCCACCGGCAGCGCGCTCGCGCGCCTGGTCCAGGGCGATGTGGTACGGCATGATCAGCGGCGCGGCCGGGGAGATCTTCAGGCGCGAACGCACTTCCACGCCGGAGGTTTCCAGTTCGGCGATTTCCTTCTGCAGCGCGGCCGGCGAGATCACCACGCCGTTGCCGATCAGGCACAGCGCATCGTCACGCAGGATGCCCGACGGGATCAGGTGCAGGACGGTCTTCTTGCCGTTGATGACCAGCGTGTGGCCGGCGTTGTGGCCGCCCTGGAAGCGCACGACGGCGCCGATTTCCTCAGTGAGCAGATCGACGATCTTGCCCTTGCCTTCATCGCCCCACTGGGCACCCAACACTACGACAGACTGACCCATGACGGGCTCCTCGATTTTGTTGCGGCCATCGGGGCCGCGGACGGTTGACCCGTGGCGGGGCTGGCCAGCGCGTGGGTGGCGGCTCCAAACGGGGAGCGGCCGGCGATGGATGGCCCAGACACGGAAAAAGCCGAACGGGGAGGCCCGTCCGGCTTTTGTGCATTATCCGGGTTTCCGGGGTCCGCTGCCACCCTTCCGACGGACGGCTTCACCGGCCGGTCAGGCGCCTGGGTGGGGTCAGAGCCCTTTCCCGTGGAAAGGGATCCGACCCCGGCTAGTGCCGTGCCCACCACAGCAGGCTGAGCCCGGCCAGCAGCACCAGCCCGCCAAAACTGCGCAGGGCCGGGCTGGGCAGGTCCAGCAGGCGCTCGGCCATGCGCTTCCAGGCCAGCGGCGCGGCAAACAACAGCAGCCCTTCCAGCACCGCCACCAGGCAGAGGGCCGCGAACAGGTCTTTCATGGGGTACTCCGGAAAAAACACGGGGCCCGGCAGTTGGCCGGGCCCCGTGGGTGGTGCGCGAAACTCAGCGGTCGTTCTTCAGGTACTGCAGGAACGGGTCGTTCTTGTCCAGCACGATCACGCCGTTGCCGTCGGTCATGGAGCCGCGGTAGGCCTCCAGGCTGCGGTAGAACGCGTAGAACGACGGGTCGGCCGAACCGGCCTGGCCGTAGATGCGTGCGGCATCGGCATCGCCTTCACCGCGCAGGCGCTGCGCATCACGCTCGGCCTCGGCGATCAGCACGGTGCTGTCGCGGTCGGCCTGGGCGCGGATGGTCAGCGACTGCTCTTCGCCTTCGGCGCGCAGCTTGGCCGCTTCCTGCTTGCGCTGGGCGCGCATGCGCTCGTACACGTCGTTGATCACCTGGCTGTCGGTCGGCAGGTCCACCTGCTTGATGCGCAGGTCGATCATCTGCATGCCCAGCCCGGCCACCGCATCATTGATGTCCTTCAACTGCGCGGCGATCAGTTCGCTGCGGTCGCCGGAAACCAGCTGCTGCAGGGTGCGCGAGTTGATCTGGTTGCGCAGCGAATCGGTGATGATCGGCTGCAGACGGGCATTGGCCACGCGCGGGTCGCCACCGGTGGCACGGAAGTAGTCGCCCACGTTGGAGATGTAGCCGATGGCGAAGAAGTCGACGCTGACGTCCTTCTGTTCGGCGGTGAAGTAGCGGGCCGGCGCAGTGTCCAGCACCTGGAAGCGGCGATCGAACACGCGCACCGTTTCCACCACCGGCAGCTTGAAGTGCAGGCCCGGCTTGATGTCCGAACGGACCACCTTGCCCAGGTTCAGCACCATCGCCGTCTGGTCTTCACGCACCACATAGACCGAGCCCAGCAGGCCCAGCAGGGCCGCCACGGCGACCGCAATCCACATCGAACTTCTCATCGGCTGCCCTCCTCACGGCCACTGGGTCGCCCGGTCGGGCGGCCGACCGGCCGGCCCGGGTCACGGGAAGCTTCCACCGCCGTGGCGCCCGGCAGCGACGGCATCACCACCTCCGGGTTCACCACCGGGGCCGGCGCCGAGGCGCTGGGGCGGGTATCGCCGGTCATCGGCACGTAGATCAGCTGGCGGCCATCGCCACCGATCACCTTGCGGTTCTCGCTCAGCACCTGCTGCACGGTCTCCAGCCACAGGCGCTTGCGGGTCACTTCCGGGGCGTTCTTGTACTGGGCCTGCAGCAGGCTGAAGCGCTGCGCATCACCCTCGGCCTTGGACACCACCGCCTGCTTGTAGCCTTCGGCCGTGGTACGGGCACGCGAGGCCTGGCCACGCGCTTCGGGCACCACCTTGGCGGCGTAGGCCTGCGCTTCGTTGATCAGGCGTTCCTTGACCTGCTGGGCGCCGTTGACCTCGTCGAAGGCCGGCTTCACTTCTTCCGGCGGACGGGCGTCCTGCAGGGTCAGGCCGGTCACGGTCAGACCGGTCTTGAACGCCTTCAGCAGCGCCTGCAGGCGCTCTTCGGCGGCCACGGCCAGCGGACCACGGTTGTTCAGCACGGCATTGAGGTCGGCACGACCGACTTCCTCACGCACCGCGCTCTGCGCCGACTGCTCCAGCACCTGGTTGGCATCGACCGTGCCGAACAAGTACTGCTGCGGGTCGTCGATGCGGTACTGCACGTTCAACGAGACATTGACGATGTTCTCGTCGCGGGTCAGCACCGGCACCTGGATCGAGAAGGTCTTGATCTCGGTGGCGTTGACCTTGGTGACCGATTCGATCGGCCACGGCAGCTTGAAGTTCGGGCCCGGGGTCAGGATGCGCGAGAACTGGCCGAAGCGCAGCACCACGCCGCGCTGCTGTTCGCCGATCAGCTGGAAGCTGGAGAACAGCACCAGCAGCACCACGGCCGCCGCCACCCAACGCAGGATGCCCCCGTCGAACAGATCCTTCAGCGGCCCGGGCAGACCGCCCCAGCCACCGCCATTGCCACCGCCGCGCGACCGGAACGGCCCACGTCGATTGTCCTCGGGGCCTTGTCCGCCCTTGTTGCCGCCGGGTGTATTCCAGGCCATGCACGCTCCATCAAGATATGGGCTGCGACGCGGGCCCTTCCCGCAACGCCAGCCGTGAACCATCTCCGATCATACAAGATGGGGCGGACCGGCAGGATTGAAAGGGCGGTGACGCGGTAAGGTTGTGTTTTCCTCGAAGTCAGGCAGCGCCGATGGTCCCCACCCACCCGTTCACCGCCTTCCGTATCGAAAACGACAGCGCCGGCTACCGCAGCGGCCTGACCCGGCTGGGCGTTGACGACCTCAACCCGGGCCAGGTGCTGATCCGCGCCCACTGGTCATCGGTGAACTACAAGGACGCCCTGGCCGGCACCGGCAAGGGCCGGATCCTGCGGCGCTTCCCGCTGGTGGGCGGGATCGACGTGGCCGGGACCGTGGTGGCCTCCAGCGACCCGGCCTGGCGCGAGGGGGACGCGGTGCTGGCCACCGGCTGCGGCCTGAGCGAGACCCGCGACGGCGGCTACAGCCAGTACGTGCGCCTGGAATCGAGCGCGGTGATCGCCCAGCCCAGCGGGCTGACCCCGCGCGAAGCCATGGTGCTGGGCACCGCCGGCTTCACCGCCGCGCTGGCGCTGCTGCGCCTGCAGGACAACCGGCAGACCCCCGGGCACGGTCCGTTGGCAGTCACCGGCGCCAGTGGCGGGGTGGGCGCGCTGGCCGTGGATATCTTCAGCCGTGCCGGCTACAGCGTGCATGCCATCAGCGGCAAGCCCGAACAGGCCGGGTTCCTGCGCGACATTGGTGCGGCCGAGGTACTGCCGCGTGACGCATTGGCCGACACCGCCCCGCTGGAGTCGGCCCGCTTCGGCGGTGGACTGGACAATGCCGGGGGCCCGATGCTGGCCAGCCTGCTGGCGCAGACCGTGCCCTATGGCAGCGTGGTCAGCGCCGGCCTGGCCGCCAGCCCGGCGCTGGACATGACGGTGATGCCGTACATCCTGCGCGGCGTGTCGCTGCTGGGCGTCTCTTCGGCCAATGCACCGCGCGATCTGCGTGAAGCGGTGTGGGCCAGGCTCGGCGGTGCCTGGAAGCCGCAGCACCTGGAGCGCATCTGCACCGCCGAAGTCGGATTGGACGAACTGCCGGGCGTATTCGAGCGCATGCTGGCCGGCGGTTCGCTGGGCCGCACGGTGGTGCGGATCGACTGAGCGTTGCAGGCAGGCGACGGACGGCAGGGCGCGCCCCTCCCGCCATCACGATGCCCGCACTACACTGCGGGCAACACATGGGGAACAACATGGCACGCATTCTGATCGTCGACGATTCACCGTCGCAGCTGTTGGGGATACAGCGCATCGTCGAGAAGCTCGGGCACCAGATCCTGACCGCCACCGATGGCGCGGCCGGCGTGGAAACCGCCAAGGCCGAGCTGCCCGACCTGGTGCTGATGGACGTGGTGATGCCCAACCTCAATGGCTTCCAGGCCACCCGCACGCTGGCCCGCGACGAAGCGACCCGGCATATCCCGGTGATCCTGGTCACCACCAAGGACCAGGACACCGACCGCATGTGGGGCATGCGCCAGGGTGCCAAGGCCTACATCACCAAGCCGTTCTCGGAAGATGAACTGTCCGAAGTGCTGGAACGCGTGTTCGCCGGCCAGGGCTGAAACATTGCGGTGGGTGCCAACCTTGGTTGGCACATCGGCCTGGTAGGTGCCAACCTTGGTTGGCACATCGGCCTGGTAGGTGCCAACCTTGGTTGGCACGCCGGTTTGGTAGGTGCCAACCTTGGTTGGCACATTGTGCGGACCAAGGTCCGCACCCACCAGAATCGATCTCAGATCGCTTCGCCGAAGGCCTTGGCCAGATTGCGGTACGCCTTCTTCTGCGCATCGTCGGTCGCGGCCGGGGCCACGATTTCCAGCTCCACGATCTGGTCGCCATCGGGGTTGCCCGGCAACCCACGACCGCGCAGGCGCAGCTTGCGGCCGGCATCGGACTCGGCCGGGATCTTCAGCTCCACGCTGCCGCCCAGGGTCGGCACGCTGATGCTGGTGCCCAGCGCGGCCTGCCAGGGGGTCACCTGCAGGGTGTACAGAATGTTGCGCCCGTCCACTTCGAACTGGGGGTGGGCGGCATATTCCACTTCCAGCAACAGGTTGCCGCCGTGGTTGCCCTGCCCGGCCAGGCGGATCACCTGCCCGGGGCGGATGCCCTTGGGCACGCGCACGTCCAGCTGCTTGCCATTGACGGTGATGCGCAGGCTGTCGCCCTTGTAGGCTGCTTCCAGCGGCACCGACAGCTTGGCCCGGGTATCGCGGTTGGGCGCGTGCCCCTGGCTGCTGAAGCCCGGGCCGGCGCCCGGCCCCTGGCCGCCGCGCTGGCGCGCGAACAGGCTTTCGAAGAAGTCGCTGAAGCCGCCGCCGGCACCGCCGCCACCGCCGAACACTTCCTCGAAATTGAAGCCACCACCGCCGTAGTTGGGCGGAACGTTGAACTCCTCGCCCGGACGGTAGCCCTGCGCGCGCAGCTGGTCATAGGCCGCACGCTTCTCGGGGTCACGCAGCGCCTCGTAGGCCTCGTTCACCGCCTTGAATTTGTCTTCCGCCCCGGCCTCCTTGCTGACGTCCGGGTGGTATTTGCGCGCCAGGCGGCGATAGGCGGTCTTGATTTCCGCATCGCCCGCGCTCGGCTCCACCCCCAGGGTGGCGTAGTAATCCTTGAATTCCATCCAGCTACCTCGATCTGCTTCGGCCGCGCCGGTGGCGCCGCCCCGGGTTCATTCTACGCGCCGGCGATGCTACGCCGCGCACCGTGCGGCCCTGGTGAGGCCGACTGATCCTGCGCAATGCTGCCGCCACGCCCGTGCGGCAGGCTGACGCTGGCGGCCCCCGCCGCAACGTTCCAAGATGGGGCGTGCACGCCGGGTTTCCAATGTCTTGACGCGTTCATCCCACCCACCCTTCTAGCCTGCCCCCGCAAGGAGTTCCCATGACCATCCACGTCGGCGACCGCATTCCGGAAGTCACCCTCAAGCGCATCCGCGAAGGCGTCGAGACCCTCGATACCCACGCCCTGTTCGACGGCCGCAAGGTCGTGCTGTTCGCCGTGCCGGGTGCCTTCACCCCCACCTGCTCGGCGCGCCACCTGCCCGGCTACGTGGAGGCGTTCGATGCCTTCCGCCAGCGCGGCATCGAGGTCTACTGCATGGCCGTGAACGATCCGTTCGTGACGAAGGCCTGGGCCGCCGACCAGCGCGTGCCCGACGGCCTGCTGATGCTGTCAGACGGCAATGCCGAGCTGACCCGCGCCCTGGGCCTGGAGCTCGATGCCAGTGCCTCGGGCATGGGCATCCGCGCGCGTCGCTTCGCCCTGTACGCCAACGACGGCGTGGTGCAGGCGCTGTGGATCGAGGAACCCGGTCAGTTTGAAGTGTCTTCGGCGCAGTACGTGCTGGAGCACCTGCCCACCTAGCCCCAACCAGAGGAAACGGCCAGCCATGTCCACCAAGCCAGCCAAGACCAGCAAGCCCAGCGCCACCGTCACCGCCATCAGCGACCGCAAGGCGCTGCGCGAGCGGGCCCGCCGCAACATCGAAGACGGTGCCATCACCGACAGCTACAGCGCCGACCGCAAAGCGGTGATCAAGCTGCTCAACGATGCACTGGCCACCGAGTATGTGTGCGTGCTGCGCTACTACCGCCACTACTTCATGGCCAAGGGCATGCTGGCCGATGCGGTGAAGGCCGAATTCCTGGAGCACGCCCAGCAGGAACAGGCCCATGCCGGCAAGCTGGCCGAACGCATCGTGCAGCTGGGCGGCGAACCGGACCTCAATCCAGATACGTTCTCGGCGCGCTCGCACGCCGAGTACAAGGAAGGCAGCGATCTGCGCGACATGGTGCGGGAAAACCTGGTGGCCGAGCGCATCGCCATCGACAGCTACCGCGAGATGATCAATTTCGTCGGCGACCGCGACACCACCACCAAGCGCATCCTGGAAGAGATCCTGGCGCAGGAGGAGGAACACGCCGATGAGTTCGCCGATCTTCTCGATGGCTGGATCGGGAAATAGCGGTGCAACGCTCCCGGTAGAGTCGAGCCATGCTCGACTGGGCAGGTGCAGTCGAGCATGGCTCGACTCTACAAGGGTGCGGCGTCAACGGATGACGTTGAACCGCACCTGGGTCCAGGCGCCGTCGGCGGCCAGGGCAGTCAGGGTATGCGCGCCGGGTTCGGCGAACTCGCGCTGCATCAGCTGGGCGCCCTGCGTCTGCGCGATCCAGCGGCCATCCAGCAGCCAGTCCACGCGCTGTTCGCTGCCCAGCGCGCGCAGCTGCAGGCGCACGCCATGTTCGGCATTGGGCCCGCGGGCGAGAGCGGCGCCGTCGTTCAACCCGTCGATGTGCAGGGCCACGCTGGCCTCGCGGCCGTCGTCGCGACAATCCGGTGAGAGCGCCGGCAGCTGCGATGCATCGCGCGTGGCCTTGGCCAGCCACGGCGACAGCAGCGCTGGCCAGCGCGCGATCTCGCCTGGCACCTCCACATGCGGCGCGCTGCAATCAGCCGAAAGGCGCAATCCGCTGCGCGCGTCGGCCACATAGCGCTGCCGCCCTGGCTGCCAACGCCGCGCCTCGCGTTCGGGGAACGTCAGCGGCGCCGCACCGTCCAGCAGGTACGCCGGCATGCGTCGCTGGCACAGTGAGGCCGGCAGCCCTTCGGCGCGCTCACCGGTGGGCCAGCACACATCCGCTTCGCTGACACTGGCCGGCATTGGCGCGGCCGCCGAATCACCGCGCTGGCGCGGCAGGCTGTCCACTACTTCGAACATCAGCGGCAAGGCGGTCACCGCACCGTACTGGCCGGGCAGCGGCGTGCCGTCGGGCCGCCCCACCCACACGCCCACAGTGTAGTGGCGGGTGCTGCCGATCGCCCAGGCATCGCGGAAGCCGTAGCTGGTGCCGGTCTTCCACGCCACCCGCGGGCGCCCGCCGACATCGAAGGTGCCCACGCCGTAACCCGGCCGCGGATTGGATTCAAGCATCTCGCGCACGATCCACGCCGCGCCCGGCGACACCAGCCGTCGCTCTACCATCGGCTCGTCGGCGGTGTAGCGCACGCGACCGGCGATGCCGTTGCGGTTCAGTGCGGAAAACGCGCCCACCAGATCTTCCAGGCGCGCGCCGGTGCCGCCGAGGATCAGCGACAGATTGGGTTGCGCACCCGGCGGGAAACGCAGCTGGATACCGGCATGCGACAGTCGCGCGGCAAAGCGCGCCGCCCCCACCCGCTGCAGCAGATCCACCGACGGCACGTTCAACGAAAGGCGCAGCGCGGTCGCGGCACCCACCGGCCCATTGAAGGCCATGTCGAAATTGCCGGGCCGGTAGCTGCCGAAGCTCTGCGGCGCATCCACCAGCAGGCTTTCGGAATGGATCAGTCCATCGTCCAGCGCCATGCCATACAGGAAGGGCTTGAGGGTGGAGCCGGGCGAGCGCCAGGCCTGCACCATGTCCACGTGCCCCAGCCGCTGTCGATCACCGAAGGACAGCGTGCCGACATAGGCGCGCGCCTGCAGGGTCTGGTTGTCCACCACCAGCAGCGCGGCCGAGGTCCGTTCCGGCAGGCCGGAAAAATAGCTGGCCACGCGCTCTTCCAGGGTGCGCTGCAGGCCGATGTCGATGCCACTTTCAATGCGCGCCTGGCCCGGATAAGTGGCGTGCAGCCGCTGCGCCAGCAGGGCCGCATGCATCGGCGGCCGCAGCGAGCGCGCCACCACGTTTTCGATGCGTGCATCGGCCACATCATCGGCCGACCACACGCCCTGTGCGGCCATGCGCGCCAGCACCTTGTCGCGCGCCTTCTGCGCCGCTTGCGGGTGGCGGTCCGGGCGCAGCCGGCTGGGGGCCTGCGGCAGCACCGCCAGCAACGCGGCTTCGGCATGCGACAATTGCGCTGCGGGCTTGCCGAGGTAGGCCCAGCTGGCCGCCTCCACCCCTTCGATGGTGCCGCCGTAGGGTGCCCGTTCCAGATACAAGGCCAGGATCTGCGCCTTGGACAGATGCACTTCCAGCTGCACCGCGCGCAGCATCTGCTTCAGCTTGCCCCACGGCGTACGCGAATGCGGGTCGAGGATGCGCGCCACCTGCATGGTCAGGGTGGAGCCACCGGAGACGATGTGGCCGCCGCGCAGCAGCTGGCCACCGGCGCGCAGGATCGCCAGCGGATTGATGCCGGGGTGCTTCCAGAACCAGCGGTCTTCGTAGGTCAGCAGAGCCTGCAGGTACAGCGGCGACACGCTGTCCACCGTGGCCGGGTAACGCCACACACCTTCGGCGTCGGCGAAGGCACGCAGCGGGCTGCCGTCGGCGGCCACCACCAGCGTGCTGGTGTCGCGCTGTTTCGGCAGCGGCGGCGGGAATGCCCAATCCAGCACCAGCAGCAACGCCAGTGCGGCGGCGGTGCCCCAGCGCAGCCAGGGCCATAGCGGTTGCAGCTGGGGGCGCAGGGCCGCCAGCCGCATTCTGATCGATCGCTTCATGGTGTGCGGTCAGCAGGACGGGCCGCGCCACCGCGGCCCGTCCGCGCAATCACGGCTGCACCACCGTGATCGTGGTCGGGTTGCTGCGACCGACGCCGCGCAGCTGCGGGCGATACATGTCTTCCACCAGCGGCGGCGGCACCGTGTAGGTACCCGGCGTGACCGCGCGCACCAGGTAGAAGACGTTCGCCTTGCTGCCACGGGACAGCTTCAGCGCTGCCACGTAGCGGTCGTCGCGGAACTCTTCATGTTTGGTGTCGGCTGCCTCGCCACGGTCACTGATGGTGATGCCATCGACCACCACGTCGGCCCACTGCTTGGCATCGCCCAGGTTGAAGTTCTCGATTTCCAGGCCGGCCGGCAACAGGTCGGTCAGCAGCGCATCGGGCATGGTGGTATCGGCGGTCACGGTGACGCGCACAATCAGCGCCTCGCCTTCCTTCAGCGGGCGCGGCGTCCACGGCTTGCCATCGGTGCCGTAGTAGCTGCGCTCCACGCCCAGCACGCTGTTGTCCGGTGCCGGTGCCGTGCGCGGAATGCCGGCCACGTCGATGCTGGCGAACATCGGCGGCTGCCCTTGCGGGCTGAAGCGCACGCCGCTGGCGAGTTCGGCGCCGCTGAAGTTGCGGCCGAACAGCTTGCGCTCGCCCACCGCTTCGGTCGTGCCGCCAATCACCAGTTCACCGGCGACCAGCGCCTTCTGGTTGGCCGACAGCGCCTTGCCCAGGCGCGCGATGGCAACCTGTTCCTGGGTGCTCAGCCACATCCAGCCCGCATTGCGGCGTGCATCCAGGCCACGGCCCAGATCGACGGCGCGGGCATCCCAGGCCGGCTTGGCCAGCTTGTTTTCATGGGTCAGCGCAATCATCAGCGCGTCGTCACGGATCGCACTGCCGTAGTCACCGAAGTACGACGGCCGTTCATTGCTGGACTTGGCGAAGGCCGCCGCCAGTGCGGCCTGGCCGCGCTTGGCATCGCCCTGCAGCGACAGCGCCACGCCCAAGTGGACCAGCGACAGGCCGCCAACCGCCTTGCTGCGCTCGTTGTCGTACAGCGTGCGCAGGGTGCCCAGCGGGGCACGGTTGACCCGCGCCAGCACGTAGCCCGAATAGGCCTGGTTGGCGAACTTCAGCTTTTCGCGTTCGTCCTGGCCGTAGAACTGGTTGCCACCGGACAGCAGGTCCTCGCTCAGGCGGTTCAACGCCTTCTGCAGCACGTTGTCCGGCACGGCGAAGCCGGCGTCCTTGGCATCGAGCAGGAACTCGGTGATGTACGGGGTCAGCCACGGGTTCACGTAGCCATCGTCACCCCACATGGAGAAGTTGCCGTTGGCTACCTGCATCGATGCCAGGCGGCCGAACGCGCCTTCCATGCGCTCGCGACGGGTCTTGGCATCCAGGCCATCGGCACCCAGCATCGACGAGGTGGCCTGGTCCAGGATCAGCGCCGCGTAGCCCTTGCTGGTGGTCTGCTCGGCGCAGCCATAGGGGTAGTTCAGTGCGCCCTGCAGCGCGCTGGCGAAGGGGATCGGCGGCAGCGGGCTGACCAGCAGGCGCGCGTTCACCGATTCGGCCATCAGGCCCTCGGTCAGGCTGCCATCCAGGCTGACCGCGGCCAGCGGATCGAGCGTACGCACCTGCGAGCGCACGACCTGCGGCCACGCCGCACGCACCTGCAGTTCATAACGGCGGTCGGCCTTGAAGCCGTTGCCGTCCACCCGCACCCGCACCTTGGCCACGCTGTGCCCTTCGCGCGCCGACAGCGGGAAGCTGAGCGTGCTCTTGGCATCGGCATTCAACTGTACGCTGCGCGTACCTTCGGCCAGCGAAAGCGGACCTTCGGTTTCCACCCGCACGTTGAACGCGCCCGGCTTGCCGGTGAAGTTCTGCACGTCGAGGGTGACCGTACTGCGGTCACCCGGAGCGAGCACGCGCGGCATGCTGGCTTCGGCCAGGATCGGCGCGCGCACCACGGTTTCCACGTCGCGCTTGCCGTACTGGTCATCGCTGTAGACCAGCGCCGACACGCGCAGGGTGCCGTTGAAATCGGGCACCTTCAGGCGGATGCGGGCGATGCCCTTGGCGTCCAGCTGCACCGGGCCGGAGAACAGGTCCACGGTCTGCACGCGCGCGGTCGGCCGCTTGGCCTGCGGCAGTGCCTGCAGACCCATGTCACCGCCGAACTTCAGCTTGCCGCTGCCGCCATCGAAGCTTTCGATCACCCGGCTGTAGATGTCGTAGGCATCGATGCCTAGGCGGCGCTGGGCGAAGAAGTGCGCGCCCGCATCGGGCACCGGGAAGCGGGTGATGTTGAGGATGCCCACGTCCACGGCCGAGACCGTGACATGCGCGGTCTTGCCGGCCAGCTGCGGTGCACTGACCGTCACCGGCAGCTCCTGTTCCGGACGCATCTGCTTGGGCGCAACCAGGCCCACGGCCACGGTGCGGCCCTTGCGGTCCATCGGCACATGCACCACGCCCACCGCGCGCGCCGGGGTGATCTTGCTGGGCGCGGTACCGCCACGGAACACCAGCGCGGTGATGTACACGTCGTGGCGCTCCCAGTCGGCGGTGACCGGAATCTTGAAGGTGGCACCTGGCTTGGCGTCGATCTCCTGCACATACAGCATGCGGTCGCTCTCGACCATCAGCAGGCCCTTGCCGGCGTGCGGCGGGGTGACCGTCACCTGCAGGGTGTCACCGGCCTTGTAGCCGGTCTTGTCCAGGCCCAGCTTGACCTTGTCCGGGCGCGCATCCAGGCCACGGTTGTCATCGCCCCAGCTCCAGCCGGCGCGGAACGGATAGCGGCTGGTCAGGCCGGTGGACGGATCGAACACATCCACCCGGTACTCGCCCCACTCCACCGGGAAATCGAAGGCCACCGCGCTGCTGCCGGCATCGACGGTGCGCGTTTCCTTGTTCTCGAAGCGGCGGGTGAAATCGTAGTCCCAGCGGTTGTCGTTGAAGGTCCAGTGGTAATCGCGCAGCTCGCGTACCAGGGTTACCTTCAGGCCCTTGGCCGGCTTCGGCGTGCCCGCCGCATCCACGCGCAGCAGCTCGAAGCGCGCATTGCCGTTGGAATCAGCGCCATCATCGGGGTTGAACAGCGGGCGCACGCCGACCAGCGCATCGGCCGGCCACATCACCCGCTTCAGGGTGCGGGTGACCGTGCGGCCACCGGTCTCGTACAGGCTGCCCGACAGCACCACGGCAATCGGCGCCTTGGCCTTGGCCGCCTCTTCGGGCAGCGCAACGTCCTGGCGCAGCTGGCCATTGGCCGGCAGCGTGGTATCGATCACGTCCTTGGCATCGCGCGGCAGCTGCAGGGTCGGGTCGCCGAAGAAGTAGCCCGGCAGGCCCTCCACCGGCTTCTGCTCGGCGGCCACGGCCATGCGCGCGGTGAAGCGGTTGCCATCGGCCGGCGCACCGTACAGGTAGGCGCCGTTGGCCTGCAGGCGCAGTTCTTCGCCCGGCTTCAGCGTCTTCTGCGCGCTGTCCAGGTCCAGCTTCATGCGCTCGGGCAGGAACTCCTCGATGCGCAGGGTCATGCCCTGGATCGCTTCCTTGCTGGCCGGGTCGGTACGGAATTCGACCTGCCAGCGCCCGGTCGGCGCCTCGGCGGGAATCACCTGCTCGAAGTTGATGTAGCCCTGCTCGCCCGGCTGCAGGCGGGTTTCGCGGAAGGTCTTGCCGTCGGGCTGCTTCAGGCGCAGGAACACCGGCTGAGGCTTCACCGGCTTGCCGTCGTTGTCGCGCAGCAGCGCCGACAGACGCACGGTCTCGCCCGGGCGGTACAGGTCGCGGCCCGACCAGGTGTAGACGTCGAACCAGGCGTTGTCACGGCCGGCCACCGCGAATTCGCTCAGGTCCAGTGCCGGCTGGTTGAACGGCAGGAAGCTGGTGTCCTTGCCACTGCTGGCCACCAGCACATGGGCCGCGTCCAGGGTGTAGTTCAGCAACGCATTGCCGTTGCCATCGGTGCTGCCCTTCAGCACCACTTCGCCCTTGGCGTCCAGCACGCGCAGCTCCACGCTCTTCAGCGCGGCGCCATCCTTCAACGAGGCGGTATGGACGAACAGCTTGTCCTTGTAGGCGCGGGTGTGCAGGCCGATATCGCTGACCGAGAAGAACGCGGTATCGAATTCGCCTTCGTAATCACCGGTGCGCTTGAGCAGGGCGAAGTACAGGCCCGGCTCCTGCAGCTCCTTGATGTCCTGGGTCGGCAGGTAGGTCAGAACGCGTTCGTTCTGCTTGCCACCCAGGATGAAGCGGTTGACGTAGACCGGCTCGGCCAGTTTGTTGATCGGGCTGCGCTCGTAGTCGCTGCTCAGTTCCCAGCTGCCGCGACGGCCGCCGCGCTGGTACTGGCTGAAGAAGGTCGGCAGGTCCTTTTCGCGCACGCGCAGGAACTCGACGTCCACTTCGGGCACATTCACCGACACCACCGGCAGGCCGCGGCTGTCCTTGGCCGGCAGCACGCTGCCCTGCGAGGCAAAGCCAGCCACCGGCTTCAGTTCGCCACTGAACACCTTCTGCTTCAGTTCCTTGCCCAGCCGATTGCCGTCGGCGGCCAGCAGGTCCGGCGACACGACCAGGCTGTATTCCTTGCCGGCTTCCACGAACGGGTAGCGCAGGGTCAGACCATCATCGGACAGGGTCCAGCTGCTGTCCTCGGTTCCCACCTTCTCTTCGAAGCGCACCAGCTTGTCGAAATCCTGGGTGCCGACCAGCGGGCGGGAAAACTCCAGCGCCAGCGACAGGCCATCATTCTTCTGGTCCGGATAGGCGCGCAGCAGGGTGAAGTCCTTCACCTGCTCGGCCTGGGTGGTGATCGCTTCACCACTGGCCTTGGGCAGCTGCCCACTGTCGTTGCGGCAACCGGCCAGACCCAGCAACAGGCCTCCTGCCAGCACAGCCGCCGCCCAACCCCACCGCTTCCGCCGTGCCGGACCGCTCATGTCGTCACTCCTTGATCGAGGCGGCCATTATAGGCGCGCCGCGCCAAGGAGTTGACGCACCGGCGGTCGGAAACCCGGTCCCCCTGCGGATCCCGGTAGCCGCCAACCTGGGTTGGCGTTGAGCCTCGAGCACGCGCTGGCGCGCGCCTGCCCACCAAGGTGGGCAGCTACCGGAGCTTCATGCAGCGACCGGGGCCTTACTCGGCTGGCACCCGCACCTTGCCTTCCATCAGCACCCGGGCGCTGCGGCTCATGATCGCCTTGGTCACCGTCCACTGGCCGTCCACCTGCCCGGCCTGGGCGCCGACCCGCAGCGTGCCGGAGGGATGGCCGAAGGTCACCGCCTCACGCGCGCCGCCACCGGCCGCGCGGTTGACCAGCGTGCCCGGAATCGCCGCGGCCGTGCCAATGGCCGCCGCCGCCGTGCCCATCATCGCGTGGTGCAGCTTGCCCATCGACAGGGCGCGCGCATGCAGATCGATGGCCGAGGCAGGGATCGCCTTGCCGCTGGATGACACGTAGTCCTGTGCTGGTGCCACGAAGGCCACCTTCGGCGTGTGCTGGCGGGTGGCCGCGTCTTCCAGCTTCGAGATCAGGCCCATGCGCAATGCACCGTGGGCGCGGATGGTCTCGAACTTCTGCAGCGCGGCTTTGTCTTCGTTGATGGCCGGCTGCAGTTCGGTGCCGGTGTAGCCCAGGTCGGCGGCGTTGAGGAAGATGGTCGGGATGCCGGCGGTGATCATCGTCACCTCGAAGCTGCCCACACCCGGCACCTCCAGGGTGTCCACCAGGTTGCCGGTGGGGAACATCGCACCGGCATCGCCGTCATCGGACGGATCGATGAACTCCAGCTGGATCTCGGCCGCCGGGAAGGTCACGCCATCCAGCTCGAAATCACCGGTTTCCTGCACTTCACCGTTGCACATCGGCACGTGGGCGATGATGGTCTTGCCGATGTTGGCCTGCCAGATGCGCACCGTGCACAGGCCGTCGCGCGGCACACGGGCCGGGTCGACCAGGCCATTGGCAATGGCGAACGGGCCGACCGCCGTGCTCAGGTTGCCGCAGTTGCCGCTCCAGTCGACGAAGGCGGTATCGATGGAGACCTGTCCATACAGGTAATCTACGTCGTGATCCGGCACCGAGGCGGCGGAAATGATCACGCACTTGCTGGTGCTCGACGTTGCCCCGCCCATGCCATCGGTGTGCTTGCCATAGGGATCGGGCGAACCAATCACCCGCATCAACAGCGCGTCGCGCGCGGGACCGGGCACCTGCGCGGCTTCAGGCAGGTCCTGCAGGCGGAAGAACACGCCCTTGCTGGTGCCACCGCGCATGTAGGTGGCGGGAATACGGAGTTGCGGAAGGAAGGTCATGGATCGGGTTCCTGTTTGCAATGAAACAATTCGTGGGGAGCCTTGCGCCCCCGTTGTGGTCGGCCAGCCGTACGGGCTTCACTTTCGATTCGATGCACGCTCAAGCAGTTTCTGGAAGTGCCCCGGAGGCGGAGGAGCCGGAGCCGCCCAAAGCCAAGCCCTCCGCGGTCAACTGGCGTAGCAGGTCTTCATTCTTTATACGCCTTCGCTGACGGACAAGGTCGCGGACATATTCGGAAGCGCTGGCGTAGCCGCCTTCACGAATGTCCTCATCCACGAATTGTCTGAGCTCATCAGTCAGCACTACGTTGATATTGACCATATGGATCTCTGCTGCAGAACAGTCACTCGGCAGTCTGCGAGGCTCTCGGGGCAACGACAAGAGCAGAAAGCGCCAGCCTTGGCATGAAGAGAGCATCGCCATCAAGCAGGCACCTCAGCTTGATTTCGCCGCGCCCGCGCCGACGTTCCGTGCTGCCAACGGAACAGATACAGGATGGCCAGTTTGGTACTGCCACTCACCACCGCCAGCAGCAGCAACGGCCATCCCATCCGCAGGCCCATGGCGAAGGCAAACACAATGGTAGATAGATCCATCAGCAGGATCAGCTGACTCATCCGCAGCGACACTGCACCGGTGTGGCCATTGCGCAGGATCAGCAGGATCTGGTGCGCGTAGCCCTGCGCCAGCAAGGCAGTGATGGCCACGATCATCGCACCGGCCACTACCCTGCCCTCATCCACATGGCGGCCACCCCAGATCAGGCCGGCCAGCGCGCAGAGCAACAACAGGGCCGCTGTCAGCACGCTGGTCGTGGCGGAGCGACTCCGTCGGTCGCGCCAGATCTCCACCAGGATGACCAGGACCAGCACCGACGCGAGCAAGCGCGGCCAGACAATGAAGTGATTGAACGGCGTGATGCTGTAGCCATAGACGAAGAAGGACAGGTACGCCAGGAAGCTGACCGTGAACTGATTCAGTGACAGCACTGCAGTGGCACTGTCAGCCGCGTCCGCACGCTCCCGACGGTTGCGCACCAAGCGCAACTGCGCGCCCACACCCAACAGGCTCAGCAGGATGAAGCCTGTGTTGACCGTGCCTGCGATGTTGTAGAACGCCGTTCCCATGCAGATGGGGCAACGCCCCTCTCCTCCGTGACCACCGCCATGCGGGCCGAAGCCAGCATGGCGGCAATTCGACACAAGACAGCGACCTGCTGCCTCACGCCACCTTGGCGCCTTCCAGGAAGTCCTGGGCGAAGCGCTGCAGGACGCCGCCGGCCTCGTAGATCGCCACTTCCTCGTCGCTGTCCAGGCGGCAGGTGACCGGCACCACCACGTCCTGGCCGTCGCGGCGGTGGATGACCAGGGTCAGGTCGGCGCGCGGGGTGCGCTCGCCGACCACGTCGAAGGTCTCGGTGCCGTCGATGCCCAGGGTCAAGCGGGTGGTGCCCGGCTTGAACTCCAGCGGCAGCACACCCATGCCGATCAGATTGGTGCGGTGGATGCGCTCGAAGCCCTCGGCCACGATCGCTTCCACACCGGCCAGGCGCACGCCCTTGGCGGCCCAGTCACGCGAGCTGCCCTGGCCGTAGTCGGCACCGGCGATGATGATCAGCGGCTGCTTGCGGTCCATGTAGGTTTCGATCGCCTCCCACATGCGCATCACCTTGCCTTCCGGCTCGACCCGCGCCAGCGAGCCCTGCTTCACGCTGCCATCGTCGTTGCGCACCATCTCGTTGAACAGTTTCGGGTTGGCGAAGGTGGCGCGCTGGGCGGTCAGGTGGTCGCCGCGGTGGGTGGCGTAGGAATTGAAGTCTTCTTCCGGCAGGCCCATCTTCGCCAGGTACTCGCCGGCGGCGCTGGAGGCCAGGATCGCGTTGGACGGCGACAGGTGGTCGGTGGTGATGTTGTCCGGCAGCACGGCCAGCGCGCGCATGCCCGCCAATGTGCGTTCACCAGCCAGTGCGCCCTCCCAGTACGGCGGGCGACGGATGTAGGTGCTCTGCGGGCGCCAGTCGTACAGCGGGCTGACGGCCGCGCCATGCTCCACGCGCACGTTGAACATCGGGTTGTAGACCTTGCGGAACTGCTCCGGCTTCACCGAAGCCTTCACCACTGCGTCGATCTCGGCATCGCTCGGCCAGATGTCCTTCAGGCGGACTTCGTTGCCTTCGGCATCCACGCCCAGCACGTCCTTTTCGATATCGAAGCGCACGGTGCCGGCGATGGCGTAGGCGATCACCAGCGGCGGCGAGGCCAGGAAGGCCTGCTTGGCATACGGGTGGATGCGGCCATCGAAGTTGCGGTTGCCCGACAGCACGGCGGTCGCGTACAGGTCGCGATCGATGATTTCCTGCTGGATCTTCGGGTCCAGCGCGCCACTCATGCCGTTGCAGGTGGTGCAGGCGAAGGCCACGATGCCGAAGCCCAGCTGTTCCAGGTCCGGCAGCAGGCCGGATTCTTCCAGGTACAGCTGCACGGCCTTCGAGCCCGGCGCCAGCGACGACTTCACCCACGGCTTGCGCTGCAGGCCGCGCGCATTGGCGTTGCGCGCCAGCAGTGCCGCGGCAATCACGTTGCGCGGGTTGGAGGTATTGGTGCAGCTGGTGATGGCGGCGATGATCACCGCGCCATCGGGCATCAGGCCCTGTGCCTGTTCGCCACGGCCCGCCGCCAGCTTGGCTTCGTCGGCAATGCCGCGCTCGGCCAGCTCGGCGGTGGCCACACGCTTGTGCGGGTTGCTGGGCCCGGCCATGTTGCGCACCACGCTGGACAGATCGAAACGCAGCACGCGCTCGTACTGTGCAGTGGCCAGATCGTCGGCCCACAGGCCGGTGGTGCGTGCATAGTTCTCGACCAGCGCCACCTGCGATTCCTCGCGACCGGTCAGGCGCAGGTAGTCGGTGGTCTGCGCATCGATGTAGAACATCGCGGCGGTGGCACCGTACTCGGGGCACATGTTGGAAATGGTGGCGCGGTCACCGATGGTCAGTGCAGCAGCGCCTTCGCCATAGAACTCAAGCCAGGCGCCGACCACACGTTCCTTGCGCAGGAACTCGGTCAGTGCCAGCACCACGTCGGTGGCGGTGATGCCCGGCTGCGGCTTGCCGGTCAGCTCCACGCCGATGATGTCCGGCAGGCGCATCCACGAGGCGCGGCCCAGCATCACGTTCTCCGCTTCCAGGCCACCCACGCCGATGGCGATCACGCCCAGCGCATCCACGTGCGGGGTGTGGCTGTCGGTGCCCACGCAGGTATCGGGGAAGGCCACGCCGTCCTGCACGTAGACCACCGGCGACATCTTCTCCAGGTTGATCTGGTGCATGATGCCGTTGCCCGGCGGAATCACGTCCACGTTCTGGAACGCCAGCTTGGTCCAGTCGATGAAGTGGAAGCGATCTTCGTTGCGACGGTCTTCAATGGCGCGGTTCTTCTCGAACGCCTGCGGATCGAAACCACCGCACTCCACCGCCAGCGAGTGATCGACGATCAGCTGCACCGGCACTACCGGATTCACCTTGGCCGGGTCGCCGCCCTTGTCGGCGATCGCATCGCGCAGTCCCGCCAGGTCGACCAGTGCGGTCTGGCCGAGGATGTCATGGCAGACCACGCGCGCCGGGAACCACGGGAAATCCAGGTCACGACGGCGTTCGATCAGCTGCGTCAGCGAATCGACCAGCGTGGCCGGCTCGCAGCGGCGCACCAGGTTTTCGGCCAGCACGCGCGAGGTGTACGGCAGCGTGGCGTAGGCGCCGGGCTGGATGGCGTCGACGGCGGCGCGCGCGTCGAAATAGTCCAGCGTGCTGCCGGGAAGGTTCTTGCGGTAGTCGGTATTCATGGGCTGGCGGAATGCTTGGGGCGGGCCGGGTGCCGGCGATGCGGCGGCGAAATTACCCGGCCGGCAGAGGGCCGGCCGGGTGCAGACAGCAGGTGGATCAGGCGCGCTTGTCGATGGCGACGAACTCGCGGTCTTCCGGGCCGATGTAGTTGGCACTCGGGCGGATGATCTTGCCGTCGATGCGCTGTTCGACGATGTGCGCGCTCCAGCCGGCGGTGCGGGCGATCACGAACAGCGGGGTGAACATGGCGGTCGGCACGCCCATCATGTGGTAGCTGACGGCGCTGAACCAGTCCAGGTTCGGGAACATCTTCTTGATGTCCCACATCACCGATTCCAGGCGCTCGGCAATGTCGTACATCTTCATGCTCGACTGCTCTTCGGACAGCTCGCGCGCCACGTCCTTGATGACCTTGTTGCGCGGGTCGGACACGGTGTACACCGGGTGGCCGAAACCGATCACCACTTCCTTGCGCTCCACGCGCGCCTTGATGTCTTCCTCGGCTTCGTCCGGGCTGTCGTAGCGCTTCTGCACTTCGAAGGCCACTTCATTGGCGCCGCCATGCTTGGGGCCGCGCAGCGCGCCGATGCCACCGCAGATCGCGCTGTACATGTCGCTGCCGGTGCCGGCGATGACACGACAGGTGAAGGTGGAGGCGTTGAACTCGTGCTCGGCATACAGGATCAGCGAGGTGTGCATCGCACGCACCCACGAATCCTGCGGCTTCTCACCGTGCAGCAGATGCAGGAAGTGACCACCGATGGAGTCGTCGTCGGTTTCCACGTCGATGGCGCGGCCGTTATGGCTCCAGTGGTACCAGTACAGCAGCATCGAGCCCAGGCAGGCCATCAGCTTGTCGGCGATGTCACGCGCGCCCGGATGGTTGTGGTCATCCTTTTCCGGCGCCACGCAGCCGAGCACCGAGACACCGGTGCGCATTACGTCCATCGGGTGGGCCGACGGCGGCAGTTCTTCCAGCGCGGCCTTCACCGCAGCCGGGATGCCGCGCAGCGACTTCAGCTTGGCCTTGTACGAAACCAGTTCGGCGCGGGTCGGCAGCTTGCCGTGCACCAGCAGGTAGGCGATTTCCTCGAACTCGCTGGTGTTGGCCAGGTCCAGGATGTCATAGCCGCGGTAGTGCAGGTCGTTGCCGCTGCGGCCCACGCTGCACAGCGCGGTGTTGCCGGCGGCGGTGCCGGACAGGGCGACGGACTTCTTCGGCTTGAAGGTCGGGGTTGCGGTCGTATCGTTCATGTTTTCCCTCCGAAAACTGATGGTGCAGAGTACTGCTTATTTCTTGGCGGCGAACAGCGCATCGAGCTGCTGTTCGAAGGCGTGGTAACCGATGCGGTCATACAGCTCTTCACGGGTCTGCATGGCGTCGACCACGCTGCGCTGGTGGCCATCGCGGCGCACCGACTGGTAGACGTTCTCGGCCGCCTTGTTGGCGGCGCGGAAGGCCGACAGCGGGAACAGCTGGATGGCCACGCCGGCCGAGGCCAGTTCGTCGCGGCTGAACAGCGGGGTGGCACCGAATTCAGTGATGTTGGCCAGCACCGGTACCTTCACCGCATCGACGAAGCGGCGGTAGGTGTCCAGGTCGTAGGCAGCCTCGGCGAAGATGCCGTCGGCGCCGGCCTCGACGCAGGCGATGGCACGCTCAATGGCCTTGTCCACGCCGTCCACCTGGATGGCGTCGGTACGCGCGATCAGGAAGAAGTCCGGGTCGGTCTTGGCGTCGGCGGCGGCCTTCACGCGGTCGACCATTTCGCCCTGCGAGACGATTTCCTTGCCCGGGCGGTGGCCGCAGCGCTTGGCGCCGACCTGGTCTTCGATATGGCAGGCCGCTGCGCCGGCCTTGATCAGCGACTTCACGGTGCGCGCGATGTTGAACGCGCTCGGGCCGAAGCCGGTATCGATGTCCACCATCAGCGGCAGGTCGCAGACGTCAGTGATGCGGCGCACGTCGATCAGCACGTCTTCCAGCGTGTTGATGCCCAGGTCCGGCAGACCCAGCGAGCCTGCGGCCACGCCGCCGCCGGACAGGTAGATGGCGCGGAAGCCGGCGCGCTTGGCCAGCAGCGCATGGTTGGCGTTGATCGCGCCGATCACCTGCAGCGGCGATTCGGCAGCCAGCGCCTGGCGGAAGCGGGCACCGGCGGAAGAAGGGGTGGAAGCGGTCATGCGGCGATCCAGTATGAAAGTCGGGAAGATAGGCGCAAGCACCATGCCAAGGTGCAAGTGATTGATTTCAAAGCGGTGACCACGTCGGGCGAGTGAAACATATGAAACATTGAAACAGGCGTATCATGAAACATCCGCCCCGACGTGCCTGCCCATGTACCTGCCCCGCTCGCCCCTGCCCCCCGTCGATGCAGACCGCCCGGTGATCTGGACCGTCAGCGTTTCGCGCCTGACCGGGCTGCTCGGCGACGTCATTCCCGAATTTGACCGGCGGGCCCGCATCGAACAGATCAACCTGGGGTTCGAGGAAGCGGTGGAAGTGATCGGCCAGCGCCTGCGCCGTGAGCATTGCGACGTGGTGATTGCCGGTGGCTCGAACGCCGCCTGGCTGCGCGGCCGCCTGGACCTGCCGCTGGTACCGATCCACGCCAACGGCTTCGACCTGATGGAAGCGTTGGCGCGGGCGCGGCGCATCGCCGGCCGCATCGGTCTGGTCACCCACGCCAGCGACGTGCCGGTGTTCAGCCACTTCCAGCAGAGCTTCGGCCTGGATATCGAGCACCGCCGGTTCGTGACCCGCGAGGACGCTCGCGACTGCATCGCCGACCTGCGCGCCAACGGCATCCAGGTGATCGTCGGCACCGGCATGGCCATCGACCATGCCGAACAGATGGGCCTGCCCGGCGTACTGCTGTACTCGGCCGACTCGGTGCGGCAGGCATTCGAACACGCGCTGGAACTGACCCAGGCCCTGGCGCGCACGGGCGGCCATCGCCCGGCGCCGCGCCGACGCCCGGCAGCGCGTGCCGATGCCCACGCACTGCTGGGCGACAGCGATGCGATGGCCCAGGTGCGTGCGCAGATCGCGCTGTACGCCCCGCATGACAGCACCGTGCTGGTGACCGGCGAAACCGGCACGGGCAAGGAACTGGTGGCCCGCCAGCTGCACGCCGCCAGCGGTCGCCGCGGCCGTTTCGTTGCGTTGAACTGCGGCGCGATCAGCGAATCGCTGCTGGAATCGGAGCTGTTCGGTTACAGCGATGGCGCCTTTACCGGCGCGCGCCGCGGCGGCCGCGTCGGCCTGGTGGAAGCGGCCGACGGCGGCACGCTGTTCCTGGATGAGATCGGCGAGCTGCCCTTACCGCTGCAGACACGGCTGCTGCGGGTGCTGGAAGAACGCGAAGTGCTGCGGGTGGGCGCCACCGAGCCGACCAGCGTGGATCTGCGCGTGGTCGCCGCCACCCTGCAGTCACTGCAACAGCGCGCGGCCGCCGGCAGCTTCCGTCGCGACCTGTACTACCGGCTGGCCGCACTGCGTATTGCCCTGCCGCCGCTGCGTGCCCGTCGCGGCGACGTGGCCCCCCTGGTCGAACATTTCTTCCGCCAGCTGCGCGGCATCGACGCGCCGTTGGACGAGGATGCCATGAACGTGCTGGCCACCGCCGAGTGGCCTGGCAACGTGCGCGAGCTGCGCAACCTGGTCGACCGTCTGCGCATCCACTGGCAACCGGGCGAGGGGTTGATCGATACCGCGCGGCTGCTGCAGCTGGCGCCGGAACTGGTGCACGAAGCTACCACCGCGCTGCCAGTGGAAAGCAACGGCAAACGCCCGTCGCGCGCGCAGCTGGAGGCCCTGCTTCAGGAGCACCGCAACGATCGCGAAGGCATGGCGCAGGCACTGGGCGTATCGCGCACCACGTTGTGGCGCTGGCTGCGCGCCGCCGGGTTGTAGAGTCGAGCTTGCTGGACGGCCAGAAACAGTCGAGCACGGCTCGACTCTACAAGAGCAGTGGAGCACGGCTCGACTCTACAAGAGCAGTCGAGCACGGCTCGACTCTACAAAAGCAGCCTACGGAAGGCGCCGCGCCCAGCCCGTCTCGATGGCGAAGCGCCCGCTGCCCACCGTGGCGATCCACAACAGCAGCACGGCCAACGCCACTTCGCTCAGATAGAAGAACCAGCTCAGCCAATCGGCCACGCTCAGCCCGGCGGGAATCTGCGCAATGCCAACAGTCAGCGCGGCCACTGCGCAGATCGCCGCCAGCAGCAGGGCCGACAGGCGGCCCAGCAGGCCCAACACCAGCAGGCCACCGGCGATCCACTCAATCGCGCCCAGCACCGGCGCGCTGACCACCGGCAACGGAATGCCCGCCTCGGCCAGCGTATGCACCATGCGTTCGCGCCCGGCTTCGGTGAACACCTTGTTCCAGCCGGAAACGCAGAACATCACACCGGCCACGACGCGGGCGAGCAGCAACAGCAGCGCTTCGCCACCACGACGCGGGCGTGGCACGGCAAACAGGCAACGCCAGAAGGACATGGGCACTCCGCAGATCAGGGATGACGGCCGGAGTGTGCCCACCCTCGACCGGCTCGCAGATGAAGCAAGCCGGTCCGAATACGACAACCCACGTCGACCCTCCCCTGCCCTCAGCAGTGGTATCCCACGGGCCTGCGGTGGCTCGAATTACGGGTACAGCAGGCGCTTGCTCCAGCGGCCTTCGGCACCGGCTTCATAGCACCAGCGCTCGTGCAGGCGGAACTGCGCGCCGTACCAGAACTCGATGCGGTCGGGCACCACACGCAGGCCGCTCCAGCCTTCAGGACGCGGCACGTCCTTGCCTTCGAAGCGTGCCTCCACTTCGGCCACGCGTGCCTCGAATTCCTCGCGGCTGGCCAGGGTCTTGGACTGCAAGGATGCCCAGGCGCCTATCTGGCTCATGCGCGGGCGACTGGCGAAATAGGCATCGGCCTCGCCATCGGCCACCGGCTCCACGCGCCCTTCAATGCGCACCTGGATGCCGGCTTCGCGAAGACTGCGCCACAGGAACAGCAGTGCCGCCTGCGGATTGGCCTGCAGTTCGCGGCCCTTGTGGCTGTCCAGATGCGTGTAGAACACGAAGCCGCGTTCGTCGAAGGCTTTCAGCAGCACCGTGCGTGCCGAAGGCCGGCCGTGGCTGTCGGCGCTGGCGACCGTCATCGCGTTGGGCTCCACTTCCCGGCTCTGCTTCGCCTCGTCGAACAAGGCGGCAAACGTGGACAGGGCTTCGGTATACAGATCGCTCATGGCTGCAGTCTTCTTGCACGGTTTGGGCTATTGTGGCGGCATGGTCGCTGCTGCGTACATGCCCCAGGCGAAAGGATTCCCGGAAACGTTGGCCGAGCAGGCGCTGGAGGATGCGCTGGGCAGTGGCGCAGCGGTGCCAGTATTGGCGATCAGCGGGCTGCAGGGGAGCGGCAAATCGACGCTGGCCGCGCAGGTGGTGGCCTGCGCACGTGCGCGCGGGCTGAACGCTGCGGCGCTGTCCATCGACGATGTATACCTGACCCGCGCGCAGCGCCAGCGCCTGGCCCGCCAGGTGCATCCGCTGCTGATCACCCGCGGCCCCCCCGGAACCCACGATCTTCCGCTGGCGCATGCGGTGCTGGACGCGGTGACATCACGGCAGCCGGTGGCACTGCCACGCTTCGACAAACTGGCCGACGAGCGCCTGCCGCCCGCGCAGTGGTTGACCCTGCAGCAGCCGCTGGACCTGCTGGTGTTCGAAGGCTGGTTCCTGGGCACGCCCGCGCAGGCCGACGCCGCGCTGGAGCCCGCATTGAACACACTGGAACGCGAAGCCGACCCGGACGGGCGCTGGCGGCGCTGGTGCAACCAGGCGCTGGCCAACGATTACCCGGCGCTGTGGCAGCGCTGCGACCGCCTGTGGTTCCTGCAGCCGCCGGATTTTTCCGTGGTTCCGCGCTGGCGCTGGCAGCAGGAGCAGAACCTGCAGGCTGCACAGCCCGGTCGCCATGGCATGACCCGGCCGCAGCTGGAGCGCTTCGTGCAGTATTACGAACGGGTCAGCCGCCAGGCCCTGCAGACCCTGCCCGCGCTGGCCGACCACGTGGTGCAGCTGGACGGGCAACGGCAGGTGCAGGCGATGCGCTGACGGCGCGCCGAAGATGCTTCCAACCGCAACCATCGTGCCGGGCCCGGGGCGTGAAAGTGGTAGCATCACAGGGCATGAATCCTGCTCCGAACCTGATCCTGATCGGCCCGATGGGCGCCGGCAAAACCTGCATCGGCCGCCGCCTGGCCGAGCGCTTCACGCTGGACTTCGTGGACGTGGACCAGGCCATCGTCGATGCCGCTGGCGCCAGCATTCCGACCATCTTCGAGCACTCCGGCGAAGCGGGCTTCCGCGCCCATGAACGGCAGGCGCTGGCACAGGTGCTGGCAGGCCAGGGGCAGCTGGTGTCCACCGGTGGCGGCGCCGTGCTGGACCCGGACAATCGCGCCCTGATCGCCCGCCGCGGCTTCGTCGTGCACCTGCATGTCAGCGTGGCCGCCCAGCTGGAACGCCTGGCCCGCGACAAGGGCCGCCCGCTGCTGCAGCGCCCTGACCGCGAGCAGGTGCTGCACGACCTGGCCGCGGTGCGCGACCCGCTGTACCACGCGCTGGCCGACATCTCCCTCGACACCGATCCCTACACCGCCGCCGATGCCACGGCCCAGCTTGTGCTCAAGCTGGCCACGCAATGGCAGCGCCAGGACCTGACTGCATGACCTCCCCTTCCCTGCTGCAGGTTGCCGTTGCCGGCGACCGCCCGTACACCATCACCATCGGCGCTGGCGCCCAGGCCGACGGCGCCGCGCTGGCCGCGCATGTCCGTGGCCGCCACGTGCTGCTGATCAGCGACAGCGAGGTGGCCCCGCGCTATCTGGCCGCGCTGAAGCAGACCCTGTTGGGCGCGCGCCCGGACCTGATCGTGGGCGAGCACGTGCTTGCCGCCGGCGAAGCGTCCAAGACGCTGGCCGAGTTCGGCTGCGCCATCGAAGCGCTGGCTGCGCTGGGCGCCACCCGCGATGCCTGCGTGTTCGCGCTGGGCGGCGGCGTGGTCGGCGATCTGGCCGGTTTCGCCGCCGCCTGCTGGATGCGCGGGGTGGACTGCGTGCAGCTGCCGACCACCCTGCTGGCGATGGTCGATTCGTCGGTGGGCGGCAAGACGGCGGTGGATATCCCGGCCGGCAAGAACCTGGTGGGTGCCTTCCATACGCCACGGGCGGTGCTGGCCGATACCGCCGTGCTGGCCACCCTGCCTGCGCGCGAACTGCGCGCCGGCCTGGCGGAAGTAGTGAAGTACGGCGCGCTGGGCGATGCGGTGTTCTTCGAATGGCTGCAGCAGCATGCCGAGGCACTGGTGGCCGGCGAACAGGGCGTCCTGGCCGAAGCCATCGCCCGCAGCTGCCGGCACAAGGCCGCCATCGTCGAACGCGATCCGCTGGAGAAGGGCGAGCGTGCCCTGCTGAACCTGGGCCACACCTTCGGCCACGCCATCGAAACCGAACAGGGCTACTCGGCCCCGGGGCGCGATGCGCTGAACCACGGTGAGGCCGTGGCAGTGGGCATGGTGCTGGCCGCGCAGCTGTCCACCGATCTGGGCCTGGCCGACGACGCCGACCGCGTGCGGCTGCAGGCGCTGCTGCAACGCATGGGGCTGCCGGTCAGCATTCCGGCCGGGCTGGACCCGCAGGCGCTGCTGGGCCGCATGCGCCTGGACAAGAAGAACGTGGCCGGCCGCCTGCGCCTGGTGCTGTGGCGGGGCATCGGCCGTGCCGAAGTGGTGCCCGACGTCGACGAAGCCGCGGTCCTGAAGGTGCTGGGCGCGGGCTGAGCGTTTCCGGGTTCGCCGGGCATGGCCCGGCGCTGCCGGTGGGGCGTTGCGGCAGGGCTCACCCCTGCCCCGCTACAATCGGCCCATGCATGTCTACCTGCAACATCCCGACGCCGGTGCGCAGGCGCCGCGTTTCCTGCGCCTGACCCTGCTGCCGGACCTGTTCGGCGGCTGGGAGCTGCTGCGCGAGAGCGGCCGCGTCGGTGCGCGCTCGCAGCTGCGGCGCGAGCTGTTCCTGCAGGCCGACGAGGCCCGCCATGCCTTCGACAAGGCCCGCGATGCCGAGCTGCATCGCGGCTTCCAGATCCTTTCGCACGGCGACTGAGCCGCTGCCCCTCTTCGCCCAAGGAATGCCCACTGTGACCAGCCCCCTCCGCAACGATCGCCTGCTGCGCGCCCTGCGCCGCGAACCGGTGGACTGCACCCCCGTCTGGCTGATGCGCCAGGCCGGCCGCTACCTGCCGGAATACCGCGCCACCCGGGCCAAGGCCGGCAGCTTCCTGGGCATGGCCAAGAATCCGGAGATCGCCTGCGAAGTCACCCTGCAGCCGCTGCGCCGGTTCCCGCTGGACGCGGCGATCCTGTTCTCGGACATCCTCACCATTCCCGATGCGATGGGCCTGGAGCTGTACTTCGTGGAAGGCGAAGGCCCCAAGTTCCGCCATCCGGTGCGTGACGAAGCGGCCATCGCCAAGCTGGCCGTGCCGGACATGGAACAGGACCTGGGCTATGTGATGGACGCGGTGCGGCTGATCCGCCGCGAACTGGACGGCCAGGTGCCGCTGATCGGCTTCTCCGGCAGCCCGTGGACCCTGGCCTGCTACATGGTGGAAGGCGGTGGCAGCAAGGACTTCGCGCGCATCAAGGCGATGGCACTGAACCACCCGCAGGCCCTGCACCGCCTGCTGGAGGTCACCACCGAGGCAGTGATCGCCTATCTGGGCGCGCAGCGCGCGGCCGGCGCGCAGGCCCTGCAGGTGTTCGACACCTGGGGCGGCGTACTGTCGCCGGCGATGTACCGCGAATTCTCGCTGCGCTACCTGCAGCGCATTGCCGAAGGGCTGGAGCGCGGCGAAGGCAGCGAACGCACGCCGCTGATCCTGTTCGGCAAGGGCACCGGCCTGCACCTGGAAGCGCTGTCGCAGACCGGTGCCGATGCGCTGGGCCTGGACTGGACGCTGGACCTGGACGAGGCACTGCGCCGCACCGGCGGCCGCGTTGCCCTGCAGGGCAACCTGGACCCGACCACGCTGTACGCCTCGCCCGATGCGATCGCCGCCGCGGCCGCGCGCGTGCTCGATACCTATGCCGCCGGCAACGGCGGCTCGCGCGAGGGCCACGTGTTCAATCTGGGCCACGGCATGTCGCCCGACATGGACCCGGCCCACGTGCAGGTGCTGGTGGACGCGGTGCATAGCCACAGCCGCCGCTGATAGAGGCAAACACGTCACGTCGCGACGTTTATCGCGCCGTGACTTCACATGGGCGATCATGGCCGCCCCGCTCCACCGGCTCCCCACGCCATGTCCGACCCGTCCGTGCCGGCTTCGCCGTCCGACTACGCCCGCTTCCGTCCCCTGCTATGGCTGGTTTCACTGGCCATCTTCATGCAGATGCTGGACTCGACCATCGTCAACACCGCGCTGCCGGCCATGGCGGCCAGCCTGGGCGAAAGCCCGCTGCAGATGCAGTCGGTGGTGTTCAGCTACGCGCTGGCGGTGGCCACCTTCATTCCTGCCTCCGGCTGGATCGCCGACCGCTACGGCACGCGCCGCACGTTCCTGGTGGCGATCATCCTGTTCACGCTGGGCTCGCTGGCCTGCGCCCTGGCCCAGCACCTGCACCAACTGGTTGGCGCGCGCGTGCTGCAGGGCATCGGTGGCGCCATGCTGCTGCCGGTCGGTCGACTGGCGGTGATGCGGTCGGTACCGCGCGAGGATTTCCTGCGGGCGATGAGCTTCATTGCCATTCCTGCGCTGATCGGCCCGCTGATCGGCCCCACGCTGGGCGGCTGGCTGGTGGAAATCGCATCTTGGCACTGGGTGTTCCTGATCAACCTGCCGATTGGCGTGATCGGGTTCATCGCGGCCATGAAGATCATGCCCGACCACTACGCCAGCCATCGCGTGCGCTTCGATCTGCGCGGCTACATCATGCTGGCCTTCGCCATGGTGGTGCTGTCGCTGGCACTGGATGGCATTTCCGGACTGGGCACGCCGCACGCACTGGTGATGTTGATGACCGTGGCAGGTCTGGCTGCGCTGGTGGGCTACTGGCTGCACGCGGCCAACTCCACCGCCCCGCTGTTCTCGCTGGCCCTGTTCCGCGTGCCGAGCTACCGCATCGGCATCCTGGGCAACCTCTTCTCGCGCATCGGCAGCAGTGCCATGCCGATGCTGATTCCGCTGCTGCTGCAGGTCGGCCTGGGCCTGGGCCCGATGCATGCCGGCCTGATGATGGTGCCGGTGGCGGCAGCGGGCATGGTGTCGAAGAAGCTGGCGGTGAAGCTGGTGGAGCGCTATGGCTATCGTCGCGTGCTGATGGTCAACACCGTGCTGGTCGGGCTGGCGATGGCCAGCTTCATCCTGATGACGCCTGGCCAGCACCTGGGCTGGCGCCTGTTGCAGCTGGCGTTCTTCGGTGCGGTCAATTCGCTGCAGTTCACCGTGATGAACACCGTGACCCTGCGCGATCTGGATCGCGAGTTCGCCAGTTCCGGCAACAGCCTGCTGTCGATGGTGATGATGCTGGCGGCCGGTTTCGGCGCGGCGGCGGCCGGCAGCCTGCTGGCGGCGTTCGGCACGCACCTGGAAGGGCACGGTGCCACCGCGGCGCTGCATGCCACCTTCATCTGCGTGGGCGCGATCACCCTCACCTCGACGATGATCTTCTGGCAGCTGCCCGACACCAAGCCCGAACCGCGCCAGGTCGAATCGGTAGCGGAGTAGTTTTTCGGCAGGGCTTGCAGCCCTGCACCTGCACAATGCAACGGCAAGGTCAAAAGCAACAGCAGGCATTCCGCTGGATGGCAGGGTGGTGTGGGCTTGCAGTACACGCCGTAAATCCATCCATGGAGGCTCGTAGGCGCCATCCATGGCGCCTGCGGTACTGCAAGCCCACACCACCCTGCCTTAGACAATTGGCCGCGATCTGTCGGAACAACCCGGGGTCGGATCCCGTTGCTGCGCAACGGGCTCTGACCCCAGAAGCCATTCGATATCTGACAGATTGTGTCGACCAAGGTCGACACCTACCCACAGCCGAGTGAACCTGTCAGAGGTGGGGCGGTGTGGGTGGGCAGGACCGCAGGCGCCATGGATGGCGCCTACGAGCCTACAGGGACGTACTTGCGGCGTGTCCTGCCCACCCACACCGCCCCGCCAGCCACGGACACCCAGCTTTTGACGTTGCCGTTGCCGTTGCTCTGGCTTGAAGCAGGTGCAGGGCTGCAAGCCCTGCCAACGCACCCTACTTGCCAAGCACGCGGGCGATGGCTTCCACCAGCAGCTCACCGGTTACCGGCTTGCGCAGGAACCCGCCGATACCCGCCGCTTCCACCTGCTGCTGCAGATCCGGGTCGGTGCGTGCGGTCACCGCCAGCAACGGCAACGTGTAGCCCTGATTGCGCAGGTGCTGGGCCAGCTCAAAGCCGCTCAGGCCGGGCAGATCCAGATCCAGCAGGCCCACATCGAATTCGCCCGCGCTGATCTCGCGCAACGCCGCCAGCGCATGCGCTGCATGCACCACTTCGTGCCCGCGCGCCGTCAGCAACCCGGTCACCACGTCGGCCACGGTGCCATCGTCTTCCACCAACAGCACGCGCAGCGCGGGCAACGCGGTGGCCATGCCCTCGCCGCCATCTGCCGCGCTGGCATCGGCGCCGGCCTCTACGACCAGCGGCAATGGCAGCGACACCCCGAACGCCGTGCCACTGCCCAGCTGGCTCTCCACCCGGATCTGCCCCTGCATGGCCAGCGCCAGTTCGCGGCAGATCGCCAGGCCCAGGCCACTGCCACCGTACTGCGCCGCCGTACGCGCACCGTCGGCCTGCTCAAAGCGGCGGAACAACCGCTGCTGCTGTTCCTGGCTGATGCCCGGCCCGGTATCGCGCACCTCGAAGTACAACCCGCGCGCGTCGTCCTCGCAGCGCGCATGCAGGGTGATGCTGCCGCGCGAGGTGAACTTCACCGCGTTGGACAGCAGGTTCAACAGAATCTGCCGCACCCGCATGGCATCGCCGGTGGCCTGCAGGCCGGGCGGCAGCGCGTTGTCCAGGGTGAAACGCAGGTTCTTCTGCGCCGCCAGCGGGCCCATCAGCGCGGCCAGATCCTGCAGCAGTGCGTTCAGCGCGAACGGGCGCGATTGCAGCTCCAGCCGCCCGGATTCAATGCGCGCCAGGTCCAGCGCATCGTTCACCAGATGCAGCAGATGCTCACCGGCATGGCGGATCGATTGGGTGTAGCCGCGCTGCTGCGGGTCCAGCGGCGACGCCAGCAGCAGTTCGCTCATGCCCAGCACGCCGGTCATCGGCGTGCGGATCTCATGGCCCAGGTTCGCCAGGAAGCGGGTCTTGGCCGCAGAGGCCTGCTCGGCCAGTTCCTGCTTGTGCAGGGCCAGCTGGTAGGCGTGGCGGCGCTGCAGGCGACGGCGGTACAACCAGGCAAACCAGCTGGTCAGCAGCAGCGCAACGGAGGTCAGCAGCAGCAGGCCGGACAAGCTGCGCCACCACGGCGGCTGCACGTGGAATTCCAGCGTCTGCACCCGCGACCACACGTGATCGGCAGAGCGCGCCTGCACTTCCAGGCGATAGCTGCCCGGCGGCAGGCGCGAGAACAACCGTTCGCCGCCGGGGCCGACCTCCACCCAGTCCGGGTCATAGCCGGCCAACCGGTAACGGTAGGAATTGGACGCCGAATCGGCGAACGACAGCAGGCGCGCGACGATGCGCAGGTCACGGTCACCGTCGGCAATCTGCAGTGGCGCGTCGTGGGTCAGGTCCAGCACCTGCTCATTGCGGCGCACTTCCACCCGTTCGATCACCAACGGCGCGCGGCGGGTGGACGGTCGCACCTGTTCGGGGTCGAACACCACCACGCCCGCCGGGGTGCCCGCCACCATGCGCCCGGAGGCGGTGCTGATCAGTGTGTGCTCGCGGAACTCCTGGCTCGGCAATCCGTCGTGCACCCCGTACAAGCGCACGCTCTGCCCGTCGGCGCCCACGCGCACCAGGCCGCGGGCACTGCTGGCCCAGGCCACGCCCTGCGCGTCGACCACCACGCCGGTCGCGGAAATGGCCGGGTAGCCCTGCTCAGCGCCCACCACGGCCTGCCGTTCCAGGCGCCCCTGGCGCCACTGGTACCGCGCCAGGCGCCCGTCTTCAGACAGCCACACCTGGCCATCGTCGCCCACATGCATGGCGTACACCGCCGAAGCGGGCGCACCCGGCACGGGCTGGAAGCGGCCAGCGTCGGGCAGCCACTGCAACAGACCGCGGCTGCTGGCCAGCCAGATATGGTCCTGGGGCCCGCACTCCACGTCCAGGTTCAACTGGCCCAGTTGCAGGCCATCGCGACCGCTTTCCAGTTCGCGCCGCACATGGCCGTCCAGATCGCGCTGCTGCAGGCCGGAAGGCAGCATCAGCCAGAGGCTCTTACCATCGCAGGTCATCATCGCCTCGACGGTGCCCTCCATCGGCGCGTCGGCCGCCGCATCGCGTCCCCAGCGGCGCAGCTCGCGGCTGCGCGGGTCGTAGCGCATCAGGGCATCACTGGAGCCGATCCAGACCTGGCCGCGGCGATCCTCGCGCACCGAGGTCAACCAGTGCATGCCGTTGACGAAGGTCCGGTGCTGCTCGATCTGCCCGGTCAACGGATCGAAGCGGTCCAGCGCACCGTGGCTGCCCACCGTCCACACCCCGCCACTGCTGGACGGGCTGGTGCCGAGCACGAAGGCATTGCGCAGCGATGCCGGATCGTCCTCCAGGCGGGAAAACACCGAGAACTGCCACCAGCGCGGCAGCAGGTGCCACAGGCCGGCATTGGTACTGGCCAGCCAGATGCCCCCTTCGCGGTCCTCGTAGGCTCCAGTCCAGTTCGGGCGCACCCGGCCGCGGGCGATGGCGCTGTACAGCGGCACGTTCTGGAAAGTGCCATCCACGCCGCGGCCGAGGCCGCTGCGCGTATCCAGCCAATGCCCGCCCTGTTCATCGCGCAGCATCATGCCCAGCACCTGGTCACCGGCCGGCAACGCCCACGGTGGTGCCTCGAAACGACCCTCGGGCCGGCGCACGATGGCACCGGCCAGCGTGCTGATCCACAGGCTGCCATCGGGTTCGGCACTGAGCCCATTGATCAGCGGGCTCGGAATCACATCACTGCCGATCCGCTCGAAATCGGTGCCGGTCCAGCGCGCCACGCCATGCTTGGTGCCGACCCACAGGCTGCCATCGGCCAACGTGGCCAGATAGGGCACGGACACCGCCGGCAGACTGCGCGGGTTGTTCGGTTCGGGCAGGAAACGCTGCACGCGATCATTGCGGTCCAACCGGTACAGGCCCCCTTCGTGGGTGCCGAACCAGATGGCGCCATCGGGCGTGGCGGCCAGGCTCCATACCGTGTTGCTGCCGATCAGCGGCTGGCTGCTGCGGTCATAGAAGCGCAGTTGCCGGCGGTCGGCGGACATGCGCACCAGTCCCGCGTTCTCGGTGCCGATCCACAGCTCGTTGTGTGCATCGACCAGGACGGTCCAGATCCGGTTGTCGCGCAGGCCATCCTCGGAGCGCCAGATCCGGTAGTTGCGGCCGTCGTAGCGTGCCAGGCCATCGTTGGTGGCGATCCACAGGTAGCCGTAACGATCCTCGGCCATGCGATTGACCGTATTGGACGGCAGGCCGTCGAACACCGTCACCTGTCGCGGGGTCGGCGCCACCGGTTGCGCCAGCGCGGGCACCAGGGCGAACAGGATCAGCAGCAGCATCGCTGCCCGCAGATACGCCACCGATTGCCTCCTCACGCGTCCAGGAATGGTGCCCGCAAGGCGGGCGTCGGCATGGTAAACCGAAAGGTACGCAATTCACGCCATTCCAAGGCGCAGCTACACCGCTATTTGACGCTTGTTGCGTGCATGGGCGATGGCGGACACCAGCAGGTCGCCGGTCACCGGCTTGCGCAGGAAACCATCGAAGCCTGCCGCCAGCACCTGCGTTTCGGCATAGGCGTCCGAGCGCGCGGTCACCGCCACCAGCGGCAGTTCATAGCCCATCGCCCGCAGCTGGCGCGCAATGGCAGTGCCATCCAGCGCCGGCAGGTCCAGATCCAGCAGGCCCACGTCGAACCCACCGGTGGCGATTTCGGCAAGCGCGCCCAGACCGTGCAGCACATGCACCACATCGTGCCCGCGTGCACGCAGCAGGCCGGCGATCACGTCGGCCACCGTCGCATCGTCTTCCACCAGCAGGATCCGCAGCGCCGGCAGCACCGGCACCACGGTGCTGGCTTCGCCAACCGGTGCAGGTGCCTGCCGGGCCCACGGCAGCGGCAGCCGCACGCGGAAGCGCGCGCCGCGCCCCAACTGGCTGTCGACGTCGATGCGGCCGCCCATGGCCACCGCCAGTTCCTGGCAGATCGCCAGCCCCAGGCCACTGCCGCCATAGCGCGACGCCGTGCGTGGACCATCGGCCTGTTCGAAGCGATGGAACAGCCGCTGCTGCTGTTCGGTGCTGATGCCCGGCCCGGTGTCGCTGACCTCGAACACCAGCACGCCTCCTTCGTCCTGCAGTTCCACGCCCAGCGCGACATGGCCGCGTTCAGTGAACTTGATGGCGTTGCCGAGCAGATTCAGCAGAATCTGCCGCACGCGCATTTCATCGCCACTCACGCTCACCGGGCCTGGCAGACGGTCCTCGCGCAGGAACCCCAGTTGGCGCTGGTGCGCCATCGGCTGCATCAGGGTCTGCACCTGGTCCAACAGTCCGGTCAGGTCAAACGGGCGGATGTCCAGCTCCAGCCGTCCCGCTTCGATGCGGGCCAGGTCCAGCGCGTCATTCACCAGCCGCAACAGGTGGCTGCCGGCCTGCTGGATCGATCCGGCATAGCTGCGCTGCAGCGGGTCCAGATCGGTGGCCAGCAGCAGCTCGCTCATGCCCAGCACGCCGGTCATGGGCGTGCGCACCTCATGGCCGAGGGTGGCCAGGAAGCGGCTCTTGGCCTGCGAAGCCTGCTCGGCCAGGTGCTGCTTGTGCACGGTCAACTGCCACTGCTGCCGCCGCCGCAGGCGCCGCCGGATCGACCAGATCAAGGCCAGCAACAGCAACGAGCCCAGCATCACGTAGCCGAAGATGGCCATGCCACTGCGCCACCACGGCGGCAGCACCTTGACCTGCAGTTGCTGTGAGGGACTCCAGGCGCCGCTGTTGGTGGCCGCCTGCACTTCGATCACATAGGGCCCCGGCGGCAGGCGTGACAGCGTGCGTTGGCCTTCGCTGCCCTGCTCCACCCAGTTCTGGTCGTAGCCATCCACACGGAAGCGGTAGCGGTTGCCCTGCGGGTTCGCGTAGGACAGCAACCGCGCATCGATCTGCAGATCGCGGTCGTCGGGGCCCAGCAGCAGCTCGCCTCGGGTCGGCAGCGGCTGCCAGCCACGCGCATCGTCGCGACGCACCTGCACCTGCGCGATCACCAGCTGCGAAGGCGGCAGCGCGATGTCGGGTGCGTTCGGATCGAACCCCACCATGCCGGTCTGGGTGACCGCCAGCACGCGGCCGTCGGCCCCGACCGCAGGGGGCCGGCCGGTGAACTCGGCATCGGGCAGGCCGTCACGTTCGTTGATCTGCTGCAGGCGTCGCTGCTTCGGGTCCCAACGCAGCAGCCCGCGCGGCGATGTGGCCCACACACGACCATCCTCGGCCAGCGCCAGCCCGCCCATGCTGACCGGCGGCATGCCATGGCTGCCATCAATGCGCTGGATCAGCCGCAGGGTCAGGCCGTCCCACTGGTAGCGCTCGAATGCACCCTGCCGGGCCAGCCACACCTGCTGCGGATCGACCCAGACCAGATCGTAGATGGCGCCACTGGATACCCCCGGCACGGCTTCGAAACGATCGGCCTGCTCGCGCCACAGCCCCATTTCGCCCATGGCCCAGACCCGGCCCCGCGCATCGAAGCGGATCTGTTCGATCGGCACATCCGACGCGCCGTGCAGGGCCGACAGCGGAACGGTGCGCAGCAGACGGCCGTCGCCGGCACGCTGCTGCAACCCCAGGTTCATCACCGAAATCCACACCGACCCGTCCGGCGCCTGCCGCATCAGATCGATGCGCTGGCGCAGATCCGCGCCGCCGCCGATCGGCCAGTCGCGCAGTGCACGGGTGGCCGGGTCATACACGCTCAGGCGCCCGGCCCGCCCCAGCCACAGCTGGCCCTGCGGGCGCGGCAGTACCGACCACACCGCGCCACTGCCCAGCTCCTTGTCGCTGGCCAGCAGACTCAGGGTGCCCTGCGCGTCGATGCGATAGACACCGTGGGCCGAGCCTACGAAGTAGTTCTGGCCATCGCTGGCGGCACTCAGCAGGTACTGGCTGTCCAGCGGCTTGCCGTCCAGCTGGTACCAGGTGGAAAAGCGCCGCCAGTCGGGCGGCAGGTAGGCCAGGCCCTGGGTCAACAGGCCGACCCACAGCCCGCCTTCGTGGTCCTGCAACAGATCCAGCACACCGCTGTGGCCGGTCAGGAAGCCGCTGCCGCGATCGCCTTCCAGGCGCCGCAGCGCATCGGCGTCACCGCGCAGCAGGCCGTCGGCGGTGCCGGCCCAATAACCGCCCTGGCGGTCGGGCACGACCAGGGCGGCGCGCAGCGCCTTGCTGTCCGGCCAGGCCGGGCGGCTGACCACATCGTCGGCACCGATCCGATACAGCCCATCGTTCTGCGTACCGACCCAGATCGCGCCGTCGGCGTCCCGGCTCAACCGCAGCACGCTCACGTGGGCCAGGGTGCGCGGTGCGATCGCGTCGAAACGGCTTCCATTCCAGCGCGCCACGCCCGCCTCGGTGCCGATCCAGAGGCGCCCCTGGCCATCGACCAAGCTGCTGTAGATCGTATCGCTGGGCAGGCCGGAGGCATCGGCCGGATCATGCTGGAACACCTGCAGCTGCCCCGCTTCATCCAGCCGGCAGACACCGTGGGTGCTGGTGCCGATCCACAGCGCATCGCCGGCGTAGGCCAGCGTCCAGAACTGTCCCTGGCACTGCGCGTCGATGCCGTCGAAGGTGCGGAAACGCTCGCGATCGGCGTCCAGCCGCGCCAGCCCCTTGCCGTTGATGCCGACCCAGACGCGGTCGCGCGGGTCGATCAGCAGGGTTTCAATCTCGTTGCCCGGCAGGGAGCCGGCCTGCTCCGGATCGTGCTGCCAGACCCGCAGGGCGCTGCCGTCGTAGCGCGCCAGCCCGCCATCGGTGGCGGCCCAGATGTGCCCCTGGCGGTCTTCCGCCAGTGCCACCACCATCCGCGAGGGCAAGCCTTCGGCCGCACCGAAGCGGCGCAGCCGCGGCGTTTCCCCCGCCATGTCCTGTGGTGTGGCAGCTGTCGCGAACGCCATCATCAGCAGTGCGCTTGCTGCCAGGCCACGGCACCACCTGTGCCAACCGGTCGTCATCCTGAACCCCCTGTCCTGGCGCCGATTGTCACACAGCACTGGCAGCGCCGCTGCAACAGCGTGTTTCCAGCGGCATTGCCACCACGAACTGTTGCAGCCGTGCACACATCACGGCGGTAGCCCTGTGCGTATGATCGGGTCTTCTTTCAACCGAGTACGCGCCGGATGCGCTCACGACTGGCCCTGCTGCCCCTGCTGCTTGCGGTCACGCCCGCCTGGGCCGCACCCGACGCCTGGCGCATCGATCCGGTGCACACCCGCGTGCTGTTCGCCATCGACCACGCCGGCTACTCGCAGGCGCTGGGCACCATCTCCGGCAGCCAGGGCATCATGCAGTTCGATGGCGACAGTTGGCGCGAGGCCACGCTCGACGTCGAGATTCCCGTCGCGCGGCTCGATCTGGGCGATGCGAAGTGGAACCAGGCCACGCTGGCCAGCAGCCTGCTGGACGGCGAACGCTTCCCCAGCGCGCGCTTCGTATCCACCCGGGTGGAGCCGATCGATGCCACCCATGCGCGGGTCGTTGGCACGCTCACCCTGCGCGGGGTCAGCCAGGAAGTGGTGCTGGAGGTGACCCTCAACGCCGTCAAGCGCTACCCGCTGCCGCCGTTCCGCCGCACCGCCGGCTTCTCGGCCACCACCACCCTCAGCCGCCGCGCGTTCGGCATCACGGCCTGGCCGGGTGTGATCGGCGACAGCGTACAGATCAGGATCGAAGCCGAAGCCGCGCTGGACCGCAGCGCGCGCCCGGGAACTCCTGCCCCCGACAGCCACTCCGACAGCCCGACGGCCCCGAAGGACACGCCATGACCGCCAAGAACACGCCCGCCGCCTGGGGCAGCGTCAGCCAGACCCTGCACTGGCTGATCGCCCTGCTGATCCTTGCCCTGGGCATCGTCGGCCTGACCATGGGCGAGCTGCCGAAGACACCGAAGTACTTCTGGGTCTACACCGCGCACAAATCCATCGGCATCACGGTGCTGGCGCTGGTGGTGCTGCGCCTGGTCTGGCGCCTGTATGCCGGCGCCCCCAAGCCGGTGCCGGGCACGCCCAGCTGGCAGGAACGCATTGCCAGCGCCACCCACGTGCTGCTGTACGTGCTGATGTTCGCCATTCCGCTGTCCGGCTGGCTGTACGACTCGGCCAGCGGCCTGCGCCCGTTCCGCTGGTTCGGCCTGGTCGATGTGCCCAAGCTGAGCGGTCCCGACCCGCAGGTGGTGGCCGTGTCCCACGCCCTGCACGAATACGGTTTCTGGCTGTTGATCGCGGTGGTGCTGGCCCATGCCGGTGCCGCCTTCTACCACCACCTGTTCCAGCGCGATGCCACGTTGTCGCGGATGTTGCCGCGCGGCTGGCTTGCCTCCCCTCAGAAGGACTGACCGATGACCCTGAAACTGACCACTCCGGCCGCCGTGGCCGCAGCCCTGGCTGGCCTGCTGGCCACTGCCCCGGCGATGGCCGCCGATTACACCCAGGCCGCCGGCGCCGGTTCCATCCTGGTGTTTGCCAGCAAGTACGACGGTGAAGTGTTCACCGGCACCTTCCCCGGTTTCAGCACCAGGCTCAGCTTCGACCCGGCCAATCCGGCCGCCGGTTCGCTGGACGTGACCATTCCGCTGGCCGGCGCCAAGAGCGGCAACAGCGACCGTGATTCCACGCTGCAGGGCGCGGACTTCTTCAATGTCGGCAAATTCGCCACCGCCCACTTCACCGCCAAGGGCTTCCGCGCCCTCGGCAACGACCAGTTCGCCGCCGATGGCACCCTGGAACTGCGCGGTGTCAGCAAGCCGGTCACCTTCACCTTCAGCTGGAAGCCGGGCACCCAGCCGGTGCTGACCGGCAAGGCCACCGTCAAGCGCCTGGAGTTCGGTGTGGGCGGGGGCGACTGGGCCGATACCAAGACCATCCCGGACGAAACCGCGATCAGCACGATCGTCAAGTTCGACGCGAAATAATGTGGGACCGCCGCCGGGCCATGCCCGGCGGATTCACCCCGCGGCCAGCCAGGCCTGCACGGTGGTGGCATCGAACGGCCAGTCCAGCTCACGGCCGCTGCCCTCATCGCGCAGTACCGGCACCCTCTCGCCGTAGCGGCTTTCCAGCGCCGGGTGGTCATCCAGGAACACCGAATCGAACTCCGGCGCCCGCGCCTTGGCCAGTTCGGCCAGGGCCAGGTCGCACAGGTGGCAATCGTCACGCTGGAACAGGGTCAACACGGTTCAGGCTCCGAAGGCGGAAATGCTGCGCCGCAGCCATGGCCGCGCAGCACGAACGGCTAGAATAGCGGCCTCTTCCGGTACCCGCAGTACGGCAACCATGGCTGTCAGCACGTTCGACGTTTTCAAGATCGGCATTGGCCCGAGCTCCTCCCACACCGTCGGGCCGATGAAGGCCGCCGAACGCTTCATCCACCGCTGGCTGCTGGACCCGGGCCGCCTGCACGAAGTGGCGCGCATCCGCGCCGATGTCTACGGCTCGCTGGCCCTGACCGGGCGCGGCCACGGCACCGACAAGGCCATCCTGCTGGGCCTGGAAGGCCAGCGCCCGAACCTGATCGATCCGGACATCATTCCGGCCACGCTGGAACGCATCCGCAGCAGCAAGCGCATCGTACTGATGGGCCAGCACGAGATCGCCTTCGACGAGAAGCGCGACCTGGGCATGAACAAGCGGCAGAAGCTGCCCTACCACACCAACGGCATGCGCTTCACCGCCTACAACGCCGACGATGAAGTGATCGCCACCCGCGACTACTACTCGGTGGGTGGCGGCTTCGTGGTCAACCAGGACGACGCCGCCGACGACCGCATCGTGCCCGACGAGACCCCACTGCCCTACCCCTTCAAGAGCGGCGACGAACTGCTGGCGCAGACCGCGCGCAGCGGGCTGAGCATTGCCCAGTTGATGTTCGAGAACGAGAAGTGCTGGCGCAGCGAAGAGGAGATCCGCGAGAAGCTGCGCGAGATCTGGAGCGCGATGCAATCGTGCGTGGCCCGCGGCATCCGCGAGGAAGGCGTGCTGCCCGGTGGCCTGAAGGTCGGCCGCCGCGCACCGGCGTTGTACCGCGAGCTGTCGTCCAAGCCCGAAGCGGCCATGCGCGATCCACTGACCACGCTGGACTGGGTGAACCTGTACGCCCTGGCGGTGAACGAAGAGAACGCCGCCGGCGGCCGCGTGGTGACCGCGCCGACCAACGGTGCCGCCGGCGTCCTGCCGGCCGTGCTGCATTACTTCGACCGCTTCTGCCCCGGCGCCAACGAACAGCGCGTGTTCGATTTCCTGCTCACCTCGGCCGCCATCGGCATCCTGTACAAGGAAAACGCCTCAATTTCCGGCGCCGAAGTGGGCTGCCAGGGCGAAGTGGGCGTGGCCTGCTCGATGGCCGCCGGCGGTCTGGTCGCCGCGCTGGGCGGCAACCCCAGCCAGATCGAGAACGCCGCGGAAATCGGCATGGAGCACAACCTGGGCCTGACCTGCGACCCGATCGGCGGCCTGGTGCAGATTCCGTGCATTGAACGCAATGCAATGGGCGCGGTGAAGGCGATCAACGCCTCGCGCATGGCCATGCGCGGCGACGGCAAGCACAAGGTGTCGCTGGACAAAGTGATCAAGACCATGCGCGATACCGGCCGCGACATGCAGGACAAGTACAAGGAAACCAGCCGCGGCGGGCTGGCGGTGAACGTGATCGAGTGTTGATCGCGGCGGCAACGTTTTGCGGTTAGGCTCGGGCTTCCCCACTCCGGAGAACCCCATGCGCCTGGTCGCTGCTGCCCTGCTTGCCTGTCTGCCCCTGTCCGCGCTGGCCGCGCCGCCGCCTACCTACGGCGCGCGGCTGGAAGGCTTCGACTACGGTTACCCGGTAAAGACCTTCACCCTGGAATCGCAGCAGCAGCCGCTGGAAATGGCCTACCTGGACATCGCGCCGAAGAAGAAGCCGATCGGCGTGGTGGTGCTGCTGCATGGCAAGAACTTCTGCGCCGCCACCTGGAAAGAAACGATCAAGCCGCTTGTGGCCGCCGGCTACCGGGTCATTGCCCCGGACCAGGTGGGCTTCTGCAAATCCAGCAAGCCTGAGCGCTACCAGTACTCGTTCGGGCAGCTGGCAGCCAACACCCACGCCCTGCTGCAGCACCTGCAGCTGGGCGACCTGCCGGTGCACCTGGTCGGCCATTCCATGGGCGGCATGCTGGGCGTGCGCTACGCACTGACCTACCCGCAGGACCTGCGCAGCCTCTCGCTGGTCAACCCGATCGGGCTGGAAGACTGGAAGGCGCTGGGCGTGCCGTGGCGCAGCGTCGATGCCTGGTACGCCGGTGAGATGAACATCAGCTATGACAGCATCCGCCGCTACCAGCTGGACGTCTACTACGACGGCAAGTGGAAGCCGGCCTACGAGACCTGGGCACGCATGCAGTCGGGCATGTATGCAGGCCCCGGCAAGCAGGCGGTGGCCTGGAGCCAGGCGCTCACCTCGGACATGGTGTTCAACCAGCCGGTGGTCTACGAGCTGAAGAACGTGCAGGTTCCCACCACGCTGTTCATCGGGCAGAAGGACCGCACCGCGATCGGCCGCGACCAGGCACCGGCGGAACTGAAGGCCACCCTGGGCAACTACCCGGCGCTGGGCAAGGCCGCCGCAGCGGCGATTCCTGGGGCAACGCTGGTCGAATTCGCCGCATTGGGGCACTCGCCGCAGGTGCAGGATCCGAAGCAGTTCAACGCGGCGTTGCTGAAGGCATTGAAGACGCGTTGATGGCGTTCCGCCGGGCATGGCCCGGCGCTACTGTTGCGAGATCCGGGTAGCGCCGGGCCATGCCCGGCGATCCTTCAACCCACGATACGCAGCACATCGTCCAGCAGGGCGGCGGCCGTCACTTCGGCGCCCGCCCCCGGCCCCTGGATCAGCAGGGGTTGCTGGCGATAGCGGTCGCTGTGGATGGCCACGCGGTTGTCGGTGCCAGCGCCCTGCGCCAACGGGTGATCGGCAGCCAGCTCGCGCAGGCCCACCTGTGCCCCCTGTGCATCCACGCGGCCGACAAAGCGCAGCACGCGGCCCTGCGCCTGCGCCTGCTGCCAGCGCGCCTGCAGCGGCGCATCCAGCTGCTGCAGTGCAGCCAGTGCCTGTTCCAGCGGCAGCTCTGCCAACGCGGCAGGCACCAGCGAGTCCACCTGCACCTGTGCCGCATCCAGTGCCAGACCACTGCTGCGGGCCAGGATCAACAATTTGCGCCGCACATCTTCACCGGACAGGTCCACCCGCGGGTCCGGCTCGGTGTAGCCCGCCGCCAGCGCTTCGCGTACCGCAGCCGAGAACGGCGATTGGCCGTCGTAGCGATGGAACAGCCAGGCCAGTGAACCGGACAGCACGCCTTCGATGGCATGGATGTGATCGCCGCCGGCCACCAGCGCGCGCAGGCTGCTGAGCAGCGGCAGGCCCGCACCTACCGTGGCACTGTCGCCGTAACGTGCGCCACTGTCGGCGCAACTGCTGGCAATGGCCTGGGCACGCGCCAACTGCGCACCGCGGCCCAGCTTGTTGGCGGTCACCACATGCACACCCCGCGCAAGCCACTGCACGTGGCGTGCTGCCACCTCTTCACTGGCGGTGGCGTCGACCACCACATCGCCCCGCTCCAGCCCATCGGTACCGGCCCAGCGCGGCGCGCCCTGGCCGTCGCGTGGCGCACGCCGCGCCAGTTCCAGCGGCACCGCCAGATCACGATCGATCGCCAGTGCGGTGCGCGAATTGGCCAGCCACTGCACGCCGGGCAGCGGCAGTCCACGCGCCTGCAGCGCCTGGTAGCGCTGCACGAACGCCGTGCCCACCGTACCGGTGCCGAGCAGTGCCAACCGACTCGCGCCGAAGGCGGGTACTTCAGCGGCGACTGCGCTCATGCATCCACCACCTGTTTGCGGCGGGCGGCATGCTCGATCACAGCGGCCGCGCGCTGCAGCGCCGCGTCCAGATCGGCCAGCAGGTCACGCTCGGCCTCGATCCCCACCGACAGACGCAGCAGGCCCTCGCTGATACCCGCCGCTGCACGGGCCTCGCCGGTCATCGCGGCATGGGTCATGGTGGCCGGGTGCGCGACCAGGCTTTCCACCCCGCCCAGCGATTCGGCCAGGGTGAAGCAGCGCAGGCCATCCACGAACGCACGCACTGCCGCATGCGGATCGTCGCCTTCGCAGTCGGCCAGTTCGAACGACAGCATCGCGCCGAAACCGCTCTGCTGGCGGGCGGCGATGGCATGGCCGGGGTGATCGGCCAGGCCCGGGTAGTAGACCCGCGCCACGGCCGGATGCGCATCCAGCAGACCGACGATGGACGCGGTGTTTTCCTGGTGCACGCGCAGGCGCGCGTCCAGCGTGCGCAGGCCGCGCAGGGTCAGGAACGCATCGAACGGCGAACCGGTCAGGCCCAGCGCGTTGCCCCACCACACCAGCTGCTCGTGCACGGCCGCATCGCGTGCGATCACTGCACCGCCGACCACATCGCTATGGCCGTTGATGTACTTGGTGGTGGAATGCAGCACCAGATCGGCGCCGAAGGCCAGTGGCTGCTGCAGCGCCGGCGACAGGAAGGTGTTGTCCACCACCACCAATGCGCCGGCCTTGTGCGCGGCATCGATCACGAAGCGCAGGTCGGTGATGCGCAGCAGCGGGTTGGACGGGGTTTCGATCAGCACCAGCTTCGGTTGGGTGGCCAGGGCCTGGGCCAGCGCGCGCGGATCGGTCAGGTCAGCGGTGACCAGATCGAAGTGACCTTTCTTGGCCAGCGCGTTGAACAGGCGCCAGCTGCCGCCGTAGGCGTCGTGCGGCACCACCAGGGTATCGCCAGGCTGCAGCAGCGCATTCAGCACCAGGTTGATCGCGCCCATGCCGGTGGCGGTGACCACACCGCCCACGCCGCCTTCCAGTTCGGCCAGTGCCTCACCCAGCAGGTCGCGGGTCGGATTGCCGCTGCGCGTGTAGTCGTACTGGCGCTTGTTGCCGAAGCCTTCGAAACTGAAGTTCGAGGACAGAACGATCGGCGGGGTCACCGCACCGTGGGCGGTATCGCGATCAATGCCGGCGCGGACCGCGGCGGTGGTGCGACTACAGGACGGCTCGTTGGCGTGCAGGCTCATGCGGACTCTCCAGAAGTGCGGAAGGCGGTAGCGAGGATCGCGTCGATGCGATCGGTTTCTTTCAGGAAGGCATCGTGGCCATAGGGCGAGCGCAGCACGCGCAGGCTGCCGCGCGGGCCCAGGCCCTCGACCAGGCTGACCAGATCGTCCAGCGGCACCAGGCGGTCGCCTTCCACGGCCACCACCACGGTGGGCGGCAGGATGGCGGCGGGGTCCACCCGGTGCAGGTCGATCGATTCGGACAGACGCAGATAGGCGGTCACCGGAGTGCGCGCCACGTACTGAGCACCGGCTGCATCCAGATAGTCTTCGGCGGCCACCCGCACGCGCCCATTGATCACTTCCGGCGCCGCATCGAAACGTTCGCCGAATTCTTCCGGGGTGCGGTAGCTGAGCATCGCGAACTGGCGGGCCAGGGCCAGGCCATGGTCTTCGCCGCACTGCAGCTGGCCCAATGCAACGGCACGGCGCTGCAGCGCGCGCCACGCGGCGGCATAGGGATGCGGGCGGTGGGCACCGCTGGCCAGCACCAGCTGGCGCACCCGCGCACGGTGGCGCACCGCGAACTGCTGGCCGACCAGTGCGCCATACGAGTAACCCACGAACGCCTTCAGCGTGCGCACACCCAGATGGTCCAGCAGCAGCGCCAGCGCGTCGGCCTGGTCGGCCGTGTCGATCGGCACGTCCAGCGCGCCATCGGCACCGATGAAATCAAAGGCCAGCACGCGCAGCTGCTGCGGGTCCAGCGCGCGGCCGGCGCCGACCAGGCCTTCGGCCCAGCCCTTTTCACTGAACTGCGGGTTGCTGGCTACATGGCGGTGCGCGGAAATGCCGCCGGCCAGTACCACCACCGGCGCATTGGCCGGGCCCACCCATTCGTAGCGCAGGCGCACCGGGCACGGCCCGGCGTGGCGCATCGACAGCACGGCGGCGAACTCGCCGCGCTCGGCGTGCACGCGGTCATCGACCGGCACGCTGACGGGGGCAAAGGGTTCGGGGCGGAGCACGGTGCTGGGGGCGAAGCTCATGGCGGGATCCAGTTGGGAATCGGCCATCGAGCCTTCGCGGGGCTCGCGTTCAAGATGCACCGGCGGTGCACGCTCGAACCATCTTTCGGTGGACGCCACGGTCCCCGCAGGATTTGGCACCTACGCCGGCATTTGCATGCCTGCGGGCTGCCCCGGCTTCAAAGGGCCTGTCCCTCTGCCGGTCTCGATGGTGGAACCACGATGCCAGCGGATTCCGGGCATGTCAATCCCTTCATGCGGATAAAGCGATGAATGAATCCCCGGCAGCGAACCGGGAAGCAGTACCGTCACTGCCGTTCAGGATCGGCTACAGTCCCGCCGCCCCCTGCCGCTGGAACCGCCGATGCCACGCCCGGCCCTGTGCTGCCTGATGTTTGCCCTGCTGGGCGCTCCCATTGCCGACGCCAGCGACTGGCGGCAAGGCTGGGGTCTGGTGCCGGCGGGTCCGACCCACGCAGCACCCGCGGCGGCGCCCTCGGCCGCGCCGCTGGCACAGTTGCGCCTGCAACCCGTGGGCGAGCAATGGCAGGCACGGATCGACAATCCGCTGGCCGGCCCGCTGCAGATCGAACTGCGCCCCGCGCCCGGCCAGTCCATCGACGGGCTGCCGGTGCAGTCACTGGTGCAGGGTGGCGGCACGCTGGTGGTCGGCCACCTGGCGGCCCCGACCGATGGACGCGCCCTGGAAGTGCGCATGAACGCCGTACCGGGCGCGCCGTCGGCGCAGGCCGAGGACGTGGCCTATCGCCTGCCCTTCGAAGCGGCGCACCTGCGCGTGGACCAGGCGCCGAACGGGCGCTTCAGCCACCAGGACGAAGAGAACCGCGATGCGGTCGATTTCGCACTGGCCGAAGGAACGCTGATCCTGGCGGCGCGCGAGGGCACGGTCATGCAGGTCCAGGACGGTTTCCACCACAACGGCCAGGACCGCCAGCGTGATGGCAACCGGGCCAATTTCATCCGCGTGCTGCACAGCGACGGCAGCATGGCGCTGTACGCGCACCTGCAGGCCGGCGGCATGCGCGTGCGGCCCGGCCAGGCGGTGCAGGCCGGGCAGCCGATCGGGCTGTCGGGCAACAGCGGCTTCAGCACCGCCCCGCACCTGCACTTCGTGGTCCAGGTGAACCGGGGCATGGGCCTGAGCTCGGTGCCGGCGCGCATTTTCACCGCGCAGGGACAGCTGCAGTTCGCCCGCGAAGGCCATGGCGAGGGCAGCGCCGGGCGCTGAGCGGCGGCGGCCGGTATAATCGGGCGCTTATCTCTTTGAAAAGCGCCCCGGGCGGGCGCCACTGCCATGTCCGAAGTCGCCAACGAAGCGTCGCGCCGCCGCACCTTCGCCATCATTTCCCACCCTGACGCCGGCAAGACCACGCTGACCGAAAAGCTGCTGCTGTTCGGGGGCGCGATCCAGATGGCCGGTTCGGTGAAGGGCCGCAAGGCCGCCCGCCACGCAACGTCCGACTGGATGGCGCTGGAAAAGGAGCGCGGCATCTCCGTCACTTCCTCGGTGATGCAGTTCCCCTACGAAGGCAAGATCGTCAACCTGCTCGACACCCCCGGCCACGCCGACTTCGGCGAGGACACCTACCGCGTACTGACCGCGGTGGATTCGGCGCTGATGGTGATCGACGTGGCCAAGGGCGTGGAAGAGCGCACCATCAAGCTGATGGAAGTGTGCCGCCTGCGCGACACTCCCATCATGACCTTCATCAACAAGCTCGACCGCGAGGGCAAGGACCCGATCGAGCTGCTGGATGAAGTGGAAACCGTGCTGGGCATCCAGTGCGCCCCGGTCACCTGGCCGATCGGCATGGGCCAGCGCCTGAAGGGCGTGGTGCATCTGCTGACCGGCGAAGTGCACCTGTACGAACCGGGCCGCAACTTCACCCGCCAGGATTCGACCATCTTCCCGTCCATCGATGCGCCGGGCCTGGCCGAAAAGATCGGCGCCCAGATGCTGGCCGAGCTGCGCGACGAACTGGAACTGGTGCAGGGCGCCAGCCACCCGTTCGACCTGGACGCCTACCGCGCCGGCAAGCAGACCCCGGTGTTCTTCGGTTCGGGCGTGAACAACTTCGGCGTGCAGCCGCTGCTGGATTTCTTCGTCGAGCACGCCCCCGCCCCGCAGGCGCGCGCCACCACCGGCCGCGAGATCGCCCCGCAGGAAAACAAGCTGACCGGCTTCGTGTTCAAGATCCAGGCCAACATGGACCCGCAGCACCGCGACCGCGTGGCCTTCATGCGCATCTGCTCGGGCCGTTTCAACGCCGGCATGAAGACCTTCCACGTGCGCACCGGCAAGGAAATGAAGCTGGCCAACGCGCTGACCTTCATGGCCAGCGACCGTGAAATCGCCGCCGAAGCCTGGCCGGGCGATGTGATCGGCATCCACAACCACGGCACCATTTCCATCGGCGACACCTTCACCGAAGGCGAAGCGGTCACCTTCACCGGCATTCCGAACTTCGCCCCGGAACTGTTCCGCCGTGCGCGCCTGCGTGATCCGCTCAAGCTGAAGCAGCTGCAGAAGGGCCTGGCCCAGCTGTCGGAAGAAGGCGCGACCCAGTTCTTCCGCCCGCTGACCAGCAACGACCTGATCCTGGGCGCGGTGGGTGTGCTGCAGTTCGACGTGGCCGCCTATCGCCTGAAAGACGAGTACGGCGTGGAAGCGACCTTCGAGCCGGTCAGTGTGACCACCGCACGCTGGGTCACCTGCAGCAATGAAAAGAAGCTGGAAGAGTTCCGCGAGAAGAACGCGCTGAACCTGGCCCTGGATGCGGCTGGCCAGCTGGTCTACCTGGCCCCGACCCGGGTGAACCTGCAGCTGGCGCAGGAACGCGCGCCGGACGTGCGCTTCTCGGCCACCCGCGAAGCCGCCCACACCGTCTCGGTGGCCTGACCGGCCGGGGTCGGATCCCTTTCCGCCAGGAAAGGGCTCCGACCCCAGCGCCACCTCCGTTCATCCACGCCATGCGTGGATGGGCGCCGGTTCACCCACCATACGGTGGCGGGGGTGCAAGCAACCGCCATCGCGGCGATGATAGGGGGGCTGCGGGTCCCCCTCCCCGCGAACCACGTCATCGCCATGTCCTCCACGACTGTTGCTTCCATCCGTGAAGAAATCGCCAGCGCCCTGACCCACGGGCTGGGCGCGGTCTTCGCGCTGGCCGCCGGCGCCGTACTGATCACCCTGGCCGCCATCTACGGCGACGGTTGGCAGCTTGCCAGCGCCATCGTGTTCGGTATCGCCCTGCTGCTGCTCTACACCGCGTCCACGCTCTACCACGCCATCCAGCACCCCACGGCCAAGGGCCGCCTTAAGGTGTTCGACCACTGCGCGATCTATGTGTTGATCGCCGGAACGTATACCCCGTTCACCCTGATCGGCCTGCGCGGCCCCTGGGGTTGGGGTCTGTTCACGGCCATCTGGGCGCTGGCCCTGGGCGGGGTGGTGTTCAAACTGTTCTACACCGGCCGCTTCAAGGCGCTGTCCACCGGCATCTACATCGCCATGGGCTGGCTGGTGATCGTGGCGATCAAGCCGATGTGGGCCTCCATCGACGGCAGCACCCTGGCCTGGTTGTTCGGCGGCGGCCTGTCCTACACGCTGGGCACGTATTTCTACCATCGCGAATCGATCCCCTATTCGCATGCGATCTGGCACCTGTTCGTGATCGGCGGCAGCGTCTGCCACTTCGTGGCCGTGACCATGCAGGTGCTGTAAGCACGCCCCTGCGTCCGTGGCCCTGTGCACACGGTGCACATGGGTGCTTCGCGCCCTGTCCACGATGACAGGGCAACCATGGGCGCGTGAATACCGCCCCAGCCCCTGCCGCGCGTCCCCACCGTCGCTGGCGCCTGCGCCGCCCCGGCCGCCGCGGCCAGCGCTGGCTGGCCGCGCTGTTGTTCCTGCTGACCGCCCTGCTGCTGCTGCTGGCGCTGTGGGACTGGAACTGGTTCAAGGGCCCGGTGGAGCGCGCGGTGCAGGCACGTACCGGACGCGCCCTGCATATCGGCAATCTGGACGTGGATCTGGGCCGCGTCACCACCGTGCGCGCCGACACGATCTCCTTCGCCAATGCGACCTGGGCCAAGCAGCCGAACATGGCCAGCGCCGATCGCGTGGAGATCGACGTGCGGGTCTGGCCCCTGCTGCGGGGCAGCGTGCAGCTGCCCGAAGTGCGCCTGACCCGTCCCGATGTGCTGCTGCAGACCGCCCCCGGTGAAGGCGACCCGGGCAACTGGGATTTCCTCGGTGACAGCAGCGGTGGCACGCCCCCGCAGTTGCAGCGGCTGTTCATCGACGATGGCCGCCTGCAGTTTTCCGATGTGCGGGGCCGCACCGATATCCGCCTGAACGTGCGCAGTGGCCAGCCGCACCAGGGCGACGCGGCACCGCCGCTGCGGGTGTCCGGCAAGGGGCGCTGGCAGGGCAATGCATTCACCCTCAGCGGTGGCACCGAATCGCCCCTGCAGCTGACCGACAGTGCCCATCCCTTCCGCATCCATCTGGATGGCCGTGCCGGTGCCACCCACGCGGTGGCCAGCGGCACGCTGACCAATCCATTCGCCCTGCAGCTGTTCGACCTGCAGTTCGCCCTCAGTGGCCAGGACCTGGCCGACCTCTACCCGCTGCTGGGCATCGCCATTCCTCCGTCGCCCCCGTATGCGTTGAACGGCCGCCTGAAGCGCGACCACAACGTGTGGCGCTACGAGCGCTTCACCGGCAAGGTGGGTGACAGCGACCTGGGCGGCAACCTGCAGTTCGAAGTGGGCCGCGAACGGCCGCGGCTGACCGCCACGCTGGAATCGCGCCGCCTGGACTTCGACGATCTGGCCGGCTTTGTCGGCGCTCCGCCCAGGACTGGCAGCGGCGAAACCGCCAACGCCGAGCAGAAGGCCGAAGCCGCGCAGGTAGCGGCCAGCAGCCGGGTGTTGCCGGACGCGCCTTACAACCTGGGAAAGCTGCGCGCGATGGATGCCGACGTGCGCTGGAAGGCGCACCGCATCAACGCGCCGTCATTGCCGCTGGATGACATGGACGCGCACCTGCTGCTGGACGACGGCGTACTGCGGCTGGACCCGCTGAACTTCGGCGTGGCCGGCGGCGATATCCGCAGCACGATCCGTATGGATGCGCGCCAGCCACAGATTGCCACCTCGCTCAAGGCCAGCGTGCGTGGCGTGCAGCTGGGGCATCTGTTCCCCGATGCGAAGCTGGCCGAGCAGGCCAAGGGTGGCATCAGCGGCCAGATCGACCTGAGCGGCCGCGGCAATTCCATCGCCGCGATGCTGGGGGGCAGCAGCGGCGACGTGGGCGTGGCGATGGGCCGCGGCCACGTCGGCAACCTGGTAATGGAGCTGGCTGGCCTGGACATCACCGAATCGGTGAAATTCCTGTTCACCGGTGACCGGCAGATTCCGCTGCGGTGTGCCTTCGCCGATTTCGGCGTGCGCGATGGGCTGATGACCAGCCGCGCGCTGGCGGTGGACACCACCGACACCATCGTCATTGGCGAGGGCACCGTGAGCCTGCGCGATGAGTCGCTGGACCTGCTGCTGCGGCCGCGCCCGAAAGACAAGAGCATCCTGGTGCTGCGCTCGCCGCTGCGCATCGGCGGCACCTTCAAGGATCCATCGTTCCGCCCGGACTTCAAGGCACTGGGCCTGCGCGGTGCAGTGGCGTTGGCGCTGGGCAGCATTGCCCCGCCCGCCGCGCTGCTGGCCACGATCGAGACCGGCCCGGGCAAGGACGCCAACTGCGGTGGGCAGTACGCGAAGTAAGAGCGGTTGTTCGCGGCGCCGCTGTTGATCTTGGTTGGAGTGGGGCGGGTGGGCCAGTCAGGACACGCCGTAAACCCATCCATGGGGGCTCGTAGGCGCCTTGCTCGTGCGCGCTGTCCTTCGCGCACGGCAAGACCGGGGTTGGGCGTCCTGCCCAACCCGCCCGAGGCATGCCTCGGGCCCCTGGCGCCTGCGGTCCTGCCTGGCCCACCCGCCCCACTCCCGACAGTTTCCAGCGCGCGGAACGAGAGCGGAAAATCAAAATCAAAATCAAAATCAAAAGCTGTGCCAACCAAGGTTGGCACCTACCAGAAGCGGATGATTGGCAGAAACGGATGATCGGCAGAAGCGGGTGGTCGGCAGAAGCGGATGATTGGCACTGAAACGCACCGCGCTCGCAGGGACGTGTCCTGAGGCGGAGGGCATGGCCGTGCAGGACCGTAGGCGCCAAGGACGGCGCCTACGAGCTACATGGACGTATTTACCGCGTGTCCTGCACGGCCATGCCCTCCGCCTCCCCACGCATCAGCAAGGCGCTGCTCTGAAGCTCTGGCTCTGGCTCTGGCCCTGGCTCTGGCTCCGGCTCTGGCTCGAAAAGCGGGCCGGCGGGCTGCAAGCCCGCCAGCGAAAAACTACCCCGCCACGATGTACTGCTGCAGATGATCCAGCTCGCGCCGCTGCGCATCGATCACCGACTTCACCAGATCGCCGATGGAAATCACCCCCAGCACCTGCCCGCCTTCAACCACCGGCAGATGGCGGATACGGTAATCGGTCACCAGCTGCAGGCAGTGCTCCACCTGCTCGCCCGGCGAAACAGTCACCACCTGCGCGGTCATGATCTCCGCCACCGCGGTATCGCGCGAGGAGCGGTCACGCAGCACGATCTTGCGCGCATAGTCGCGCTCGGAAAGGATGCCAACCAGCCGCGGGCCGTCCATCACCAGCACCGCACCGATGCCTTTGTCGGCCATCAGCCGGATCGCATCGATCACCGCCGCGCCAGGCGCGACTGCATGTACTTCAGGGGACTTGCCGTCCAACAGTTGCCGTACCGACGTCATCTGCCTGCCCTCCCAGGGTGGGTTGCAGGGCCGATTCTGCCACGCCCGGCGCCAACCACGCGTCAACCAGATACAGCGGCCGCTGCTTGGACTCCTCGTACAGCCGCCCCAGGTATTCGCCGATCAGCCCCAGAGCGATCAGCTGCACCCCGCCCAGGAACAGGATCACCGCCATCATCGTCGGCCAGCCGGCCACGCGGTCACCGTACAGGGCCGCCTTGACGATCACCCACAGGCCGAACACGAACGCCACCGCCGCCGTCGCCAGCCCCAGGTAGGTGGCCGCACGCAACGGTACGGTGGAAAAACCGGTGATGCCTTCCAGCGCGAAGTTCCACAAGCGCCACAGGCTGAACTTGCTGGTGCCGGCCAGGCGCGCATGCCGGTGGTAGGGCACGGCCACCCGGCGGAAGCCCACCCAGCTGAAAAGCCCCTTCATGAACCGATGGCGTTCGCGCAGTTCGCGCAATGCGCCCAGCGCGCGCGGCGACAGCAGGCGGAAATCGCCGGTGTCGGCCGGAATCGGCGTTGGCGACAGGCGCCCGATCACGCGGTAGAACAGCGCCGCCGTGGTCCGCTTGCTCCAGCTTTCACCGTCGCGCACCAGCCGGGTGCCGTAGACATTGTCAAACCCTTCGCGCCAGCGCGCCACGAACTGCGGCACCAGCTCCGGCGGATCCTGGCCATCGGCGTCCAGGATCATCGCGGCGCCTTCGCGCACCTGGTCCAGGCCGGCGGTCAGCGCCGCCTCCTTGCCGAAGTTGCGCGACAGGCGCAGTGCCGACACCCGCGCATCCACGGCAGCCAGCCCGCTGATCACCGCCCAGGTGTCATCGCTGCTGCCATCGTCCACGTACAACACATGACCGTCGACGTCGGCCAGGCCGTCGAGCACCGCACACAGGCGCGGGTGCAGCTGCGGTAACGCAAGCGCTTCGTTGTGGGCGGCAATGACGAACGTCAGGCGGTCACGATTCATGCCCGGATTGTACGTCGCAGGCACGCCTGCGGCCCGTCGCTGCACTACTCCTGCAGATACCCCGCCCCACCCAGCTGCCGGGCCTGGCGCTGGATCCACGCCGCGCGCCGCTGCACGTAGGGGCCCGGCTTGGCCGCGTTGTAACGCCGCGGTGCCGGCAGCACGGCCGCCAGGCGGGCACTTTCTGCCGGGCTCAGGCGAGCGGCATCCTTGCGCCAGAAGGTCTGCGCCGCCGCCTGTGCGCCATAGACGCCATCACCGAACTCGGCGATGTTGGCGTACATCTCCAGGATGCGCTGCTTGGGCCAGAACGCTTCGATCAGCACCGTGTACCAGACCTCCAGGCCCTTGCGTACCCAGCTGCGGCCCTGCCACAGGAACAGGTTCTTGGCCACCTGCTGGCTGATCGTGCTGGCGCCGCGCAGGCGGCCACCGCGCGCGTTGTGGTCACGCGCCTTTTCAATGGCCTGCAGGTCGAAGCCATTGTGGTCAGGGAAGCGCTGGTCTTCGGCAGCTACCAGCGAGATGGGCAGGCTGGGGGCCATCTGGTCCAGGTCACGCCACTGGTAATGCAGGCGATACGACCAGTCGGCCTGGCCCAGGGCTTCGCCGTAGCGCCACAGCATGACCGTGGACAGCGGCGGGTCGATGAAACGCAACACCAGCACCTGCAGGCAGCTGAACCCCACAAACAGCACCGGCAGCCACAGCAGCTGCCGCCAGCGCCAGCGGCGCCGCCGTGCGACCGGGCCGGCCGCCACCTTGTCCTGCTCTCCCCCTGCCCCCATTACTGGTGCATCCTTCTTCTATCTGGTTGTCGGCGCATTATCCGGCAACCGCCCCTGTTTCCGCGCGATGTGAGCCGATGACCGCCCAATCCGATTCCCTGATCCGTTTCCTGCTGCCCGACGCCGGCGTCCGCGGCGTGCACGTGCGCCTGCACGCCACCTGGCAGCAGATCCTGTCCCACGCGGTCTATCCGGACAACGCCGCTGAACTGCTGGGCCAGGCCGCCGTGGCCTCGGCGCTGTTCACCGGCCACACCAAGGTCGACGGCCGCCTGTCGATCCAGCTGCGCAGCAACACCGCCCTGCGCGCCCTGTTCGCCGAATGCACCGCCGCCGGCACCCTGCGCGGCATCGCCCAGCTGGCCGAAGGGGGCGATGCGCCACGCGACCTGTCCACCCTCGGCGAGGGCGCCCTGCTGGCCATCACCATTGAAAACCCGGGCCTGGACCCGCGCGAACCGCAGCGCTACCAGAGCCTGGTCGGCCTGAGCGCGGCCGAGCTGGACGAGGCCTTCGAAGACTACTTCCAGCAGTCCGAGCAGCTGCCGACCCGCCTGCTGCTGTCGGCCGACCGCGACGGCGCCAGCGGCCTGCTGCTGCAGAAGCTGCCCGGTGACGAAGGCGACGATGATGGCTGGGCGCGCACCAGCGCGCTGTTCGAGACGCTGGGCAAGGCCGAGCTGCTGGCCACCCCGGCCGAAGACCTGCTGCACCGCCTGTTCCACGAAGAGAAGCCGGTGCTGGTGGGCGAAAAGCCGTTGTCCTTCGCCTGTTCCTGCTCGCGCGAGCGGGTCGCGGCCATGCTCGAATCGCTGGGCGAGGAGGAAGCCCGCGCGGCCGCCGAGGACACCGGCGCGGTGGAAGTGCGTTGCGAATTCTGCGGACAGGAGTATCACTTTCCGTTGACGGAGTTCGGCATACTGTTCCACGGTGCCGAGGGGAATGTACCGGCGCCTGAACGGCTTCAGTGAAACAGGCAGGTCTTGTGTTCTGGGGAGGATCAAGGCTTGTTAAGAATTCATAAACGCCCTAGGATCGAGTTCCCGCCCCAGCGGGAACTTTCGTCGTCCGCCCCTGTCTGAACTGGTCCGATGCGTACCTTCCTGCGTCTACCGCTGGCCCTGCTGATCGCCCTTGGCGCGATCACGGGCGCGCATGCGCAGAGCAAGGACACCCGCACCGTCATTCCGGTCTGGAACAAGGGCAGCGGCAAGGTCGAAGCTCTGCTGTACCTGGAACCCACCGGCGAACAGGCGGCAGGTGCGCGCTGGCACTTCGGCCGCAACTCGCTGGATGCCGCCTTCGGTCTGTCCTCGGGCGATTCGCTGGGCCTGCTCTGCAACAGCAGCAGTGGCACCAGCATCAGCGGCCTGGCCAGTCATTGCATGCTGGCCAGCCTCGGCGATGAAGACGATGCGATCGGTGCCAACAACCGTCGCTTCACCGGCACGGCCGCGCTGAACCGCGGCAGCAACCGTCTGGGCATCACCGCCGGTACCGGCCGTGAAACCCTGCCGGCTTGGTTGGCTTCGCCGAACAAGACGCCTTCCCTGCGCGCCGAACAGAACGACCTGACCGTCTTCGCCCAGCGCAACATCGGCCGTGAGGGCTTCGTGTCGATCGCCGGTACCTACGCCAAGGCGCGTCTGGTGCCGCTGGCCGATGCCGCGCCGGCCATCGTCGACCGCTGGGACAGCAAGAGCCTGAGCCTGGGCGCCGGCTACGGCAATTTCAGTGGCAGCATCATCGGCCGCGTGGTCGACGTCCCCGGCAAGCCCGGCAAGTGGGAAGGCCTGGGCATCGGCCTGACCTGGCGCACGCCGTGGTCGGGGCAGCTGACCGTGGGTGCGGAAAACGTGATCAGCCGTGGCAAGAATCCGTTCTCGCCCCGCAACGAGAGCAACGACGACGGCACCGTGCCGTACGTGCGCTACGAACAGGATCTCTGATCCCAGCCGGGCCGGACGATCCGGCCACGCCAATGCATTCAAGCCAAGGGGCGCCTCGCGGTGCCCCTTTCTGTTTCTGCGTGCGTCGCTGCCGCGCCTTGCAACCCGCACTTGTTACACACGGATACATCATGACATATATCAATTGAAAATTTTTTTTCCAGGTGAACGGGGCCGGTGTACCCCGCGTGAACTTCAGGCAATTTCAAGTCATTGAAATAACTGAAAATATTTTGACTGAAAGCAAAACTGAGACAATTATTAACACAGCTTTAATTTTCTCCAGAGGCTCGTTACTATCGGTTCAGCCTTGCGTTTTTTGGCACCCACTTTTGGGAGCCGTCGCACAGGCACTACCCCAGCCAAGATTTCCTTGGAGAGAGAGAGCCAATGAATTTCAAGTCCAACAAGCTGCGCGATGCGGTTGTCATCGCGCTGGTCGCCGGTGCTTCCGTCGCGACTGCCCACGCCCAGGAGGCGACCGGTGCGACCAACCTGGATCGCATCCAGGTCACCGGTTCGCGCATCCGTTCGGTTGACCTGGAAACCCAGCAGCCGGTCCTGACCCTGAGCCGCGAAGCGATCCAGCAGACCGGCCGCACCAACGTGGCCGAAGTGCTGCAGCAGATCGCCACCAACGGTGCAGCGATCAACACCCAGTTCAACAACGGTGGCGACGGCTCGGCCGGCGTCGACCTGCGCAACCTGGGTTCGCAGCGCACCCTGGTGCTGGTCAATGGCCGTCGCTGGGTGCAGGCCCTGGACGGTACCGTCGACCTGAACACCATCCCGACCGCCATCGTCGAGCGCATTGAAGTCCTGAAGGACGGCGCCTCCTCGATCTACGGTTCGGACGCGATCGCCGGCGTGGTCAACATCATCACCCGCGACAACTTCAACGGTGGCGAAGCGCACGTCTACTACGGCCAGTTCAGCAAGGGTGACGGCGAACGCCAGGCCCTGGACCTGACCCTGGGCAGCAGCAACGACCGCAGCAGCCTGGTGTTCGGCGCGAGCTACGTGAAGGAAAAGGCCGTGATGGCCGGCGCGCGCAAGATCTCGGCTGACCCGGTGTACAGCCTGGGTGCGTCGCAGTACAGCGGCCAGACCGCTTCGGGCGGTTTCTGGGACATGACCATCGATGGCGTCGGCACCGACGACTACGATGCGTGGAGCACGCTGGCTGGCAGCGAGGACGAAGCCACCGCCGACCGCGCCGGTCTGGTGCGCAGCGTTGTGAACAATGATGCGGACGGCCGCAATCTGGCCAACTACCACTCGTTCACCAACGCCGACCGCTACAACTACGCCGCCGACAACTACCTGCGTACCCCGCAGGAACGCAAGTCGATCTACATCCAGGGCCGTTATGACCTGACCGATTCGATCGCGCTGCGCACCGATGCCCTGTACAACCAGCGCACCTCGGCCCAGCAGCTGGCCGGTTACCCGCTGAGCGCGGGCAGCTACCTGGGCGGTGACCAGGGCCTGTCGGCCGACAGCTACTACAACCCGACCAACGGCACTGCCAACGCGCGCGAACTGAACTGGAACCGCCGCCTGGTCGAGCAGGACCGCTTCTACGAACAGGACGTCAAGACCTTCCATTGGTACGGTGGTCTGGAAGGCTCGTTCGAAGTGGCCGGCCGCTACTTCAACTGGGATGCGGGCGCCAGCTACAACGTGTCCGACCAGGTCGATACCCAGATCGGCGACGTCAACATGGGTAACCTGTACGCCGCCACCGGCGCGTCGTTCATGGATACCGATGGCGTGGTCAAGTGCGGTGCCCCGGGCGCCGTGATTGCTGGCTGCGTGCCGTTCAACCCGTTCAGCAGCGCCGGCAACATGCCGCAGGACCAGCTGGACTACATCCTGTTCAACGCCAAGGACAAGTACCAGAACAAGTCCAAGTCGTTCACCGCCAACCTGTCCGGCGACATCGTCGAACTGCCGGGCGGCATGATGGGCTTCGCCGCCGGTGTCGAACGCCGCAAGGAATCGGGCTACGACATGCCCGACGCCTTCGTCTCGGCCGGCCTGAGCTCGGGCAACGCCCGCCAGCCGACCTCCGGTTCGTACGACCTGACCGACGTCTACCTGGAACTGGCCGTGCCGCTGCTGAAGGACCTGCCGGGTGCCAAGTCGCTGGAATTCAGCGCCGCCACCCGTCGTTCGGACTACAGCAACTTCGGTGACACCATCAACAGCAAGTTCGGCTTCAAGTGGAAGCCGATCGAAGACGTGATGGTCCGCGGTAACTGGGCCGAGGGCTTCCGCGCCCCGTCGATCTCCAACCTGTTCGGCGGCGCCAGCCAGTCCTACGACACCTACGGCGATCCCTGCTCCAGCGACAGCCCGTACATCGGCACCGCCGCCGTGGCCGCCCGCTGCGCCGCGGCTGGCATCTCGCCGGCCTACACCCAGCGTGACGGCTACAACAGCCAGACCGCCTACCCGTTCGAGTGGACCTCCAACGAAGGCCTGAAGCCGGAAACCTCGACCTCCAAGAGCCTGGGCATCGTGTTCAGCCCGAGCTTCGTGCCCGGCTTCGACGTGTCGCTGGACTGGTGGAAGATCAACATCAAGGACGTGATCAGCCGCCCGACCGTGGGCTACATGCTGAACCAGTGCTACGTTGAAGGTAACAGCGGCTGGTGCGACGTGGTGGCCAACTCGGGCATCACCCGCAACGCGCTGGGCGACATCACCTACTTCGCACGCTCGCTGCAGAACCTGGGTGAGCTGGAAGTGGAAGGTTACGACCTGACCATGCGCTACCAGCTGCCGGATACCCGCTTCGGTTCGTTCTCCTTTGTGTGGGACAGCGTCTACATGAGCAAGTACCGCACCAAGGCGACCCCGGAATCGGAATGGGATCCGTCGGAAGTGGGCCTGTACTCGCAGAGCGCACCGACCTGGCGCATCCGTTCGAACCTGACCACCACCTGGACCTACGGTGACTTCGGTGCCAGCTGGACCGTGCGTTACTTCTCGGGTCTGGAAGAAGACTGCGCCTACCCGGGCGTGGCCAACCTGTGCAGCAACCCGGACCGCATCGGCCGCGACGGCGCAGTGGATCCGCGCAACCACCTGGCGGCGACCACCTACCACGACCTGCAGCTGCGCTACAACCTGCCGTGGAACGGCACCGTGTCGGTGGGCGTGAACAACGTGTTCGAGAAGGAACCGCCGGTGGCCACCCAGGCCTTCGCCAACTCCTTCGACTACCAGTACGACACCCCGGGGCGCTACATGTACATGGAGTACCGTCAGCGCTTCTGATCGAGGCCTGTTCGTAGCGTAAAACACCAGGACGGGGCCCTTCGGGGCCCCGTTTCTGTTTCTGTTCCTTGCAACGCGCGACGAAAAAGGCCGTGGCAATGCCACGGCCTTTGGCCAGCGCCTGTCGACCCTTCCGGGATCAGCCGTTCGGGATCAGTGTCTCGATCAGATGCTCGACATAGGCCTCGAAGTCTTCGCGCGCCTGCTTGGGCTGCTGCAGCTGCAACGACAGCTGCAGGAAACCGACATAGGCGGCGTAGGCCAGCCGCGCGCGATGGCGGGCATCGGTGGAACTCAGCCCTGCCTGGCGGAACGAGGCGACCAGGTAGTCCAGTCGACGCTGCGAAACGCGGTCGATCACCGGCCGCACCATCGGATGGTCCAGCGCCTTCAACAGCTCGCTGTAGATGATGTGCGGCTGCACTTCGTGGGCCACCATCTGGAACAGCTGGCGCAGGCGTGCGCGCGGGTCAGGCACATCTTCCAGACTGCCGAACACCTGTTCCTGCTCGAACAGTTCCCAGCGTTCCAGCGCCGCCTGCAGCAGCGCGTCGCGCGAGGGGAAGTGCCAGTAGAAGCTGCCCTTGGTAACGCCAAGACGGCGCGCCAGCGGCTCCACCGCGACGGCGCCCACGCCTTGTTCAGCAATCAGGTCGAGGGCCGCCTGGGCCCAGTCTTCGGCACTCAGGCGGCTGTTGCGGCCGGCGCGCGGTTCGCCGGCAGAAGCGTCAGGTTGATTCATGGGCTGATTTAACCATACGCCGGGGTTCGTTGCAGTATGCCGTTGCGCCAGTAACCGTCTTTCCCCCCGCCAACGGGCGTTCCGCAGCGCACCATACCCAGCAGTATTGACTTCCGCCACGGCCGATCCATACTATCAAGTATGGTCACACCCTCTGCCGCTGCCGCGTACACCGATCTGCGCCTGGAGGCCGCCCATGGCGCCCATCTGGCTGCCACTGCCAACCACAGCGGACGGCGCGGTCGGGTGCTGTTCGCACATGGCTTCGGCCAGACCCGCCACGCCTGGAATACCACCGCCCGCGCTCTGTCCGCCGCCGGTCTGCAGACCTTGGCCTACGATGCGCGCGGCCACGGCGATTCGGACTGGAACGCGGCCGATGTGCCCTATCACGGCGAACAGTTTGCCGATGACCTGATCGTGCTGGCCGGCGAACAGCCGCGCCCGCCGGTGCTGGTGGCCGCTTCGATGGGCGGGCTGTTCGGCCTGCTGGCCGAAGCGCGCTGGCCCGGCCTGTTCTCGGCCATGGTGCTGGTGGACATCACCCCGCGCTGGGATACCGCCGGCGTGGAGCGCATCCTGGCCTTCATGACCGCCCACCCCGACGGTTTCGCCTCGCTGGCACACGCGGCCGATGTGATTGCCGGCTACCTGCCGCACCGCCCGCGCAAATCCGAAGCGTCGTTGCGCGCATTGCTGCGCGAGGACGGCCACGGCCGCTGGCGCTGGCACTGGGACCCGCGGCTGGTGGCCGAACTGGCCCGCGACAGCGAACAGCACCAGGGCGCGCTGGCCGAGGCCGCGCGCCAGGTGAAATGCCCGCTGCTGCTGGTCAGTGGCGGTCGCAGCGATCTGGTCACGCCACAGACCGTGGCCGAGTTCCTGGCATTGGCGCCGCATGCGCGCCACGTACAGTTGCCGCAGGCCACGCACATGGTCGCCGGTGATGACAACGACGCCTTTACCGCTACTGTGTTGGACTATCTGGACGTGTTGCCTGCGGTGGATGCCGCAGCTTCGTCCGTCACAAACGAGCACGTCACCGGAGCACGCTCATGAGCATCGTTCTTCCCTTCCTCGCCCTGCTGCTGGCAGGCGCGTTCGTCGCCTACCACCGCATGCGGCTGGTTACCTGGACGCTGATCAGCGTGGCCCTGCTGGCCATCTGCTGGTTCGTGCCCTACGTGAACCAGACCGCCACGATCGTGGCCGCTGCCGTGCTGGCCGTGATTGCCGTGCCGCTGCTGCTGCCGTTCATCCGCAAGCCGCTGCTGACCGGCCCGATGATGAAGGTGTTCCGCAAGGTGCTGCCGCCGCTGTCGCAGACAGAGCGCATCGCACTGGAAACCGGTTCGGTCGGTTTCGAAGGCGAGCTGTTCACCGGTGATCCGGACTGGAACATCCTGCTGAACTACCCCAAGCCGCAGCTGACCGCTGAAGAACAGGCCTTCCTGGATGGCCCGGTCGAAGAACTGTGCACGATGGTCAACGACTGGGAAATCACACATGTCCACGCCGACCTGCCGCCGGAACTGTGGGCCTTCATCAAGAAGAACAAGTTCTTCGGCATGATCATCCCGAAGGAATATGGCGGCCTGGGCTTCTCCGCGCTGGCCCACCACAAGGTGATCCAGAAGCTGGCCTCGGTGTCGTCGGTGGTCAGCTCCACCGTGGGCGTGCCGAACTCGCTGGGCCCGGGTGAACTGCTGGTGCATTACGGCACCCAGGAACAGAAGGACCAGTACCTGCCGCGCCTGGCCGATGGCCGCGAAGTGCCCTGCTTCGGCCTGACCGGCCCGTTCGCCGGCTCCGACGCCACCTCCATTCCCGACTACGGCATCGTCTGCAAGGGCGAGTGGAACGGCGAGCAGGTGCTCGGCGTCAAGCTGACCTTCGACAAGCGCTACATCACCCTGGCCCCGGTCGCTTCGCTGATCGGCCTGGCCTTCCGCATGTACGACCCCGATGGCCTGATCGGCGATACGCGCGATATCGGTATCACCCTGGGCCTGCTGCCGCGCGACACCGCCGGCGTTGAAATCGGCCGTCGCCACTTCCCGCTGAACTCGACCTTCCAGAACGGTCCGATCAAGGGCAAGGATGTGTTCATCCCGCTGACCCAGCTGATCGGTGGCGCGGCCATGGCCGGCAAGGGCTGGAACATGCTCAACGAGTGCCTGGCCGTGGGCCGCTCGATCACCCTGCCCTCCACCGCCAGCGGCGGTGCCAAGGCCGGTGCCGCTGTGACCGGCGCCTATGCCCGCATCCGCAAGCAGTTCGGCCTGTCGGTGGGCCGCTTCGAAGGCGTGGAAGAAGCACTGGCCCGCATCGGCGGCAAGGCCTACAAGATCAGCGCGCTGTCGCAGGCCACCGCTGCCGCGGTTGACCGTGGTGACGTGCCGTCGGTGCCCTCGGCCATCGCCAAGTACCACTGCACCAACATGAGCCGTGAAGTGATTTCGGACATGATGGACGTGATCGGCGGCAAGGGCATCATCCTGGGGCCGCGCAACTTCGCCGGCCGCAGCTGGCAGGCCGCGCCGATCGCGATCACCGTGGAAGGCGCCAACATCATGACCCGCAGCCTGCTGATCTTCGGCCAGGGTGCGATCCTCTGCCACCCGTGGGTGCTGAAGGAAATGAAGGCCGCGCAGGATCCGGACACCCGTGCCGGCCTGCAGGACTTCGACCGCAGCCTGTTCGGCCACATCCGCTACGGCATTTCCAATGCGGTGCGCTCGTTCTGGTTCGGCCTGACCGGCGCCCGCTTCGGTGGCGCCCCGGGCGACGCCTACACCCGCCGCTACTTCCGCAAGCTGGACCGTTACTCGGCCAACCTGGCACTGATGGCCGACATCTCGATGATGACCCTCGGCGGCAAGCTGAAGTTCAAGGAATCGCTGTCCGGCCGCCTGGGCGACGTGCTGAGCCATGTCTACATGACCAGCGCCATGCTCAAGCGCTACCACGACGAAGGCGCACCGCAGGCCGACCAGCCGCTGCTGGCCTGGGCCTTCCATGACAGCGTGCACAAGATCGAGGAATCGCTGTCGGCCGCCCTGCGCAACTTCCCGATCCGTCCGATCGGCTGGCTGATGTGGGCCCTGATCTTCCCGCTGGGCCGTCGTGCCGAAGCCCCGGGCGATCGCCTGAGCCGTCGCGTGGCCGCCCTGCTGATGGCCCCGAACGAAGCCCGCGACCGTCTGGCCAGTGGCGTGTTCCTGACCCCGTGCGAGAACAACCCGGGTGGCCGCATCAACAGCTACCTGAGCAAGGCGATCATGGCCGAGCCGGTGGAGCGCAAGTTCCTGAAGGCGCTGAAGAGCAAGGGCATCGAGGCGCTGGACTTCAAGGCGCAGCTGGACGAGGCCGTGGCCGAAGGCGTGATCACCCAGGACGAGCGCAGCCTGCTGGAAGAACTGCGCACGCTGACCCTGGACACCATCACCGTGGACGACTTCGACACCCACGAACTGCGTGCGGCCAGCTACTACGACCGCCAGCACAAGGACCCGCATTCGCAGGCGGCTTGATCGCCTGGAACATGCGGACATGAAAACGGCGGGCTTCGGCCCGCCGTTTTTTTTGTGCACCGCCCTCGTAGAGTCGAGCTTGCTCGACTGGGGTGCCCCAGAAGCAGTCGAGCAAGCTCGACTCTACCAAGCCATCACGCCGGCACGAACCACCAGGCCACCGCGGCCAGCACCGCCGGCACCGCCTGGATGAAGAAGATCCGCTTGTTCACGCTCCAGGCGCCATAGCAGCCGGCCACGATCACGCAGCCCAGCGAGAAGTTCACCAGCATCGGCAGGTGGTCGAACAGGCCCCAGAACAGCCCGGCAGCCAGGAAGCCGTTGTACAGCCCCTGGTTGGCCGCCAGCACGCGGGTGATCTCGGCCTTCTCAGGCGTGTTGCGGAACGTCTTCAGGCCCAGCGGACGGGTCCACAGGAACATTTCCAGCACCAGGAAATAAACGTGCAGCAGGGCGACCAGCAGGGTCAGGGCGAGTGCGATCCAGTACATGGGCGGTTCCTTGGATGGATGGATGGGGATGGGGTCAGAGCCCTCTCCGTGGGAGAGGGATCCGACCCCGCGCGGCTCAGCGGTCGCGCGGCAGCTTCTTCTCTTCGCGCAGCACGCCGAACGCGGCGGCGGTCATGCAGGCCGCTGCCAGGATGCCGCCCACGAATACCACGTGCGAACCGAACAGCGACAGCGCCTTGTGTACCCAGGTGAAGCTGAGGTCGGCGCCGCGGTACACCACCGTGTCGATGGCGGCACCGGCCTTGTAGCGCCACTGGCGGTCCACGCGGGTGTAGATCGTCTCGCGCGCAGGCTTGAACAGCGAGAACTCGCTGGCGCGGGTCATCACCTGCACCACCGCCACCATCATCGGCAGTGGCGAGGCCGCCAGCACCGAGAACCCGATCAGGATGGCGAATGCGGGAATCAGCAGCGCCGGTGCGATGCCATGGCGCGACAGCAGCCAGCGGGTCAGGCTGAGCTGCAGCAGCAGCGTCAAAGCGTTGACCGCCAGGTCGATGCGCGAGAAGAACGCCGTGCTGGCGGCCGGGTCGGTGAACGCAGCACGCACGATGCTGGCCTGCTGGTTGTACAGCAGCGTGCCGACCCCCACGCCGAACACCACCAGCACGGCCAGCCAGCGCAGCAGCGGTTCGCGCACGATCAGCTTCAGCCCGTCCAGCACACTGCCACCCATCGGCGTTTCACCGGACACCAGCTGCTGCTCGCGCTCGCGCAGCACCGCCCAGTGCCGCAGCCGCCAGATGCAGAACAGGCACACCACCAGGAAGCCGGCCGAGACCAGCATCAGGTTGGCGATGCCGACCCGCTGCGCCAGCGCACTGGTGATGATCGGCCCCAGGAACGCGCCCACGGTGCCGGCCGCGCCGATGTAGCCGTACCAGGCACGCGCCTGGACGTTGCTGAACACATCGGCCATGAAGCTCCAGAACACCGCCACCGCGAACAGGTTGAACACCATCACCCACAGGAAAAAGGCCATGCCCCGCCCCGGCACCCCGCTGTCGAACAGCGCGTAGAAACCGAGCAGGGTGACGATGAAGAAGCCATACACCACCGGCAGGAACACCCGCCGCGGGAAACGGCTGACCAGCCAGCCATAGACCGGCTGCAGCACCAGCATGATCAGGAATACGCAGGTGAACAGGAACTGCAGGACGAAGTCCTTCAGGGCAATGCCGTGGCTGGCGAACCAGCCGATCAGCAGCGGTGGGAACACCGTTTCCAGATCGGCCGAGGCAGCCATTGCCTCGCGCACCGGGCGCAGCACGTAGTAGCCACTGAGCAGGCAGAAGAAATACAGGAACGACCACCACAGTGCGGGCGATTCGCGCAGGGCCGCGACCAGACCGCGCAGGGCACCTTTGTTGCCGGCCGCGGTCACGCGGTTCCCCTCGCCTGCGAACGGCGGTTGGACAGCAGCATGGCAGGCTCCGGGGCGATGGAGCGCGTACGTTAGCCAATGCACTGCAACATCGCCAGCCGGGGGCCGCGCAGCCTGCAGAACCAAGCGTTGCAGCCCCCTCGCCGCCACCTGCGGCAACGTACGAAATGCGCGTCAAAAATCCAACTTTTTCAACGAGATGCGCATTCATCTTCGCTTTGTTTGTGCACAGGCGAAAAGCAGCGCTAGAATCGACCACAGCAGTCGCGCACGGGTCACCTTCGATGAAAAAGAACAGCCTGCGTCGTCCGATCCGATCGGCGGCCACTGGTTTGCTGGGCATGCTCATGCCCGTTGCCTTGTCCACCACTGCGCAGGCTCCGCCGCCGCTGCCACCGCTGCCGGCCAACATCGAAGGCCACAGCGTCGCCCATACCCAGCCGGCCGCGTACCGCACCGGGCTGGTGCCGCAGGTGCAGCTGCCGGCCGCCGGTTTCAACGTGGCAAACATCGAATCGATGGCACAGCAGCTGACCTACGGCGAGCGCGTGCCGGGCATGGCCGTGGCCATCGTGCAGGGTGGCCGGGTGATCAGCGCGCGCGGCTACGGCGTGACCGATGTCAACAATCCCCTGCCGGTCGATGCGCACACCGTGTTCCGCCTGGCCTCGCTGTCCAAGGCCTTCGCCGGCACCATGGCCGGTCTGCTGGTGAACGATGGCACCCTGCGCTGGGACAGCAAGGTGACCGACTACGTGCCCGGTTTCCGGCTCAATTCGCCCGAAGCCACCGACCGCCTGACCGTGGCCGATGTGCTGAGTCACCGCGTGGGCCTGCCCTACAACGCCTACGACCGCGACATCGAAGGCAACGCCGAGTACTACACGCTGACCCAGAAGCTGGCCAACACCAGCCTGAAGTGCCTGCCGGGTGACTGCTACGCCTACCAGAACGTGGCCTTCAGCCTGATTGGCGACGTGGTCTATGCCGCCTCGGGCAGCTTCTATGAGCAGTCCGTGGAGCGCCGCATCTTCAAACCGCTGGGCATGAACGATGCCAGCATGGGCCTGGCCGGCATCCAGGCCAGCTCGCGCTGGGCGCGTCCACACGTGCGCAGCCGCAACGGCTGGGTATCGCTGACGCCGAAGCCGACCTACTACCGTGTGGCCCCGGCAGCAGGCGTGAACGCCAGCGCCAGCGACATGGCGCAGTGGCTGCTGGCCCACACCGGCCACCGCCCCGACGTGCTGCCGGCGCCGCTGCTGGCCACGCTGCATTCGAGCCTGATCAACACCCCGGGCGAGATGCGTTCGGGCTGGCGCCGCGAGCGCCTGCATTCGGCCGGCTACGCGCTGGGCTGGCGCACGTTCGACTACGCCGGCCACGACGTGGTGTTCCATGCCGGCGCCGTGCAGGGTTACCGCGGCCTGGTGGCCCTGGTGCCCGAACGCGACCTGGGCATTGCGATCATGTGGAATGGCGAAAGCAGCCTGCCCAGCGGCCTGCTGCCGACCGTGCTCGATTCGGCGTTGGGCCTGCCCGCCCAGCGCTGGCTGGACGTGGATACCGACTTCGGCAGCGACAGCCTGATGGCCGAGGGCGCCGCCCCGGCGCAGGACAAGCGCAAGGGCAAGGGTGCGTCGAGCAATCGTGCGGTGGCCTCGCCGCGCTGATCGGGCGCGCTGCTGCGTGTATACAGAGGGCGGCCTGCGGGCCGCCCTTCTTGTTTCTGTAGTGTCGAGCCATGCTCGACTGCCCCGGCTTCGTAGCGTCGAGCTTGCTCGACTGCTCCGGCTTCGTAGAGTCGAGCTTGCTCGACTGCCCCGGCTTCGTAGAGTCGAGCTTGCTCGACTGCCCCGGCTTCGTAGAGTCGAGCTTGCTCGACTGCCCCGGCTTCGTAGAGTCGAGCTTGCTCGACCGCCCCGGCTTCGTAGCGTCGAGCTTGCTCGACTGCCCAGCGAAGCAGTCGAGCATGGCTCGACTCTACATAGGCGGTGAAGCAGTCGAGCAAGCTCGACTCTACATAGGCGGTGAGGCAGTCGAGCAAGCTCGACTCTACAAGGCGGGGTCAATGCGCGAAGTAGTGCATGCCGCCATCCACCGGAATCACCGCGCCGGTGATGTAATCCGCCAGCGGCGACGCCAGGAACGCGACCAGCGGCGCCACATCCTCCGGCTCGCCGAAACGCCCGATGGGAATGTGGCGGTCGATGAACGCGCGCCGGCTGTCTTCGGTGGGATGCAGCCGGCCCAGAACCTGCGCGCTGTTGATGCGCCCCGGCGCGATCGTGTTGACCGTGATCCCCTGCGCGGCCACCTCCGATGAAAGCCCCTTGCCCCACAGGTGCAGCGCGGCCTTCGCCGCCGTTGCCGCGTTCACTGCTCGCGGCTCCATCGAGCCGCTGAAGTTGATCACCCTCCCCCAGCCGTGCGCCTGCATGCCGGGCAACAGCGCCTGGGTCAGCCGCCGCGACGCCGAGAAGTTGAGTGACATCGCTTCCTCCCAGACCGCTTCGTCGGCATCCAGCGAGGTCGGCCGAGCACCACCTGCAGCGTTGACCAGAATGTCCACGTGCCGCAGCGCGGCTTGCGCCCCAACGGCGATACGCGCCACCTGCGCCGCGTCGGTGAGGTCGCCTGGCAGGATCAGCGGCGGCGGCACCCCATCGGCTGCGATCTGCGTTGCCAGCGCGTGCAGCGGCTCCTCCCGCCGCGCGCTGATCGCGATGCGTACACCAAGCGCCGCCAACTGTCGCGCGACGGCGGCGCCGATGCCGCTGCCTGCGCCGGTCACCAGCGCGGTACGTCCTTCAAGGTTCAGATTCATGGCTTCTCGGGTCTACGGAGCCGGTCCATCCGGCACATGCAGCTCATGCTCATTGATCACCACTGATTGATAAACTCCGCCCAGGTTTCATCATTCAGAACCCGGAGTGTCAGATGAACCTGCTGGAGAGCATGCAGGTCTACGTTCTGATCGTGGACAAGGGCAGCCTCAGCGCTGCTGCCGCCGCCATGGACATCTCGGCCACCATGGCCGGCAAGCACCTGCGCGCACTGGAAGCGCGACTGGGCATGCAACTGCTGAGCCGCACCACCCGCCGCCAGCGCATGACGCCGTTCGGCGAGGACTACTACGCCCGCTGCAGAGACATCCTGCGGCTGGTGGAAGAGACCGATGCACAAGCCGCGCACCAACAGTTGGCGCCCGCCGGCAGCCTGCGCATCAGTGCGCCGGTGATCTTCGGAACGCATGCGCTGGTACCCGCCCTCGCCGAGTACATGCGGCGTCATCCGCAGGTGCGGGTGGAGGCTAGGCTGAGCGATCGCGTGGTCGACCTGGCCGAAGAAGGCTTCGAGGCCGCGCTGCGGATCGGCCCCTTGGCCGACAGCGACACACTGGTGGCACGGCCGCTGACGCCGTATCGGTTGATGATGTGTGCGGCGCCGTCCTACCTCGCCCGCCATGGCAGGCCGCGCACTCTGCCCGAACTGGCAACGCACCAATGCCTGTCGTTCGACCCCAGCGCGCTGGCACAGTGGCTGCAGGACGATGCCGGCCGACTCGAACGTATCGCCGCTGCACGCCTGCAGATCAACAATGGCGAAGCACTGCGTGCAGCGGCACTGCAGGGCCTGGGCATCGTGCTGCAGTCGACCCTGCTGCTTGCGGCGGATGTGGCGGCGGGGCGCCTTGTGCAGCTGTTCCCGCAACATGGGCAGGCGGGTCGCCCGATGCACGTGGTCCATGCGCACGATCGCTACCCGTCCACCCGCCTGCGCAGTTTTGTCGAATTCCTGGTGGAGCGGTTTCCGCCTCTGCCCCCCTCGTAGAGTCGAGCTTGCTCGACTCACCAGCAAAGCAGTCGAGCATGGCTCGACTCTACAACGGCGGTGAGGCAGTCGAGCATGGCTCGACTCTACAAAGGCGGTGGCGCAATCGAGCAAGCTCGACTCTACGAGGGCGGCGCGGGCGCGCGCGCATAAAAAAACCCCCTCCCTGCTGGGCAACAGGGAAGGGGTTTCAGGATACGGCGATCGGGATAGTACTTAGATCAGCGGTGCCGGGGTGGCCGGCAGAGCGACCGGAGCGGCCTTCTTCTTGCGGGCGGCCGGCTTGCGCTTGGCAACCTTCTTCACCGCCTTCTTCGGGGCGGCCTTCTTGGTGGCCTTCTTCGCGGTCTTCTTCACTGCCTTCTTGGCAGTCTTCTTGACGGCCTTCTTCACCGCCTTCTTGGCGACCTTCTTGGCCGGCTTGCGGGCGGTGGTCTTCTTGGCGGCCTTCTTGGCAGTCTTCTTCACTGCCTTCTTGGCGACCTTCTTGACGGCCTTCTTCGCGGTCTTCTTCGCCGGCTTCTTGGCTACCTTCTTCGCCGCCTTCTTCACTGCCTTCTTCGCAGTGGTCTTCTTGGCGACCTTCTTGGCGACCTTCTTCACCGCCTTCTTTGCCGTTGCCTTCTTCGCGACCTTCTTCACTGCCTTCTTGGCAGCGGCCTTCTTCGCGACCTTCTTCACCGCTTTCTTGGCGGCGGGCTTCTTTTTCGCAGCTTTCTTGGTTGCCATGGGATGGCTCCTCGTCAGTGATAGGGAGTTGAAACGCCCAGGTGGATCAAACCCGCAAATGCTGCGTGCGGGGACCGCCGGCGCGTCAGGCGCGCCGTTACGGATGCGGCAATGTCGGCCTCGGTCGGCGGGGCGGACATCGGAAAGGAAGGTGCCTTGCGTTTCTCCGGGGGAAGCGGGGCCCTGTCCACCGTCATGACGATCGCGGTGGTCTGGAAGGGATTGCTTCGCATCGGACGATTGATTCTGCGCACTCGGTTGGGCAGGCAAGGTCTGCTGAGGCGAAACCTAATCACGGTTTTTTTTACTGTCAACAACCCCCGCGAAAAATTTTCACATCGCCGTGCCCTGCGGACGCGCCCGCTGCCGGCTCTGCAGCACCCGCCGCATGCCCGTTCGAGCGCTGCAACGCGGTGCGACGGCGCGCGCGTCGATCGACACGTTGAATAAAAAACACTTGAAATAAGCACTCTGCGTTGATAGGAGGCGGCCGGCGCAGCATGTGCGCACGGTCGTCGTCGCGACCGCGCAATGGCCGCAGGCGCTCTCGAAACAGACCCGCAACGGGGGCAAAAACTTTTCACATCCCGGCGCAGCTTCGCGGGGGTGGAAACACGGATTTGCGCAAAACTGCGCAAGCCCGAACGCGTCCTTCGAGACGGCCACGCGCACCCGGCACACGCACCTTCGGTCCTGGCCGACACAGGTGCAGAAACAAAAACGGCCACCCGAGGGTGGCCGTTCTTGTCTGCGCAAAACCAGGACTCAGTGGTCCTCGTCTTCCAGCGCTTCGGCGTAGGCGTCCGGATCCAGCAGCTCGTTGAGCTCCTCGGCGTTGGACAGCTCGACCACGAACATCCAGCCTTCGCCGTAGGCATCTTCGTTGATGGTTTCCGGCTTGTCGGCCAGTGCCGAGTTCACCTCGACCACCTTGCCGCTGATCGGGCTGTAGACGTCCGAAGCCGCCTTCACCGATTCGACCACGGCGATCTGCTCGCCGGCCTTGGCGTCGGCGCCGACTTCGGGCAGTTCGACATAGACCAGGTCACCCAGCAGGCCCTGGGCGTGGTCGGAAATACCAACGGTGACGCGGCCATTGCCTTCGACGCGGGCCCACTCGTGGGACTTGAGGAACTTGAGGTCGCCGGGGATCTCGCTCATGGAACTGCTCCAGGAATACAGGGGTGTGGAAAGAACGGGGCTAGTGTAACCAACCGGCCGCCACTGCTGTCAGTGACGACCGGCACGTTCGCATCACGCGTCGACCAGCACGCCCGGTTGGGCCTGGCCTTCGCGCACGAACGGGAACTTGACCACGCGCACCGGCACCTGGCGGCCGCGGATGTCCACGGTCACCTGGCCCAGTTCACCGGCCGGTACGCGGGCGAACGCGATGCCCTTGGCCAGCGTCGGCGAGAAGGTGCCGGACAGGATTTCGCCCTGGCCGCTGGCGGTGGTGACGGACTGGCCGTGGCGCAGCACGCCCTTCTCGTCCATCACCAGGCCGATCATCTGCCGCGCGTCGCCGCGGGCCTTCTGCGCCTCCAGCACATCGCGACCGATGAAGTCGCGACCTTCATCCAACGACACGGTCCAGGCCAGTGCGGCTTCGTACGGGCTGATCTCCTCGTCCATGTCCTGGCCGTAGAGGTTCATGCCCGCTTCCAGCCGCAGCGTGTCACGCGCGCCCAGACCGGCCGGCTTCACCCCGGCGTCGATCAGGCGGTTCCAGAAAGCGACCACCGCGTCCTGCGGCAGCAGGATTTCGAAGCCGTCCTCGCCGGTGTAGCCGGTGCGGGCCAGGAACAGGTCAACGACATTGTCGGCCTGCACCTGCTGTGCTGCGAAGCGGCCCAGCTTGGCCACTGCGGCGCGGTCTGCCTCGGCCACCAGGCCGCTGACCCGGTCGCGGGCCTGCGGGCCCTGCACGGCCAGGATGGCCAGGTCGGGGCGCTGTTCGACGCTGACGCCGAACGCGGCGGCCTGCTCGCGCAGCCAGGCCAGGTCCTTTTCGCGGGTGGAGGCGTTGACCACCATGCGGAAGAAGTCGTCGGCCAGGTAGTAGACGATCAGATCGTCGATCACGCCACCGCGGGCGTTGAGCATGCACGAGTAGAGCGCCTTGCCCGGTGCCTTCAGCTTGTCGATGGAGTTGGCCAGCAGGCGGCGCAGGAACGGCTTGACCTGTTCACCACGCAGATCGACCACGGTCATATGGCTGACGTCGAACACGCCGGCTTCGCGGCGCACCAGATGGTGTTCGTCCAGCTGCGAGCCGTAGTGGATGGGCATGTCCCAACCCCCGAAATCGACCATCTTGGCGCCGAGGGCGCGGTGGGTATCGTTGAGCAGCGTCTTCTGGGTCATGACCGGGTCCGGCAGCAGAGGAAACAAGAACGCGCATTATCCCAGATCGGTCGGCGGCAGGCGTGCCGCAGCGCAGCGGGGGGGGGGGGGTTGGCCGGCCTGCGGCCGGCGGCGCTTTCTACACGCCAGAGCCACGGCCAAAGCCAGAGCAGTTCGGCTCTGGGTTGTTTCGGCTTGGGCGGGTCGGTGTGGGTGCGCGGGGGACGCCGTGAATCCGTCCGTGGAGGCTTAGCCGCGCCATCCATGGCGCGGATACCCCCGCGCACCCACACCGACCCACCTTTCCGGGTTCACCGGGGACGGACGGCAAAGGCAAAGGCAAGGGCAAGAGCGGAATGGGATGTCGATATATATATGGAGAGGGGTCGGAGCCCTTTCCTGCGGAAAGGGATCCGACCCCGGGCGAGCGCTTTTGCTTTTTGCTTTTTATTTCTTTTCCGTGGGCTGGACGCGCACGGAAACTGTCGGGGGTCGGGCGGGTTGGGTTCGCGG